>CAZQIP010000372.1:0-3828 GCA_964593655.1 uncultured bacterium | reverse complement strand
GGGTTGTCCAGTCTTTCTTGAAACTGGTTTTAACCCAGGCTTCAAAGGTAGATGCCCCGACTTTCTCACCAAAATCGCCGAGGTTCGTCAAGTTGACATAATCGTCAGAGCCGTCAAATTCAAGGGCTTCCCCGACTTGTCCATCAACAATTTTCGGATCCCCGACGATTTTACCATCATTTTCACCCCAGACATCTTTGACAGTGCCGCCAGCAATGTCTTGTTGGTCAAACGTCCAATAACTCACGAGCCCGTCGGTGACTACTGGTTCTGTGTATCCGTTGTGGGAAAATGTAACAATAGTCAGTGTGAACGTGAGGAGATAGATTAGTTTTTTCATGGTGCGTTGCTCCTTGCGGAAGACGTTTCCGCATCTATGAAAATCCGTGGTTTAGTTTTGAGGTACACAGTGTGTTAGGAAACGGTGAAGTCATTATAACATCTTGACGATTTCTTATCAAATTTATTTGATCTCAAGTTGATACTTGCAAGTTACGTTGGAAATTGGTAAAATGAAACCTATATCGTATTGTAAGTTACGCCAAAACATAGAGGAGAAGAATTTATGCCGAAAATGACGGGTGCTCGATTTATTGCTGAAACTGTTCACGGGTACGGGATTACTCACGTTTTTTTTATGCCGTATATCGGACCGCGTGCGCTGATGGAGATGGAAAATCTTGGGATTAAACGGGTTCAGACGCACGGTGAGAAAGCGGCAGCGTACATGGCGGATGCCTACGCTCGCGTGAACCGCGCGCCGAGTCTGTGTATGGCACAATCGGTGGGGGCAGTTAACCTTGCAGCGGGATTACAAGATGCCTATCTTGCCTGTTCACCAGTGGTCGCGCTGACTGGTAAGGAAAACCAGATCAATCAACAACGGCATGCCTATCAAGAGGTAGATCACGTCAATCCGTTTTCGGCGGTTACGAAATATAGTGCTTATGTCGCGACACCAGAGCAGCTGCCTTTCTATTTACGTCAAGCCTTCCGTTCCGCGACAACGGGAACACCCGGACCTGCTCACCTCGACTTTGAAGGTATAGCAGGGTCGTCGGTTATTGATCGGGAAGGTGAACTTGAGGTCATCATTGAGGAAGCGTTTGGGCAATTACCGCCGTTCCGACCGGAGGCAGAAGCGGAAAAAGTAGCGGAAGCCATCAAACTCCTGAGCGAAGCGAAACGCCCTATCATTGTGGCGGGTGGTGGTGTAACGGCTTCGGACGCACGTGCAGAACTCGTGGCACTGGCAGAAAAACTCTCAATTCCAGTGGCGACCTCTTTGAATGCGAAGGCGATGTTCCCGAGTGACCACCCGTTAGCAGTCGGAACTCCGGGTTCATACTCGCGGGCGTGTGCGAATCAAGCGGTTTGCGAGGCAGACCTCGTCTTCTTCATCGGGAGTCATACCGGTGGACAGGTGACTAACGGCTATAAAATCCCACCCCAAGGCACCCCGATTATACAACTCGATATTAATCCTGATGAACTCGGACGGAATTATCCGATTGCGTTAGGGATGCAGGGAGATGTGCGGAATACACTGCGCCGGATGCTTGAAGCGGCAGAGACTACATCCGAACGCACCGAATGGGTTAATCGCGTGCAAGCATTCGTGCAGAATTGGAAAGAGAGCGTCAGCGAGAAAGTGAATTCGGAACGGTTACCGATGTTACCGGAACGCCTCTGTCGTGAACTGACCGATTATCTTCCGTCAGATGCGATTCTCGTATCCGATACGGGACATTCAGGTATCTGGACTGGAACGATGATTGATTTTAAACATCCGGATCAGAGTTTTATACGGTGTTCGGGTTCGCTTGGATGGGGAGTCCCCGCGGCGATGGGTGCGAAGTGCGCGCAACCCGATAGACCGGTGCTATGCTTCACAGGCGATGGCGGTATCTGGTATCACATGACAGAATTAGATACGGCGATGAAATGTGGGATTAACGCTGTGATCGTTGTGAACAATAATCACTCGTTGAATCAGGAGCAGGGTGGCGTTGAGTCGGTTTATGGGGGTCGGACATCCGGTTCCGATGAACTCTGGTTGTTCCCGGATGCGGATTTCGCGAAGATGGCGGAGTCGATGGGGTGTTTCGGGATTACGGTGAACAAACCGAGTGAACTTGCGGGTGCATTGGATCAGGCGTTTGCGTCGGGTCAGCCGGCGGTTGTGGATGTGAAGACGCACGTGGAGGGGATTGCGCCGCGGACGTGGATGCCTGCGTAAAGGTGAATTATGCAGTAGTGCGAGGTTAGTATGCCTTGCACTACGTTGTTTTAAGGACAGGTATCTTTTTTTAGTAAGTGTGCATGTTTTTTTGTTTTATACACTTTCCCTTGAGTTATATGATTCTTAAAATCTGTGATTAATTTATTATCGTCGGAGACTAATATTTTGACCTCAGCTACCAGGGCTAATGCAATAATATGCTCGTCGTCTGACTTTATTATTTCTTTAAGTTCGTTCTCTCTTTCTGCCACATCCTGAGCCGGGACCTCTATGAATTTATTCCGTCTTTGCAGTTCCCTCATTAGGTCGCGCGCTTTACTGCCTTTCCATTCTGCTCTAAATTTCTCGGTGGCAGCGTAAACAATTTTACCATTTTTCCTATACACCCAGTGGCGTACTGGCTTTATGTCTTCGTCTGTCCCTTTAATAAATTTACCAATACAATTGGTATCCAAAATCACACACATCAATTAATCCTCAAATCCCATGAGTTTATCAGTCTCCTTTAGGAAAAATTCCCCGTAATGTGGTGGCACCCCCTCCATATTACCCATCTTATCAAAACTGATATTATGCACATTGACGATATTTCTCTTTGGTTCAAAATAGATCAGAGACACATCTTCGGGTTTGATGTTCCCCTTCCTGATTTCAATGCGTGCGCGGTCAATCATATAATCGCTGTGCGTTTCAACAATGAATGACTGATCCCTCTTATTCGCCAATTTCACCAACAAAGAGGAGAATTCCGCTTGTGCTCTTGGATGTAAATGGATTTCAGGTTGTTGTAATAAAGAAAAGGATGACCGTGTCGTATATTGATCATTCTTAGAAACATTGGGATTTAAAATCTGCACTAAAATTGGTAGAATCTGACTGACACCGTAACCGACATCAGCGATATTTGCTTTAGGCCCGCGTACTTTGACCTGTAGTTGGAATGGAGCACCTAAGGAGCGTCCAAAGTTTTTTACATCTATGTTCTCAAATAGCCCAGAATTCCTACCAAACTCGACTAATTGTGTTTTTAATGCTTCCCAATTCTGCTTGTCGGTCGCTTCAATCCGCATTAAATACATAGGAACATCGCTGCCTTCTGGATCATCAAACTCCCTTGTCGGATCGTAAGTTCGTTTAGGGCGTGAACGGACTGGCGATGTACTAAATACGGACATGTCTCGAAAGATATCCCACGGGCCGCACTCCAATTTGTCAGTTTTTTTATTAAAATATTTTTTGAAAACTATTTCACCCTTAGATTCTCGTGTGAAAGGAGGGAAAAAGAAAAAAAGAGAAAACTCGTTCAATCTATCAGCATCACAAGCTATTCTATATCGATTCTGTTCTTCATCAAAGGAATCTAAACGTAACTCCCTACCCATTTCGTCCTCAGATTGAACAATAATTTCACCATCAACGAGTTTCATTGTTATAGAATTAACGACTGGTTCTACACCTGATTTTTTTTCAATGAATTCAATTGTTTTTTTAATATCTTCATCATTGTATTTAGCAGTAAATCCAAGCTTAAAGTTTTTTTCTTTTTTCTTATTATTTCTGACAATATCCTTGAAGGTCCCCATGGA
>CAZQIP010000371.1:0-11703 GCA_964593655.1 uncultured bacterium | reverse complement strand
CCTTGGACATGCGACATTCCCATGCGTTTCAAAATCTCTGAAATGCGATTTTTTTTCAGATTTGGTATTACATCGAAAAAACAACACCTAACGCTTCATTTGGCGTTTGAATCAATCTTTCACATGCCTCGGAGGCTTGGTCAATCGGCACAACATCTGTAATCAACGGGTTCACCTGAATTTTGCCTTCGGACATCAGTCGTAGCGATAACTCCAAGTTGCGTTGTGTCGGCCACGGGACAAACACGGGTGGATAATCCGCGCCATGTTCATAATCCTCGTCGTGGTAGCCGGGTCCGGTACGTGCCGCGCTGATAACGTCCACATTGCCAAGTCCGGCTGCAAAGCCGTGCGTAATGCTCGCACCACCGACAATGACAATCCGTCCCATCTTATGCGTATCAGGTGCTGTCTTCAGCATAGCACGGATCTGCTGAAACGCGCTCGTCGCATCACCACCGAAAGCGATAATTCCGCAATCCACGCCGTAACCATTGGTAAACTCATTCGCGATCGGAATTGGGTCTGTTTCCGAGACGTTTATCGCGCGGTGTATCCCTGCGTTCTCGGCAATACCTATCCGTAACGGCAATTGGTCTAATCCGATAACGTAAGCACCCGCTGTTTTGGCTATCTGGCACGCAAATTGGCCGACAATACCTAACCCTGCGACGACAACGTTCTCACCGATACGGATACGCCCGCGTTGCACAGCGTGCAATGCCGTTGCCGCAAGATGAATAGAAGCAGCTTCCTCGTCTTTGACGTTATCCGGAATCCTCGCGCATAGGTTGTGCGGCACACAAGCGGACGTCGCGTGGAGTGCGTAGCCACCGCCCATACCCGCCACCCTATCGCCAATCTCAAATTCGTCGCAATCGCCTTCCATACCGACAACAACACCGGCGTTGGTATATCCGAAGGAACGCTGCCTCGCTTCAGAACCTGGGTTCTCGCGTCGCCGTTTGACACCCCCAAGTTCCGTGCCCGGACTCACCATTGAGGCGCGAACTTCAACCAATAGCTGTCCCGGTTTCGGAGCAGGCGTTTCCTGCTCCTCCGTCCAGATACGTCCCGCCTCATTCATCATCACAACTTTTCTCGTTTTGCTCATAAACAATCCTCTCTGATTTCAATTCCGGTATGGTTCCAAATCAATTCCCGGATATGCCTGTGCAAGACGTGCAAGGGCTTCCGGCGTATAATATGCATCCCCAGGCGCGGGCCACCCTAAGACGCGCCGCACAGCCGGGGTCGTTTGCGTGACAAATTTCATATACTGTGGGCTGCCCCAACCGGGCACTGGGCGCGTTGTTTTGCACCAATCGTCATTGTCCGCCCGATGGAAGTGATACCCCATCCACCCGCGCTGTCTGCTTTTGTTCTCAAACGGTTGTGCGGCGTGAACCAAGTAACTGGAACGGAATGAAACACTCCCCGCTTTCGCCGTAAGCGGAACCGGATCCGCGAGTTCTCCTTTAAATTCCCGTAGATCCGGAATCCCCATGCCACCCCCTCTGCCCGGGTACTTCGCCCATATTTTAGCCAACTGGTTCTGTGAACCCGGGCAGACAAGCATCGGCGCACCGTCCAACTCGATGTCATGTGGGAAGATAGCGGTCAAAACATATCCGTACCGTTGCCAATCCGGGTGTGGTGGCAAGGGCGAGTTCGTCGCATTGTCGATGTGATAACCCTGCCACGGATGTTCACTATGACGGCTATCGGTGAGTCCCTCTCGGAAGAATATTTGTCCATAGCCGAGTCGAATTTCTTCGGTGCCTAACAATTGCTGTGCGATCCCCAAGTATGTTTCGTTTTCAATGAGTTTATCTACCGCTTCCAAGCCTGTCGGGAAATGCACCGCTTTTCCAAAGGGGCCCGCGAGTCGTTGCATATCATTGTGTTTCTCATAGGCACTTTTTAACGCCTCGGGTTGCGGCCCCCATTTCGCGTGATATTCGGCATAAGTCAACCCATCGTAGGCATTCCGCTCAATTTCTTCAAGTGCAGGTGCGATTACTTCCTGTGGAAACACGTTCGGCACCACGATGATTCCATCGCGTTTCCATGTTGTCAGTTGTTCCGTCGTCAGTTGCATGAGGTTACCTCCCTGTGAACGTTTCCCATTTATCCTCTTGAACCACTTCACTATCTACTTTCTGTTGAATCGTCTGCCACCATTCCTGATTTTCGACGTACCACTGAATCGTCTCGTGCATGCCATCTTCAAACGCAATTATCGGCTCCCAACCAACATCACGGACGATCTTTCCTGAATCCAACAGATACCGGCAATCGTGCCCGGGCCTGTCTGGTACATAAGTTTTCAGAGCCTGCGGTTTGTTGAGCACATTTAAAATGAAGTCGCTAATCTCCTCGATGCTTTTCTCCACCCCGCTCCCGACGTTGTAGGTTTCCCCGATTTTGCCGTGCTTGATCACCGCTGCGACGGCTCGGCAGTGGTCTTCAACATGTAACCACTCTCGGCGATTATGACTGCTGCGGTAGAGTGTTAACGGTAAATTTTGAATCGCATTCGTTGTGAAGAGCGGAATAAGTTTTTCTGGATGCTGGTAGGGACCGTAGTTGTTGGCACAATTAGAAATCGTTATCGGCATACTGAAACTGTGAAAATAGGCGTTCACGAGATGATCGGCTGCCGCTTTGGAGGCGTTATAGGGCGTTTGTGGGCGATATGGCGCGTTCTCACTAAATGCATCCGGTGAGTCCAATGGCAGTTCACCGTACACCTCACATGTCGAAATATGATGAAAACGCTGCACGTCATACTTTCGAGCCGCATCCAACAAAACCTGCGTCCCCATGACGTTCGTCTCAAAGAAACGCCGCGGATGTAGAATTGCACGGCTATTGTGCGACTCCGCAGCGAAATTGACGATGACCTCCGGCGTCTCTTTTTTCAAAACGCTTTCCACAAACACCGAGTCGTGGATGTCACCATGGGCAAACGTGTAACGCTTCGGGTAACGCGCCGCTATATCCGTCAAATTGGTGATATTGCCAGCGTATGTCAGCAGATCAAGGTTAACAATAATATCATCTGAGTGGTGCTGTAGCCAGTATCGGATGAAATTGGTGCCGATAAATCCCGCACCCCCAGTGACCAATAGTTTCATCAAGTAGAAGTTCCCTTTTTAGCCATTAACTTTTTTCCTTTCAAATGCCTACTATATCTTATCAGAAACAGACGCAGCCTGTCAATCTAATTTCGTCCTCAGACAGATAGACCGCCGCTACCGAAAATAAAATATCCTTGACAAATAATTAGAAATATTATAAAATAATGAGCAAATCCAAATCGTAGTACTTTCTAAGCGCAGAGACCTGTGTCTTATAAGCGCGCGAAGGAACAACAATGCGCCAACGTCAATTAGGAAACACAGGACTAACCGTCTCCGAAATCGGCATGGGAACATGGGAACTCGGCGGACGTGAATGGGGAGACATCAGTGAAACAGACGCTGTGGATCTCCTCCGATACGCCTTTGAAAGCGGTGTCACCTACTACGATACGGCAGACCAATACGGAGGCGGACGCGCTGAACGCCTACTCGGCGAGGCTTTCTCAGCACTCGGTGATAGAGTCGTCATCGCCACAAAACTCGGCTATGAATTGGACTCCGATGGCTGGATTAGCCACGGATGGGAACACCCGTCATTCAACGTTTCACCCGAATATATCCGATCCGCTGTTGAAGGAAGTCTCACGCGGTTAAAACGGGATGTTATCGATATTTACCAATTCCACTCGCCACCCCCTGCTCCTGAATGGGATGATGCGTTCGGCACGATGGAAAACCTCAAAACCGAAGGCAAAATCCGATACTACGGGATGGGGCTCGGTAGTGAGGCGGACGCCCTGAAAGCGATCACAGAAACGGGTATCTCTTCACTGATGCTTACCTACAATATTCTCACCCAAGGGATGGCAACACCGGTGATGGAAACTGCTGCTGAAAAAGGCATCGCTATTGTCGTTCGGCAACCCCTGTCGTCTGGACTGCTTTCTGGACACCTTAGACCTGATACCGTGTTCGCAGAAAATGACTATCGGAAAACCTGGTCCCGTGAGAAATTCCTTGCGGATCTGGCGCGCGTGGAACAGGTGAAGGCGATCATCGGAGATAAGGCGCGAAGTCTGCCACAAGCTGCTCTCAAATTTATCTTGGCGCACCCTGCCGTCTCTTGTGTTGTTCCGGGAATGATGACACCGGCGCAAGTTGACGACGGCGTAGCGACTTCAGGTGCGGTACCTCTACCTGCCTCAGTCCTGGACCAATTACACAACAATTAAGGAAAATAGAAAATAAATGTATAAAAAAATTTTCCTGATAGGATTGGCATGTCTGCTAACCCTTGCAGTTACGGCTAACACAAGCCACGCACAAGAACGTATTCGCGGGCCTTGGCTCTGGATGATTGCGCTCGCCGAAGTCAACCAAGGCGGACAGGCTTCTACGGATATTGATTCGCTCAATGAAGCCAGCAAAGGCAGAACCAACGAAAAACAAATCGCAGAAAACGGCGCGAACGAAGGGGATGAAGTCAGCGGTTATAGATGGACACCGGGTGAACTCCCGGCGGACGGAAATATCAACACCATGCTCGTTGACATCGGTATGACAGAGATCGCGGATTTCAACGATGTCACGTCTTATGCGATTATCATCATCGAAACCGACACAGAGCAACGTAATGTGGCAATGGGCGTCAGCAGCGACGACTCTATCAAAGTCTGGCTCAATGGCGCAGTCGTTCATAAGAACGCAGTCAACCGCGGGCGTGGAGGCCCCAATGAATTCCAAGATGAGTTCCAGGTTAACCTCAAAGAAGGGGAGAATCTGTTGATGGTCAAAGTTAGTGAGCGCGGGGGCGGTTGGGGCATGAACGTCGGCATCGATGCAGATTTCGAGCACAGCCTAAACTTTGATGATTACGAACACGTCGAATTTGACGCTAAGGGTGACCCCATCCCCGTCCAGGAAAATGAATGGGGGGCAAATAGACGCATTACCGGTCCTTGGCTGTGGATGATCGCACCCACCGATGCCAATCAAGGCGGACAGGCTTCTACCGATGTCGATTCGCTTGATGAGGAAAGTAACGGAAAAGTCACAGAAGAAGAAGTCGCAAAAAAGGGCGCGAGAAAAGGTGATGTTGTCGGAGATTATAAATGGACACCCGGCACACTTCCTGCGGACGGAAATATCAACGCAATGGTCGTGTCAATTGGGATGACAAACGTCGCTGATTTTAACGATGTTACGTCTTACGCTTTAATTACCCTTAAAACGACCAAAGCGCAGCGCGACGTTACGATGGGTGTCAATAGCGATGATTCTATCAAGGTTTGGCTCAACGGTGAAGTCGTTCATACCAACGCCGTGAACCGTGGACGCGGCAATGCAAATACCTTCCAAGATACGTTTGATGTTGACCTTAAACGCGGTAGTAATCTGTTGATGGTGAAGGTTAGTGAACGTGGCGGCGGATGGGGCATGTACGTCGGCGTTGATGCCGAATTCGCGCTCAGTAGCACGCCCGGTCTCTTGTCCGTTGAACCCGCTGGTAAATTTATAACAAAATGGGGAGAAATCAAGCGAATTCGTTAGGGCAGTCACTTTCAACCAAATAGTTCAAAATTCAATTGAAAAATAAATTTGACTTTTTTGGTAACTTGTGCTAACCTGTTACGTTAGTTGAATAAACGGAACAACGATAACACAATTATTAGGACTGACGCAGTAGCGATTTTTATGGCAGGAGATTTTATCCATGAGATACTCCTTTTTAGCGTTTGAGTTCTGTGGTAGGATAGAAACGCTATAAAGGAGTTCCCATAGATTGCCAAGCAAAACCGCCAAGTGCTTACATTTAATGAGCAACTTGGGGTATTGGAACCGCGACGTAGGTGAATTTCCTATGAGGCGTTTCTATGTTGCTTTCGTTTGTTTAGTCAAATCTATAGAAAAAAAGTTCGCATTTAATGAAAGGAGATTTCAAGTAAACAAATGCAGAAAAAATTATGGGTAATAGGATTGATATGTCTAATGTCCGTTTCGGTTATGACGCACATTGCTGATGCCGAAAAACCGATCGCGGGACCGTGACTGTGGATGATCGCACCCACCGAAGCCAACCAAGGTGGACAAGCCTCCACCGAAATTGATTCGCTTGATGAGGAAAGTAAAGGCAAAGTCACCGAAGAAAAAGTCGCAAAAAACGGTGCCAAAGAAGGCGATGAAGTCGGTGATTATGAGTGGACCCCGGGAGAATTGCCAGCAGACGGCAACATCAACGTGTGTGTCGTGAATATTAAGATGACAAAAGTCGCGGATTTCAACGATGTTACGTCTTATGCACTTCTCATACTCGAATCCAGCAAAAAGCAGTCCGGTGTGACAATGGGTACCAGCAGCGATGACTCTCTCAAAGTCTGGCTTAATGGTGAAGTCGTTCATACGAAAGCTGTGAACCGTGGGCGCGGTGGTTTGCCCGCTAATATAAATGGCTACCAAGATAGGTTTGAAGTGGATCTGAAAAAAGGTGCTAACCTGTTGATGGTGAAGGTCAGTGAACGCGGCGGTGGCTGGGGACAGTACGTCGGTATCGATGCTGATGTGGAACACAACATAGATTTCGACGGGTTTCAACCCGTTGAACCCGTAGGAAAATTGGCGACGCAATGGGCACAAATCAAGAACGCCCATTAGTAAGTACCGCCACTTTTAATCCGGACAATTTCGTTGCCAGTCCTCGGTGACTTGGATAGAGATATTTCACGTTGACTGTGCAATGAAAATTAAATTATGCCAACACCACTTTTAATCTTGATTTAATTGTGGTTACTTGTTAAATTAATGGCGAATAGTTGTTCATCCTTAACTCAAAAAAGCGTCAGAAACTATAGCGCAACAGATGAGCACTGTTAAAATTAATTAAAAGTTATTTTTTGAAAATTAAATGGAGGATTTCATGTACAAGAAACTCTTTGTAGGTTTAACGTGCCTCGTGGCGGTTTTCCTCATGACGCACATTGCTGATGCGCAAGAACCGATTAAAGGGCCATGGCTCTGGATGATCGCACCCACCGAAGCCAACCAAGGTGGACAGGCTTCTACCGATATCGACTCTCTCTCAGTCGCCAGTGGTGGTGATGTTACCGAAGATATGGTCGCAGCAAATGGCGCAAGCGAAGGTGACACAGTCGGTGACTACGCATGGACGCTCGGCACGCTTCCTGATGACGGCAACACTAACGTTATGGCCGTTGACATAGGCATGACAGAAGTTGCCGATTTCAACGACGTGAGTTCTTATTCACTTATCTACCTTGTATCCGCTACAGCACAGTCCGGCGTAACGCTCGGTGTCAGCAGTGATGACTCTATCAAAGTCTGGCTTAACGGCGAAGTCGTTCATACCAATGCTGTCAACCGTGGACGCGGCGGCACACCCGCCGATATAGATGGCTACCAAGATAAGATTGAAGTGAACTTGGTAGAAGGTGCTAATCTGTTGATGGTGAAGGTCAGTGAACGCGGCGGTGGTTGGGGCCAGTATGTCGGTATCGACGCCGATGTCACTACCTCACCTACACCCCCTATCTTCCACATTCAAGGCGAATGGCTGTGGATGATCGCACCCACCGAAGCCAACCAAGGCGGACAGGCTTCTACCGATATCGATTCTCTTGCAGTCGCCAGTAACGACGATGTCACCGAAGAGATGGTCGCAATGGACGGCGCGACTGAAGGCGACGAAGTCGGCGATTACGCATGGACGCTTGGTGAACTGCCGGCAGACGGAAATATCAACGCTATGCTCGTCGAACTCGGCGTGACAGAAAACGCTGATTTCAACGACGTTACTTCTTACGCCCTCATCACACTCGTATCCGAGGAAGATGTGGAAGGCGCGATGATCGGTGTCAGCAGTGATGATTCCGTCAAAGTCTGGCTCAACGGTGAAGTTGTTCATAACAACCCAGTCAACCGCGGACGCGGCGGCGCAACCTCCTTCCAAGATTCATTCGCAGTCAACCTTGTAAAAGGTGACAACCTACTGATGATAAAAGTCAGTGAACGTGGCGGCGGATGGGGTATGTACGCCGGTATCAGCGCCCCTGTCGAGGCTGTCTATAAGTCACCTGCTGAGTTAGGTACATCTGTTGAAGCCGTTGGTAAACTCTTGACAACTTGGGGAAGTCTAAAAGCCAAGTAATGTTTGGTTTTGCCACACATAGTTAAAGGACGCAGTCAAAATCCATTTGGCTACGTCCTTTAATTTTTTAAGTCTTGTTTGCTATCGTCCCATAAGTTCCATAAAAACCGGTAGTGATTCCCGAAATCCATCTTCGCGCGTCCCATCCACCGGCGTATACACACTCTCTAAAGAGATTGTCCCTTCGTAGCCATCCCGTTTCAAGGCATCCACGATGTCGTTGTAGTAAGGATCCATCTGCCCTTGACGCATCGCACAGAAATCAAATGTCGCCGCGGGTAGGGTGACAACGCCATCTTTAAGATGTACATGTGCAATATGTTCACGAATCGCCTCATAGCCATCCGGATACGGGACTTCTGTACAATAAAGCGAACTACACGGATCCCATAGTACTTTCAGATGTGGCACGTCTAATGCCTCTATTAACTTTCTCGCGAGGAGTGCCGATGTCACGTTCCCTGAAATCGCAGTCTCCATGACAAGCGTGATGCCCGCCGCGTCCGCGATTTGTAACGGTTCTTCCAATCGGTTCATGAGCGTCGTCCACGCGCCTTCAGAGATAACCGGTTCCGCACCGAAAAGCACCATCTCTTTCCGGAAACTGAAAATCCGGACGAGATTTGTGCCCAGTGCTTGTGCAACATTAATACACCGTTGTAACGTCGTAATGTGTTCACGATAGGCAGGCGCGACCGTCGCCGTATCAACCGGGAGTGCCGACAAATTGTGGTGCGAGATACACGATACCTTTAAATTCCGAGCCGCAATTAACCCTTGAACCCTTTCAATGTCAGCGTCCGTCAAATCGCCGACCTGTTTTTCCCAAAGATATTGTAATTCAACATATTCCAAGCCGGTCGCTACCATAGTGTCCAACGCGTATTCAAAATCCCGACTGATCCCATCCGTAATCGTTCCGAGTTTGAACATTCAACACCCTCTCAATTTTGTCTTTGTCTACATAGGGCTCCGAAAGTGCCAAACAACACCCCATAAAACCCTATCCACTTATTATTTTGTTTTCTTGATTTCGACACCAGCGATATTTTCCAAAATTTTGATAATCGTCCAGTTATCCTCATCGGGATTTACCGCTTTCCCCGCTTGAAACAGTTCAAACGCAGCACTCGCTGCAAAGAGGGGTACACCACAATCGTTTGCCATACTTTTCGCCAAACTGAGGTCTTTATACATCGTACCGATATTACTCTGTCCTTTGAAGTTGCGTGATAAGATGTTTTCCGTTGTATCTCTGAAAAGGAAATTCCCGACGACACTTGTGCTAACAACGTCCCGAAGTGTCTCCGGTGCTACACCCGCTTTCACTGCGAGGGTTAATGCCTCAAAGATACCGGCATACGTCGTCCCTATCAGTACCGCGAGGGCAGATTTGACAGTTTGACCCATACCGATCTCCTCTCCAACGTGATAAATGTCCTTGCCGACTGCTGTAAGCACTGGTTTCGCTGCTGCAAAGGTCTCGCTTCGTGCCGCGACCATCATCGTCAACGTTCCCGCGGCTGCCCCCGGTGCGCCACCACTCACAGGTGCGTCAACAATGTTAACCCCTTTTGCCGTCACGAGTTCGGCGACCTCTATCACCTGTGAACGTCCGATCGTCGCCGTACAGATGACTGTAGCATTCGGGTTAAGCCCCGCGAGCAACCCGTCTTCACCCAAAAGTGATGCCTTAACCTGTTCAACATTCAACACCATGATAAAAACCGTATCTGTGGCGGCACCGAGTTCTCGCGGCGATGCAGCCGCGTGTGCTCCCTCTGCTACCAACGTTTCCATCGCTTCAGGACGGATATCATACACCGTCAATTCGTGTCCGGCTTTCAAGATGTTTCTTGACATGCCCCTACCCATGTTCCCAACACCGATAAGTCCAACTTTTGCCATAAATTACCTCAAGGGATATTGCCCAGAATTGATGCACACTCTGCTCCTACAAACGCGCCTAAGGTTCACACTTCTTTGCCGTTGTGTTTTGCAAAGGTCCAGAGCCAGAGAAACAAACCGTGCTCACCGAAAATCGGTAGAGTTTACCACAAATTCTGAGAAACGTCAATCAATTTTCCGCACACGGATTTTCTACACAATTTTTTCTCCTTTGTGCTATAATGACGCATTCATACACGAAAAAGAAGGAGCCAGAATACATGGCAGATACCATCAAAGGTGCCGTCCTCGGATATGGCGCAGCATTTAATATGGGCAGAGCCCACGCAAATATGATGCAGAACACCGACGGCATTGAATGCGTCGCTATCTGTGACATAGACCCAGAACGCACAGATGCCGCAAAACAGGATTTCCCCGGCATTCGCACCTATAATTCAGTTGAAGCACTTAACGCCGACGACGGTGTCGATCTCATCGCGAACGTTTTACCGCATAGTTTGCACTGTGGCCCCTCGGTGGCAAGCCTCAAGGCTGGCAAGCACGTTGTTGTTGAAAAACCGATGTGCGTCACAATCGCAGAAGCCACAGAAATGATTACGACCGCTCAAGAGAACAATGTCATGTTGTCTGTTCACCACAACCGACGATGGGATGCTGATTTCTGGACGCTGCGTGAACTCGTGCAATCCGGCATCATCGGCAAGGTCTTTAGCGTTGAGATGTGGGGCGGCGGTTACGGTAGGCCCAACCCAGATTGGTGGCGCAGCGTCAAAGCCATCTCCGGCGGACAATTCTACGATTGGGGGGCTCACTACCTCGATTGGCTACTCAATGTGCTCGAAGCACCGATGATTAACGTCACCGGCTTCTATCAACCGAACCTCGTTTGGGATGATATTACCAACGAAGATCACGTCCAAGCAATTATTCGCTTCGCGGGCGGGAAAGTCGTCGCGGATGGCGCATCGGCCAACATCCAGATGTCTAATATCGCCAAAATCGGTGGAGAGCGCTGGAAACTGCTCGGCTCACACGGCGCGATTACCTCCCAAGGTGGCGGGTTTAAGGTCCTATCCGAAGTCGAAGGACACCCGAAAGAACAGGAAGTCGGGCATCACGGTAGACCTGGCCCAAGTTATTATCAGAATATCGTCGCGCATTTAAACGACGGCACACCGTTACTCGTAACACCAGAGTCTGCTCGCCGCGTCATTGCCATCATGGATTTAGCAGAAAAGTCGGCTAAAACCCATCAGGCAGAAACCGTTCCTTACGAGTTTGAATAACCGCGGAGGAATAATCGTCAGAGGTAATGGTTATCAGTTGTCAGAGGAAATAGTTATCAGTTATCGATTATCAGTTTTCAGTTAAGAGGGTTCTTGTGACAGTTGAGGTCACGATTCAAGCAACAGCAACCCTCTTTAACTCTCACTGTGAGGCAAACTGATAACTCTTAAAATTGACTGCCTATTGCTGATTGCTGACTGCTATTCCTTCTGACAACTGAAAGATTTTTCGCAGAAAAATCGTACTGACAACTGATGA
>CAZQIP010000370.1:0-14608 GCA_964593655.1 uncultured bacterium | reverse complement strand
AATTATAGGTTTTACTATAATAGGTGAAATCTCCGAATTGTCCCCCTTTCCATTCTTCCATCCTTCCAACCTTCTTGTAGTCGGACGCTGCGAATCTTGTCTCTTTCCGACTGCCGATAGCCCCTTCAAAAAACATCACGGATTCCACCAATACGTCACTTTACCGACCACAGTTGTGTCCAGCAACCCTGATGTCATGCTGTCTGTGCCATACGTCTGATTAAAAACGAAATAGAAATCACTACCAGGACTGTAGATGTAATTGACTAAGAAATTCGTGGTAACCAAGTTTCGGTCGCTGTTCCATTGTACGTAGAGTTTCGTAAAGAGGTCCGTAGAGAAGGAATAACCAACGCGCCCGCCAAAAACGTTGGTGTCAAACGCACCTTGTGGTAGCGTAACTCGGTTAAACTCGTATCTCGGTTCCAAACTAAAGCGACCAGTGAGTCGGAGGTCGAGCCGAATGTCAAATCCTCGACGGGTGCCGTTGTAAAAGTCTCCAATATTAAACCCCATACGTCCGTTGAAGACGTTGCCTTCAGCATTGAGCATGAGGCTATAGTTATTGTAAGTGTATTCACCCTTAGGAATGATAATCCCTTCTCGAATTTCAAAGTCCTCGGTCAAGTTTTCAAAATTCCGGTAGATGCGGAGTCCGCCCCACCCATTCGTTTCCAATTCGAGCCATGTGCTCCAGATAAAAGTTCGCGTCTCTAATTGATTCTCTGAATTCAGGACAATATCGATCTCCGGCCCGATCCACATCCGGCGGAGACCGTACCAATGAAGATAAGGCGTTCCGCGGAGTTCGCCGCGAAACCAACGTGATCCAGTGCGATACACGTAACCGACTTCAGGGTTAAAATCCGCACCGATGTCTGTATAGGAAGCGTTTACGCGTGCGACTTCGCTCTGCCAGTTTCCACCGAAGTACAACGCGTTCGTGTTTCCGGGGTTTTGTTGTGTGTTGATGGGATCGTCTTGTGGGCTGTCCGGCTCAAAGGTACGCGCCCAGAGGCCTCGAAAATTCATACTGCCAGTGGGACGATAGATAAAATCGACACCCGTGGCGCGATTGTGCGTGTCAAAACCTTGCTTATTAACCGCAATTATACCGAGACTCGACCCGGTGAAAAGATCACGTTTGATTCGCAAAACTGAGTAGTTCCGCCTATCAACATCAACTGCGTCTACATTTTCTGTCGCATCGGCTGCATACTTATCGGTGAGGACATTCAGCAACCCTACACCGAAGCCGCCCACTTTACCCGTAACTTTTCCGCCTGCCAGAATCGGAATAGCGTGTCCTTCTTCAATACCGATGCGGCGACTGTAGAAAAGGAGAAGCGGTGGTGGTGCATTGAAACTCGTGCGTGGAATACCGAAATCCAACAAACCTGCACCTTCCAAAAAAAATTGGCGTTTTTCTGGAAAAAAGAGACTAAACCGTGTTAAATTCGCCTGTTCCCGATCCGCTTCAACCTGTGCGAAGTCTGTATTGACGGTGAGATCAGCGGTCAGGTTTGAGGTGAGGCTCACTTTCATATCCGCCCCGAAGTCAAGCACACCCACCGTCCCCTCTTCTTCTGTCCGAGCGACACCAGGGAGTAGATACGGTAGAAACTCGATATTCCGGCGTTGTGAGACTTCGGATAAACCTGTGAGTGTGCCTAAGTTCGTCGTCCGATAACGCGCCAGAAAGGTATATGCTGCTGGCACGGGTGCCCATGTGCCCTCTTCCTGATTTTTCTGAATTGTCCGTCCAAGGTTCAAACCCCAGGTCAACGTTTCTTCGTCTTTAAACCTGAGTTGACTGAACGGAATCGCGATTTCTGTTGTCCAATTCTCGCTGTTAATTTTCCCCTTACTGTCCCAAACAGCATTCCAATTCTCGTTTCGACTGTCGCCGCTATCCATTATCGCTACATCTTCTCGCGCACCCAACGGATTGACCCGGAAAAAGAACCCACTGCGCCGGTCATTATAGGTATCTAACAGCACAAAGACGTTGTCGTTATCCCATAACATCGTATCGCGGCGCATCTTGTTGGCAATAATCTTAGAGCGGTCGGGTTCGCTGCAAACAAAACCGAAATAGATGTGTCTGTCATCATAAAGAATCCGAACCTCTGTCGCTTCTGTTAAAGGGGCACCTGAATCGGGTTCATGTTGAACAAATTGACGGATAGGCGTTGCTTTCTGCCAATCGGATTCCGTGAGTTCGCCGTCGATCTCAACACTCTCGTAAGTTCGGTATGCTTCTGCTTGAAGTTCATCAGTATTAGCGGACACGCCGACACTGATGCAAAAGAGAAGTAGCATTGATAGCCATCTACATAGATAATCCATGGTATACAAAGTAGGAAACACAACCTCCGTGATTGTCTTACAACTTCTATATATTATACCACATCTGCCGAAATTCTGCACATTCTTATCTATGCTATTTCCAAACACATTCAGTCTTTTTGTAGGAATGCTGCCTGATCGCTATCTTCACTTGATTTGAATTGTGGAAGGAGAGTTCGCCCTTTGAAAAAGGACTAAAATAATAAAAAAGATTTGACTTTGGGCAGAAATTATGGCATGATTAATGCATCACACTGGCAAACATAGTAAGCGTGATCGCAAGATTATGTATCTGCTTACTTATGCAAATCTTAAGGGATATTTCAAAGAATAAGTTTGAAAAAATGTAGAACGAAATTGGAGGAAATATGAGCAACGAAGGTAAGTGCCCAGTGATGCACCACACTCACGCACGGGGCACCATAGCGAACCAACAATGGTGGCCAAATCAGGTGAACCTGAAGATGCTCCACCAGAACCCACCCGCATCCAATCCTATGGGCGAGGATTTCAACTACGCCGAGGCGTTCAATACAATTGACTTAACGGAACTGCAACGTGACATCGAAAAAGTGATGACGACATCGCAGGAGTGGTGGCCCGCCGACTACGGACACTATGGCCCCCTCTTCATTCGGATGGCATGGCACAGTGCTGGCACATACCGTATCCACGATGGACGCGGCGGCGGTGCCTCCGGCACGCTCCGCTTTGCACCCCTCAACAGTTGGCCCGACAACGCCAGCCTCGATAAGGCTGTCCGGTTGCTCTGGCCCGTCAAGCAGAAGTACGGTCGGAAACTCTCAATGGCGGATCTGATAATCTTCGCCGGGAACTGTGCTATTGAGTCAATGGGGCTCAAGACCCTCGGATTCGCTGGCGGACGAGAGGATGTCTGGGAACCCGAAGAAGACATCTATTGGGGATCCGAGACCACGTGGCTCGGCGATGAACGCTACACCGGCGAAAGGGATCTGGAAAAACCGCTCGGTGCCGTTCAGATGGGTTTAATCTATGTGAATCCCCAGGGACCCAACGGGAACCCAGATCCGGTCGCTGCAGCGGTAGACATTAGAGAGACGTTCCGGCGCATGGCAATGAACGACGAAGAGACGGTTGCACTCATCGCTGGCGGACACACGTTTGGCAAAACCCACGGTGCTGCAGACGCAGATGAGTACGTCGGTCCCGAACCCGAAGGGGCTTCCCTTGAGGAGCAAGGCCTCGGCTGGAAGAACACCTACGGTAGTGGCAAGGGCGGCGACACAATCACCAGCGGGTTGGAGGGTGCCTGGACCACCGCACCGACCCACTGGGACAACAACTTCTTTGAGAACCTGTTCAACTACGAATGGGAACTGATAAAAGGGCCCGGCGGCGCATGGCAGTGGACCCCCAAAGATGAATCCGCACAGGACACCGTGCCGGACGCGCACGATCCCTCAAAGAAGCACGCCCCCATGATGCTCACGACCGACCTGTCTCTGAAGGCGGATCCAGCCTATGAGAAGATTTCCAGACGCTTCTACGAGAATCCGGACGAGTTCGCAGACGCATTTGCGAAGGCGTGGTATAAGCTGACCCATCGCGACATGGGACCCCGCACACGATGCCTCGGTCCCTGGGTGCCAGCGGAACCGCAGTTGTGGCAAGACCCCGTCCCTGATGTCGATCATGAATTGATTGACGATCAAGACATCGCTGCCCTCAAGAGCAAGTGCCTTGAGTCAGGGTTGTCCATTTCCCAACTCGTCTCGACCGCTTGGGCGTCTGCGGCAACTTTCCGCGGCACCGACAAGCGCGGGGGGGCTAACGGCGCACGCATTCGCCTTACACCGCAGAAGGATTGGGAAGTCAACAATCCCCCCGAACTGGAGAAAGCACTTCAGACCTTGAAAGGGATCCAAGCGGAATTTAACGGATCACAATCCGACGGGAAGAAGGTCTCGCTCGCTGATCTGATCGTTCTTGCTGGGTGTGCAGGCGTTGAGGCAGCCGCAAAGAACGCCGATATCGATGTAGAAGTTCCGTTCGCACCGGGACGCACGGACGCCTTGCAAGAGCAAACCGATGTCGAATCGTTTGCTGTGCTTGAACCGACCGCCGACGGATTTCGTAACTACCTCGCAAACGGACACGACAGAACAGCTGAAGAGTTGCTCGTGGATCGCGCACACATGCTGACACTCACCGCGCCTGAGATGACGGTTCTCGTCGGCGGCTTGCGCGTCTTGAATGCAAACGTCGGTCAGTCCGAACTCGGCATTTTCACCGACCGGCCCGAGGCGTTGACGACTGATTTCTTCGTGAACCTACTTAACATGAACATCGAGTGGCTGGCATCCGCTACAACAGATGGGGTATTTGAGGGTCGCCATCGCTTGACAGGCGATCTCAAGTGGACCGGCACCCGTGTCGATCTTGTATTCGGATCGAACTCCCAGCTCCGAGCCATTGCGGAAGTCTACGCATGCGATGACGCACAACAAGCATTTGTGCAGGACTTCGTGGCTGCGTGGAACAAGGTCATGAATCTTGACCGCTTCGACCTTGTCTAATATCGACAGGGCAGGCAGTGGGCGCGTGGAATCTTCACGCTTCCACTGCCCCACCTCCTTCTACACTTCTCTGCTTTCACCCATCTTGTAGGATTGAGTTTTACTCGCGATTTTCCATTATCTTGTAGGATCGAGTTTTACTCGCGACGCATACCGACAACTGACCGCTCTAAAGAACCCTATTGATTTTCTTCACAAGATGTGCGAAAATACAGGAAACATTCCAACCCCAACGTTTTGCAGGTCGGAGAACCATGAAAAACGATAAGAAAACAATCTTTGGATGGTGTATGTACGACTGGGCAAATTCGGCGTACATTACAACTGCTGCTGTTGCAATATTACCCAATTATTTTGCGAGAGCCGTTGTCGGAGAAGCCGGCGTTGATATCCTCGGCATGAATATGAGTGCTACAGCACTGTGGAGTTTTATGTTAGGTGGGGCGGCGTTTATTGTGTTCCTTTTTGCGCCCGTGCTTGGCGCAGTTGCCGATTTTTCTTCAGCGAAAAAGAGGTTTCTCACAAGTTTTGCGTATGCTGGCAGTCTTTTCGCGATGATGCTCTATTTTTCTAAATCCGGCGATGTAACGTTGACAGTCGTGCTATTTCTCGGTTCACAAATCTGTTTTGTCGGAGGCAATGTCTTCTATGACGCATTTTTACCGCAGATCGCCTCTGAGGACAAGATGGATTCCGTTTCTGCAAAGGGATATGCGTTCGGATACATCGGAGGGTCGCTCCAATTTGCTATTGCACTTGGACTCATCGCCATCCAAAAGACACCAGAGAACCAAGCAATGGCAGCACGCATCGGGATGGCGATGACAGGAATCTGGTGGGCAGGGTGGACGCTGTTGACCCTGAAATATCTGAAAGAGGTCAAAACACCTTACGAACTACCAGAAAAGTACCGCCATCAACCGAAAATTTTAGCGTATCTCACTCTCGGCATCAGTCGTACGATCGCCACTGCGAAAAAGGTCGGACGCTTTAAACACCTCACCCTCTTCCTCGTCGCCTATATGATTTACAACGACGGTATCCACACGGTTACCAGTATGGCGACAATTTACGGCACCGAAGAACTAAAACTTACAACGACAGCACTGATGGTGACGCTCCTACTTGTTCAAGTGGTGGCAATAGGAGGCGCGTTGATCTTCAGTCTGCTCGCAAATCGTATTGGCGCGAAACGCTCCGTAATGTTCGCCTTAGTCCTGTGGAGTGGCGTTGTTACTTATGGCTATTTCATTCACACTGCAACAGAATTTTTTATCTTAGGTATGGTCGTTGGAGTTGTTCTCGGCGGAACGCAGGCGTTGAGTCGCTCCTTGTATGGCGCAATGATTCCCGAACAGGCGAGCGCGGAGTTCTACGGTTTCTATTCTGTCTTTAGTAAGTTTTCATCGATTTGGGGGCCTACGACCTTTGGCGTTATCAAACAGGTCACAGGGAGCGCACGTCTTGCTATCATCTCATTAATGGTTTTCTTTATTGCCGGGTTGATCCTGTTGGGCTTTGTGAATGAAGCGAAGGCGAAAGCAGATAGGGATAAGTTTGCATTCTAACAGGTTTGGAAACCCCCGGATCCTCCTATGTAGTCGCAGCAGAGTAGTATTAACCGAAGTGTTCTATTGCTGCTGTGTACCTATCTTTTCCATAAATCCCACTTTTTAAGAAAATATCGCTTTTTTTGTCAGGAAATACGACAAAAAAGGAAAATTCCTTAAAAATTCTGCAAGACACCCTTAACTTTTTCCGTTTCATCTCTATAATTAAGATAGCAGGCATCTCATGGATGATGCATTGATATTTTTAACTTTCCTGGGAAAAAGGAGAAGACAGATGACAACTACAATTCGTCTGAGGGGTGGCGTTGTGATTTTGGAACCGAATGGGAAAATAATTGGAACCGCAGTATCGGAATTGCGAGAGAAACTCGCTGCGCAGTTAGAAGCCTCCGATGCAGCATGTATTCTCATCAATTTCGAGCATGTTAACCAGATGGACAGCTCCGGACTCGGCATGCTGGTCAATACACGTGCCGCCGCAGCGCGGAAGAAAAGCCGCATCGGGATTATCAATGTTGAGAAAAAAATCAGAAACTTGCTCGTCTTAAGCCGGCTCGTTAGCCTCTTTGAACATTTTGATACGGAGGCGGCTGCAATTGCGGCATTCAACCGTGAGCAGCGGAGTTTTCCTATGGAACTGAAAAAATCAACGCTTTGAGATTCATAATTTCTCAAAGGAGACTCAAAGATGGAATCTACGAAATATCGCCAAGGATTACGCCTACACCTTTTAGCCATATTTGGATTATCCATAATATGTGGGTGTTCGGCATTGGGACCGAAAAAAATTGAACGTCCCCAAGTTCCGACCGATTTTCCGTTTCCTGTCGTTTGGCTGCGCCCTCAAGAAAAAGCCGTGAGTATTAATGAGTTGACCCAGCGAGAATTGTGGGGACTCGTTATGGTTAAGAAATGGAATGAAGGGGACCGTGATTTTGTTGGCATTACCATGGATATGGATACTCAGAAAGTCTATTTGCACTATCCAAATGTTGTTTATGTCAAATGGGAGGATACCCAACTGCTTGATGGCACACTCACTAAATATGCCTCTGAGATTTTAGGAGGTGATAGCACAATTACAGACCAAGTCAGTAACGGAATACTCCCCCCAGGCGTACTAATATTAGATATGGACTCTTCGGGCATAGATTCGTATGAGTACCTATCAGACTGAACTATTGAACCAAACAATAATTTCTGAAAGGAGGAGTTAAAAATGAAAGGCGTTCCTTCCTTCTTACTTTTTTATCTTGTATGCTTTTTGGGTTTGCTCACGTTTTTCGGCTGTAGCAATACCGAAGAAGATACGGAAAAAACGTCCGGTTTGATAGCAGAACGCCCTGAACCTGAAAAGACTGACGATATCTATATACCGGACAAGTGGTATAAGACGAGAGACCCCCTCTTACGCAATGACTATTTTCTCGCTGTCCTTGTTAAACAATTTGGAGATATTCCAGAGGTTCACACCATCGCAGAATATCAGCGGAAAAGGATACAAGGGTTGCAGGTCACCGCTGAGGAGTATAACGCCTACCTCGATGCCCAGAAGCGTCTCTGGCCGGATCGGGAAACGCCTCAAAAACTCGGCGTTTTAGAGAAAACCAATGATCGAGAAGTCTTTGCCAAACTTTTTCGTGAACAACTCATTGAACAGTTTGGAGATATTCCAGAGATTGACATCATCGTAAAAGTTGAGAAGAAAGTGAAGGCGGGTGAAAGTATACCGCTGGATGAATTCGTCGATTATGCGCACGCACTGTTCCATCTCTTTCCCAGTGAACAAACACTGCGTCAGTTCCAAGAAGTTTTAGCGGAGCAAGAGAAAGTAAATGACTTGGATGATGAGTAGTTGAGGGACGCTCTATAAGAAAAGGGACGACGTTAAGTCGTCCCTTTCTGCGTTACGCTATCGTGGCAAAACCGATAGTTATTGTCTGGCACATTTCCGAAGCGCGCCTACAAATACGTAACTTAATTCGATAACTCGAAAATAATTGGGATTTCAAGTCGCAGGCTATTCCCCTCCTGTCCTTCAGGGAAAGATGGGTAAGGCACCGCATTTTGGACTGCGGCGAGTGCAGAGTTATCAAGGACTGTAGAGCCAGAAGAATCGCTGACGACTGGATTCCGAATGGTTCCATCTTTGAGAAGCGTGAACCGAACCGTTGTTGTTGTACCGTCGTCCAGGTTCCGCACGCGTGGCGGGAAGCGTTGAACCTCTTTGATCCGCTCCCGTACGGCTTTTAGAAAATCGTTAAACGACTGTTCCGCCTCGCCTATGTTGACTGAGGCGAGTTCTAAGCTACCTGGATCGTCAAATTCCGTTTGTGCAAGGTTTGTTCCCATAGCCATTCTTGAGGCTAAGCTGGTACTTTCAAACTTCGGTACCTCGAATTTCGGCATCGTTGTAACAATATTTGCCTGTTGTTGCGTTGCTTTGAAGATATTTCTGCCGATCCCCATTGTGCTCGGTGTCATCACGCGACGTGTCGGAACATCACTCGTCGGCAGTGTGAAACGTGCATTGCCCATCGGAATTTTAGCACTCGTTGTGACAGCCTGTCCTTTGGGGACCCGAATCTTGGAAAACTTCGGTTTTTTCGGTTGTCGTGTTGTACGAGGTGGTGTCCGGCGTTTCGGTTGTAGTTTCTCGGCTTCCAGGACAACACTCTCTACTTTGTCTTGGCTCATCTCCAACACTGTTTTGTGGATAAAGTAGATAGCACCAGCAATAATTCCGATTACATGCAGTCCGATCGCAAAGGTCCAGGCAAGCCGGATCGCTTTCTTTTTCCGTTTTTGGGCGGCTTCTCGGTTCTGCCGCTGAGCATCGGCAATCGTTATCATATTTTTTCCTTTCAGGACTTTCTTCACTTTGCTATATCAGCAATTAGTCTTCATAACTTAGCAACTTGTATTGACTGTTCTTAACAACTACTGAGCCGAGAATCTTCAAATTCCGTTTTTCCTCGGCGGCGTTCTGTAACGTCAAAACGGTCCCACGCAAAAGTTGAAATCCGTCGTAAGTCTCTGACGGTTGGTCAAAGCGGATACTCACGAACTTTAGATTGTGTCCCCCGTAACGGGCGATCCATTTTTTCATACCTATATTACATTTCTTATTCATATTTGACCAAGCAAAGTCGCCCGGAAAATTACTTGGCGGACGGCTTGCAGGGAAGTCAGGCCAAATCCAATCGAGAAATTCTTCGCGTTGCACACGCAAACGATTCAAGTGTTCAATATCTTTACGGTTAAGTGCATCAACGACTGCCAGACCGAGTTGGTCTGGCGAGTCGAGACTATCTTTCCAAATCGGTTGCTCACAACCCACCGAACTGCTGTAAATCAGCAATGCGGCTAAAAGCATGTGAGATGTGCGAACAGTGAGTTCACTACTTCTGCTCACGCGTTGTCCATCCTGTTGTCCAATTGTTGGAGGGGCTTACACCACCGATGAAGTCAACGGGTTCAAAGAAACCGTCAGACGGTGGCGGTGCAGGAGACACAGTTTTAGCACCCGTCCCGGGCGTAAAGTTCGGTGCACTCTTGTTGAAGGGATCCGCCAAGCCTGGGTCAGTTTCCTTGTTACCGTTTTTTGAGGCAAAAGCAGCTTCATCGAATCCGTCGTCGTCCTTTTCGTCTCCGAAATTGCCTTTTCCATTTTCAAAGAAAATGCTATTCTTGACAACCAGCTGACCGCTAGCTGCTTGGGCATGGGTCGCTTCGTTATTGATGTCAAGTCCGACTTTGTTAAATCCGGTAACAATGAAGTTCGCATACATACCAGCCGCGCCTTCACGAATCAGCATACCGGTATCGCTTTCGGGACCAGACGGATCACCGACGAGCGTTACGTTGAAGATCGTCGCAGCGGAACGCGGTGTCGCTTCGTTATCTTTACTGTTGTTATCAATTTCAAACCCGTTATCTGCGTCATCACCATACTGTTGAGCGACCCAGAATTGACCTTTACCGGTCCAACCGTCTGTCCAATCAAAGGAGTCATCGCGTGCACCAGTGACCATGACATATTTAAGGTTGACAGTACCGCCGAACATCTCAATACCATCATCTTGGTTCATGTGTACTTGAACGTGATCCACAACTGTACCGGATCCGACACCTTGGAAGGCAATGCCGTTCAATTCGTTATCAGGACTAAATTCGATTCCCGCGAACTCAAGGCGGACATAGCGGAGTGTGCCGCTGCTGTCAGACGGGTTATTTCCACCGAACGCGCCAGTGTCGCCTTCACCGAAGGTTACACCTTGGTTGGTTGGTGCGCTACCGTTGATAATCAAGCCGCCCCACTGCCCACGGGCACGGCTGCCAATCGCCGCATCACTCGACATAACAATAGGCGCATCAGGGGTTCCGGCCGCCATAATCTTAGCACCTTGCGCAATAATAAGTGTGCCGTTGCTCGCCTGTTCGCCGTAGATTTTGACACCGGGTTCAATGGTTAGCGTCGCGCCACCTTCGACAAACACGGCACCGCGGAGAAGGTAATCGTAAGCCGCTGAAAGCGTTTTATCGGCATTCAATTTGCCTTCAAGGATGATAATGCGGCGCCCATCAACAGTAATAACCTCTTCTGCTGGAAGGCTGGCTTCTTCCGTTTCGTCGGTTGCTTCGTCATCGGTACCACAGCCGACAAAAGCCAACGCCACGCCAACACCGAAAATCGCCATTAACTGAAGCAGCCAATTCTGATACAAACCCCTTTTCCTTGTAGGTGCGGGGCTGGACCCAATATTTGACATTAGCTATCTAAGCTCCTTTTTTCGTTTTTGGTATGCCTAACCGCATCAGTAGATAGGCACTTGATAGTTGCGACTCGGCGATGGACATCGCCATTAATATTAATGTAGGTCGCTATTATAAATTTTCCTCACAATTAAAGAATACCCATAAATTGTTGCAAAAAATTGACAATGTTATGATTTTTTTTCACTTTAAGATGGCTATCGGAAACCATCGGCTATAAGTTGTAGCTGATCCCAAATGAGAACGATCTACCCAGTTTGTACGCAAGATAGGTCGCTTCTCCTATCTTATAATGGACGTAGGGGTCAAGTAGATTTTTCGCCGAAACGCTGAATTTGAAATAATTTGCAACTGTCCGACTGAAACTCACGTCCAATTGTCCACGCGGTTGCTCGTACACATCTGGTACACCGTGATTACCTACCTCAGAGAGTCTACGTCCCAAGATATTGTAAGCAACCGCACTTGAAATACCCCAGTTCGGATCTTCAAAACCGACCGAAATGTTGACAATATAGGGACACTGCCCCTGGAGTGGACGTTCCGAAGAAGTCTGAATCCCGACATCTGTCGGCAAAACAACTTGCGAGGAGATCAGCGCAGCGTTGGTATTAATCGAAAACTTACGCAACGCATCTGTAAGGACCCCTAAATTCTGGCGTGCTTCTAACTCCAAGCCGTAGTTGTGTGCCCCTTCAGCGTTTTCATAAGTGATTCGGACTTCAGCCTGGGGTTGGACGATCTGTTCAATCGGTTTTTGGAACCGCTTGTAAAACGCACTTACCGCCAAAATGCCCCCTATCTGTGGAAATGCCTCCCAGCGGAAATCAAAATTATCGATCTGCGTCCGTTCCAATTCCGGGTTACCGAGAATTGTCCTGCCACCGACGAAGTCTGTGAACTCGAAAGGCGCGAGTTCTCGGAAATCCGGACGTGTTGTCGTCCGAGAAGCAGCGAAACGCAAATTCATCCGCTCTGTTAGACGATACGTTACATTTAACCCCGGCAACCAATCAAGGGTTTGCAAATTCGCTTCAATTTCCTTGCGAGTGGCAGCGAACGGATCGTAGGTCGTGACCGTTTGATCAGAAGATTCCAATCGGACACCGCTCATCACCTGCCATTTGGCGGAAAGCGGTAAATCCAGCATCATGTAACCTGAGTAGATATTGTGAGCAGCCAAGTAGTTATCAGTAGAACGCGTGGATTCCCGCAATTCAAAAACACGGGGTGCGATATTTTGGGTTTGGAAAAGTATTTCAGGTTCGGCGGAGAGATTGACTATAGCATCTACTTGGTCAGAAGGCAAGAATCTAAATCTGCGTACATCGAATGTGCGTGCTCTATCTCGGAGCAAACCGCCAAATTTAAAGAGACCTTCCGTTCCAATCCGAACTTTCCAATCGACGCGGGCGTTGTACTCATTGTCCTCAAGATCAAAGAAAAATCGGCTACCACTTTGTGTAACATCCCGGAATACGAAGGTGCCATCCCCTCTATCTTCGTAGATATTCTCGCGCGTATCAGGTTCATCGCGCCCCGCACGTGAATAGGTCAGCCGCCACTCCATAGCGACAACAGGATCTTCCGGTACTTCTAACGCAGGAGCAGGTTCACCAAAGTTGAAATCATGTATACCTGCAAACTGCCCGGAAAAAAGTTGGCGTTCAACGTACCGGAGTCGCGTACTCCGCATATCCGTGTTTCTATCGGCGTTGAAGCCTTCCCAGGTTCGGGTTTCGTTTTCGGCAGTATGTGTGAAAAGCGTCCGTAAGCTGATGAGGTGTTCCGGTGAGAAGCGGAGACTGGTGTTTAAGACTGTCCCCCAATCTACCTCGTTACCGCTCCGTTCCACGGCGTAGGACGTTACAGGTGAGAGTGTCTCATTCAGACCGATGCGGAAGGCATTGCGAACCTGTGTACCGTAACTATGGCTGTTTCCGTAAGAGATGACACCCAAATAACCGAACTGTTTGCCAAAAATCGTATTGCTATTCCCAAGACTCAATTTATAGCCTTGATTGACAGGGAGCGGTTGGCGTTCTGGGGACCAGACATTCTCAAACGATTGACCGAACGCTTGAATCTCTGTAGGTGTAAAGCCAGCGGGCGTAAAACGTCCACGCTCTCGGATAGGCACATCCGCTGCCTGATCTTCAATGATGCTCGGAAGTTGACGCGAACCGTCGTCAAAACCTAAAAAGTCGTAATCTCCACCGCGATAAGTCAAGCCTTCTTCCCCGGTTGCCTGTGTGTTGAAACCGGTTGACATCGAAAGCGACATCGTCAACTCTTCCGGAAAGTCTTTCGTGAACACTTGGACGGAACCGCCTGCAAAACCACCCGGTTGGTCAGGTGAGAAGGTCTTTACTGTCTGTAGACTGGCGAGGAGACTTGCCGGAAAAATATCCATAGGCACAACCCGTCTGTTCGGTTCAGGACTCGGAATCTCGACATTATTGAGGAGCGTGTTACTATAGCGTTCGCCTAATCCACGCACAAATACATAACGTCCACCGACAATGCTGACACCTGTCACCCGTTTAATCGCCTCACCGGCAGATGATGCCGGGAGGCGGCTAATCTCTTCCGTACTGATGCTATCCTCAATGCGGGAGCTACGCATCCGTTGTTCAAGCAACCCACGCTCACTGGATTGACTCAACTGGACCGGCATCTTAATGGCATCCAGTTTCACCACTTGCGCCACCAATAGGACGCGAAGCGGTTCCGGGGTTTCGCCTGCTTTTACTTCAAGATCCGTAACGACATAGGTGTTATAAAACGACGCGTTTGCTTGAATTTTGTAAGTACCGATCGGTAATTCCAGCGAAAATGCACCTGTTTCGTCAGTTGTTACACGGATTTGGGTATCAGGAACCCTAATTGTTACATCTGGCAGCGGTACTTCAGTATTGCTATCTACAACAATACCTGTTATTGTCACGAGTTGTTGTGTTTCATGGTTATCAGCACTGACATTACACACGGCAAGCCCCGTACCGATTATCATGAGCAACAGGTATCCGATACGAAGTCGTCCAGCAACGGGTGAAGCCTGCAAACCCATATTAAGAAGTCCTCTCATGTTATATTTATTCCTTTAGGCAAATTTGAAATCCTCGTATAATTTGTAAGGGGCTTTCCAAACGCGCACATCTGTAATTCTATAAAGGCGCAAAAAGTGTTCCACCAACATTTCTATTCTCAATACTATTCCAACGGCAAAAATTATAATCTCTGAATGCAACAAAAATGTGTGTTTTTTTTGTCAAAAAAATAGAAAAAGAATTTGCGATAGTTATCGGTTGTCAGTACTCAGTTGTCAGTTATCGGTTATCAGTTTTAGGAGTT
>CAZQIP010000369.1:0-1539 GCA_964593655.1 uncultured bacterium | reverse complement strand
TCTCGAACGTGGACTAAGCAGTGAGGAAGCCACGTCCCAGCGAAGCAAATATGGGACCAACGAGATTCTGCAATCCCATGAGCGTTCATTTTTTCCCCTCCTACTGAAACAATGTGCCAATCTAACGGTCATTCTCCTGTTCGTTGTTATCTGCCTCCTCGTCTACCTCCAACACACGCTTCACGAAATCGTAGTGTTTTCAGCCCTTCTCTGTTTTCATGTTCTCTGGCGATTTATTCAGGCTGGGCGGACACACGCGCAGCTTCAATCAATTAAAACCCATCTAGAGGTTAGTGTCTCCGTTATTCGAGATGAGCGTGTTATCAAGCTACCCCCTACGGGGGTTGTCCCCGGAGATCTATTGCTGTTGAAGGAAGGGGACTATATACCTGCTGATGCTCGCATCGTTGAAGCTGATGCCTTGGTGGTCGATGAGGCACCGGTGTTTGGTACGCCAACATCCACGCTAAAAACTGATGAAGATATTTCCACAGCGAACTTGCCACCGGACAAGCAAAGTAACATGATCTTTGCCGGAACCTATGTTCTTGAAGGAGAAGCCAGGGCAATTGTTGTTGGGACCGGCGATCTGCTAGAGATCAGCAAATCGGACAAGCGCGCGTCGGAGATGGTTGACCTAGATGCCGAAGCGGAAGTACAGATGGGCTTTTTTTACGACTATTTCCGAATTGTCGGGGGTATATTAGGAGTGATAGCGATTGGCCTATCGTTCTTGCTTCAAGATAAGAGTGCCCATTGGAGTGAACTGCTGTTTCTTGGATTCGGTTTTGTCGTCGCTGCAATTCCAGAGGGGATTGCCTCAACGAGTCGAGCCATCCTAACCCAACACGCCTATACCCTCTTGCAGAAGGGGATTGCGATTCGTAATCTTGTCAATATAGAAAGATTGAGCAAACTTACGGCAGTCTGCGTAGACGAAGTGGGCAATTTTATGACGGAGGAGATGACAGTTTCACACGTTTTCGTCGATGACAGTCTTGTTAATCCAGAAACATGGGAAACTTGGTTGAAATCCCGCGATGGTCATATTTCGGAGGATATGGACGAAGATACAATTTCAACGACGTTACCAGACTCCGAAGTACCACCGGAATTTCCACTATTAATTCTGCTAGCGAGTCGCTGTGCCACTGATAAAGGCAGGAGTGATATCGAGCAAACTTCAACTGTAGCAGACCGGAGCATCAGCACCACGCTAAACCAGATTGCCGAAAGAATTGGGTTTGACTTGGATCGCTACAATGAGGCTTTCACTAAAATTGATGAACAGATTCAGACATCAGAACACCCATATAAAACACTCGTTTTTGCGCTCCAAGATGGCAAATTCTTGAAGTTGATGTTTGGGGATGCGGAGGCAATTCTGCAAACTTGCCATCGTATTCAACTTGATGGAAATGCCCATTACATGAGTTTCGATCAGAAACAGTTGATACATCAGGCAATTGAATACCTATCAAACAGCAGAACTCGGGCTTTCGCCGTCGCCTATCGGAACTTAAACACTCCACCCCAAGT
>CAZQIP010000368.1:0-9293 GCA_964593655.1 uncultured bacterium | reverse complement strand
ATCTCCGAAGTGGCATCGAAACTATAAGGTTTCTGAAAACGCGTCAGGTATTGGTGGTTTCCAAAACCGAGCATGAGCAACACCACTGCTAATGTGGACGCAGCAGCTGCCCACGGCATTAATGGTTTGCTACTGCACGGGACATCAAGTTTGACCCTTGAAACCTCGCGCATAATGGTCTCGGTAAGATTCGGTGAGATTTGGAAATTCTCTAAAGCCTCTCTTATCATGGGCTCTTCTTTCTTTAAACGCTGTTGGGCACGGCGGAGGCGACTCTTAATCGTATTTGCCGATACACCTAAGAACACACCGATCTCTGTACACGACATCTCTGCAAAATAATGTAGCGTCATTACAGTGCGTTCACTCTCCTCAAGTTTCGCAAGTAGTTTTTTGACGACCTCGCGTTGTGCCTCTACGGAGATGCGCTCGTTTTCCTCAACGAGATATTCGGAGTACGACGGTTTTTCAGGTCGGACGCCACCCTTGTTTTTCAACAACTGCGTCCGCGACTGCTTTTTATGTAACCATGTGTTGCAGCGGTTTGTGGCAATCACATAAAGCCAACTTGCAAAACGCTGCGGCTTCTTCAGCGTTCGGAGTTTCTGATAGGCTTTCAGGAATGTATCCTGTGTAATCTCTTCGGCGATGTGAAAATCTCCGATTTTTCGCCACGCGAGCGCGTGCACCTGTCTTTGATATCTTTTAACAAGTTCGGAAAAAGCGGTATCATCGCCGTTGAGAACACGATGGATTAATTGCGTATCACTATTTTTCATGGATCACCTCCGATTTTACCCTATAGTGACACTGTGAACGGGAGGATCGGGTGCATAATTCTGCATCGAGTATAGCAATCACTCATGGAAGAGAGAATATCTTTGATGAACCGCTTTTTACGCTACTGAGACTTTTCTAACTTTTCTATCCCGTCCTGCATGTTACGCAACTGCGTACGAAGTTCGCGTGATCTACGTTCAGATTCAATTCGCGCTTCATTTTCTCGCCTTTCGGCTTCCTTTACCTGTGCTAACATTTCTGCAGCATCTTCGGAGTAAGCTGCAAGATTTTCCAAGGCTTCATTGCGCCGTAACTTTGCCTCTCTGAATGCTTCTACTGCAGATTTAATCTGATCAGTATCCATGCGTTCAAAGGACACAAGCACCTTTTCGAGTTCTTCTTTTGCTGCTGGGTAATCTGACGCTGCAAGTGCTTCTTTGGCTTCATGGGTTGCGGACACAGCCGGGTCAGTATCCTTAAAAGGAAATACCTTCTTGAGTCTTTCGTTTGCTGCTTGGTAATCTGCCTCTGCCGCGATGTATTTTTCAAAGGCTTCGGCAGCTGCTGGATCGTCAACAGGAAGATCCTCTTGCAGCACGAGTTTGTCAGCACCTTCACCTGCGTTCCATTCTTTGTTGCTATCGTTTTTTTCGGGTGTTGAGGTATTGTCCGTATCTTCTGTTTCTATGTTTGTGTCTACGCGAGGTTCTTGGATAGCCTCAGAAGGTGGCGGTTTCACGGATAAATCCTTTGGTGGTAGCGGGGTACTCTTATATATCTTCTTTGGTTCAGCTTCCAATATTTTCTGAGCGGGACGGTGATGCCCAAAATACCAAAGCGCGGTTGCACCTATCAGAAAAAGAACGACATAGATTGGCGTAAGATACTTTCTCATTTTCAGACTCCTTAGAAGAAGATTGAACAGGAAACCAACGGTCTCCTATTCTACGGGAGATTGAACAGGCTAACAGCCTATTCTACAGAAGATTGAACGGGAAACTAACGGTTTCTTATTCTACGGGAGATTGAACAGGAAACCAACAGCCTATTCTACGGGAGATTGTCCAAACTACAGTGAGAATTAGTATACATCTCTCGTTAAGGATAAGTCAAGGAAGATAATAGGAGAAATCTGTCTTCAGTCAACTTGCATGCGTACAGAAGTGGCTAAAGTCAGGGCATTAAATCGCTCGTTCGTAGGTGAGGTAGCAATACTTGTCCGCCTCAATGACGCGTGTGCCTGCTAATTGCACAGGTGCTTTGAAAAAGGGTGCGTCTAATACCCATGTGTGGTATTCGCCTTGCTCTCCGCAGGCATCAATCGGCAGCTGCTTCAACTCTGAAATGAGTTCGGCATCGAAATATCTACCGGTGATCGTCTGTTGAAAATGCTTTTTGTAAGCGAGGGAGCAGACGACCTTAAAGTTGTTGGAGATGAGCGTATCCAATATCGCATGACGATCTAACTCCCACAACGGTTTGTAGACTTCCACCAAACCCGCTGCGACTTCCTCTATCCAATTTGGCATTCCGCCCACCGTAGAAATATCGCCCGTAATGAGTATCTCAATTCCGGTGTCTCTAATCGTCTCAATTTGTTGGCGGTAACTCTGTTTATAGGGTTCGGAGATTGGTACGAATTCAATTGGCATCCCGACCTTTTGTGCCTGCAGTTCCATGAGTTCGGTTGGATGGGCATAGAATTGTCGGTTGTCCGCTGGGACAAAACAGACAAGCCTCCTTATATCGTAAAGAGTCAAGGAGACTTGAAATGCGAGTGCGGAATCTTTTCCGCCTGTCCACAGTACGGCTGCTTTTTTCCAATTATTCATCTATAGGTACCACATCAGCATAGATATAGGTGGGTGACGTGTTGCTGCTTGTGTGAATTTTGTCATCTTTATCTTTCGCTGAAACGATGTCCCGTTGAACGACTTTGCCGGGTTTCGCGGCGACAGGTGAACTGAACATCGGTCCATCCACGACGCAGGTATGGAACTCTCCGTTTTCGCCAAGCGGATCCACACCCTCTGGCAAATCTGCGAGGAGGTCCGCGTCAAACCATCGTCCTGCAAAGTCGGCGGGAACTTTGGTTGGGTTGAGCGCAGTGATAATAGCCTGCAAGCCGGAAGCGATCATCTTTTCTGCAAGCAGCGGTGTGTCCTCTCCCCACACAGGGAAAATCGGCGTGAAACCGGTATCTCGGAGTTTATCCTCGCGGTACGCACGGATGTCTTCCAAGAAGAGGTCACCGAATGCGAAATGTGACGCTGTCAAATGTTCCGGCAACGCTTCGACTTCAGCAAGGAACTTTCGCATCGCCTCCTCATAGATTGCGTTGGAGCAAGGATACGGAATCGGTATCTCATACAACGGCACACCGAGTTTTTCGGCTTGCTGTTTCAATACCCACGCCGGTGTAGAATGAATCGAAACTCGGTCAAATGTCTTCGTGACGGTTGTAAAGATACCACGTACATCGTAGCGTTCAGGCTGTTGGCGTAAGGTATGAAGTGCCCACGCGGAATCTTTACCTGAGGACCAGGAAACTAAGACTGGCGTGGGGCTTGTCTGTTTTGTCATCGCTAAACCTCTCTGTTTATTTACAGTTTTAAAAAGTTTCCAAGTAGGCTTTTCCCCGCTGCAGTCAAGATCGACTCTGGATGAAACTGTACGCCCCAGATAGGCAAAGTCTTATGCCGAAGTCCCATAATCTCGTCCTGATCCGTCCAAGCGGTAATCTCAAAGCAGTCTGGGAGCGTCTCTTTTTTCACGATAAGCGAATGGTAGCGCGTCGCTTCAAACGGGTTGTCCAGCCCCTCGAAAAGTTCAGCACCGTTGTGGTGTATCATAGAGGTCTTGCCGTGCATCAATCGATCCGCCCGGACGACTTCACCGCCGAACACATCGCCGATGCACTGATGTCCGAGACACACGCCCAAAATCGGGACTTTTCCGGCGAAGTGTTGTATGGCATCGTTAGATATACCCGCCTCTTTCGGCGTACAAGGCCCGGGTGAAATGACAATTCGTTCCGGTTGTAGTGTGTCTAACGCATCCAATCCTATCTTGCGACTCCGATGTACCTCCAGTTCAGCACCGAGTTCACCCAAATACTGAACCAAGTTATAGGTGAAGGAATCGTAGTTATCAATCATCAAAACCATTTTTATTTCTCCGAGTTAGTTTTCTAAAGCGGTTAGTCTTCAATTTCGATTAACTGAAAACGGCTAACTGTTCTTCAGCCAATGCGATAGCACTGAGCATTGCTTTCGCTTTACTGACGGTTTCGTAATACTCAGTTTCAGGTACCGAATCCGCAACGACACCACCACCTGCTTGCACATAAGCGGTGCCGTCTTTGATGACCGCGGTTCGGATGGTAATCGCTGTGTCTGCACTGCCTGAAAAGCTGAAATACCCGACCGTTCCGCCGTATGTACCCCGACGCGTCGGTTCAAGTTCATCAATGATTTCCATTGCGCGTATCTTTGGGGCACCAGAGAGTGTTCCGGCAGGAAGGCACGCGCGCAGGACATCAAAAGCGGTAAGGTCTTCGCGTAAGCGTCCGATGACGTGTGAGACGATATGCATCACGTGTGAAAAACGCTCGACGATCATGAGCTCGGTGACTTCAACCGTATGATATTCACAGACGCGCCCGAGGTCATTTCGTCCCAAATCCACAAGCATCACGTGCTCGGCGCGTTCCTTTGGATCAGCGAGGAGTATGCGTTCCAACTCTTTGTCTTCTTCTGGCGTCGTGCCACGCGGGCGTGTGCCGGCAATCGGAACGGTTTGGACGATCCCATCCTCCACTCTGACCATCATTTCCGGTGATGCGCCTACAATGTCAAAATCATTCAACTTCAGGTAATACATGTACGGTGATGGATTGACGATTCGCAATGCCCGATATACATCAAAGGAATCCACGGACACCGGACAACTGAACCGCTGCGATGGTACGACCTGGATGATGTCGCCTGCGGCTATGTATTCCTTCGCGCGTCTGACCGCGGCTTCGTAATCGGATTTTGTGAAATTCGATTGGGGATCGGCTATGATTTCATCATACTGCCCCTGATGCTCACCGCTATCCGTGCGTAAATGCGGTTCGGAAGCAGCTGTAAGTTTTTCGACCAATGCATCAATTTTTGCAAGCGCGCCGGCATAAGCTCCATCCACATCTCCATCAATATGCGCGTTCGCCACAACCTTAATCTGATGGTTCACATGATCAAATATCAAAATCGTCTCGGCAATCATGAAGAAGCAATCCGGGAGCTGCAGTTCATCTTCGGTATTATCTGGCAATTCCTCGACGAAACGCACCATGTCATAACTCATATAACCGACCGCACCGCCATGGAATTTCGGTAACTCAGGATTGTTAACAGGTCGGTAATCCTGCATCAATTCCTCAAGGGCACTCAAGGGATCCTCATATTCCTGAACGACGGTTTCGCCTTTTTCCAAATACGCAATGGTAACCTGATGCCCTTTACTGTGGAAGAGCACCGAAGGTTGACTTCCCAAGAAAGAGTAGCGCGCAACGTTTTCACCACCTTCCACACTCTCTAATAAGAACGCATAATTATTAGGCATCAATTTATAGAACGCAGATACTGGTGTCTCCATATCCGCCAAAATCGATCGGTATACCGGTATTGTGTTTCCTGATTTCGCTGCCTCGCGAAAATCTTCCAACGTTGGATAATACATCAGTAACTCCTTTTTCAAACCTTTAGCATCAAAGTGATCAACTTTATAGTCCTGCATACAGCAGCACTATTTTTTATTTTATAAAACTAAGCGATTTTCGAGTGGATGCCAAGGTCCGAAAACTGAGAAATATCAAAGACTAATAGACGGCATCTGCCTCGAAAATCTTTTCACCTACGACACGCGTTGACTCACCGTCGGGGGAGACTTCCCGAAAGAAGCAGGAACGATAGCCGGTATGGCACGCTGCGACTTTCTGTTCAACCTTTATGAGCAGGGCATCGCCGTCACAATCGACTGCGACAGATTCCACCGTCTGTGTATGCCCTGAAGTCTCCCCCTTGATCCACAATTTTTGACGGGAACGGCTCCAGAAGCAGACACGCCCGGTTGACAGGGTTTGTTTGATCGCTTCAGCGTTCATATAGCCTACCATCAGGATTTCATTGTTTGTGCGATCTTGAATGACTGCGGCGACCAAGCCATCACTGTCATATTTGAGTTCGGATAAAATTTTCATGCGATTTCCTCTTTAAAAACAAAAAACCTTATGCCGCTCGGATTCGTGTGCATAAGGCTTCAACTGGACTTAGAAATGAAAAACGACGATTTTCAATATGTATTTCAGTTATCCGTTTAGGCGCACACTCCTCCGCAAGCAATTGGACCGCCACCAATGCCAATGGTTGACTATGCTATGCAAATTAGAGTGTGAACGTGTAAAGGTCATTTTTCTCACTTTTCAGTCAAATATTCAATTTCTAATACTAACATTAATGATACCATATACAATCTGCGTTGTCAAGTTTTTAACAACTAAGGGGGTATAAAAATCCAAAAACTTCGTTCGCGCATAAGCAAAAGACTATAAAATAAAATTATCTAGCACAAGTCGTTTATCTACTTCTCCATTCCCAACCTGCTTGTCGGTAAATGCTTCGTAATGTCCCTGTCGGGATATTGTCCTTTGTGCGTGAAGGTCGAGGAACAACGACCCGTTTCCGCGTATCTGGATGTTTATAGTGATAATGACTGCCGCGCGCATGAGAAAATTCAAAACCGTCCTGCCGGAGCCTTTTATCGACCTGAAGAAAAGTCAGAACGAAAGCCAAATCAACTCCTCTTCTCTACGAAGCAGCCTTTAAAATATTTGATTTTTCACTCACAGAGTAGAGACCTTGGACAAACTGACTACCTTCTTAGGAGTCACTTCACGTACTAATGCTGCCAGATCAATTGATACGGTTTCCCATAGCCCACCAGCATAATCAGGGTTGTTTGTATGAAATGTAATATCCTTAGGATCAGGAATTGGTTCGCTATCAAGCAGCAAACCTTCGAGGTAACACTCAACCGCTTCTGCAGCTTGCATCAAGGCTTCCTCAATGGTATTTCCGGCACTGAAACACCCAGGCAAATCCGGAACAGTAACCCCGTAACAACTCTCCGGATCTTTGTGGATAACAATAGGATAGCGCATAAAACACCTCTTATTCTCGTGAATTTGCCTACAAGCCGCTTCTTACGAAGACGGAAAAATAATTGAGTCATCCTATAAGGGAAGGTTGTCAGTCAACAAATGGAATTCACGTTAATATTATTAATGATACCGCAATATTACTAATGATACCATACCCAATCTGCATTGTCAAATTTTTTGTTAATATTTCTCGGACACTTCAGAAAAAATTTGCAAAAAATGTCGCAATGTGATATAATATATGCATTACATTTGAATAATTTAACGGTTCAGGTGCCGGAGAAAGCCGGAGAATAGGGAAGCGCGGTGAAAAACCGCCACGGCCCCGCCACTGTGAACGATCGTAGATATCCGCTGAAAAAACCACTGTCAATTTATTGATGGGAAGGTTCAGCGGACTTTTGTAGTGCAAGTTTTGGCTTGCAAGCTACGCCAAAAGATCGGAAGTCAGGAGACCTGCCTGGATCGTGTTTCACGCATCTGCTTTCGCGGGAAAGCGGTGGAACAGCGCACAAGTAGTATCCTGTTAGATGAAATATAGAAGTCCCGATTCAGATATGAAATCTTCGGACCCCATTGCAGGATCAGCGTATATGGAGTGTCGCCGCATCCCCTGTCTTTCCGTTGGAAGCAGGGGTTTCTTGTTTCATTACGGAGGTTTTAATGAACAGATTTTTTTTCTCTCGGCGACATTTCTCATCCACACCGCGTTTCAAACGGCACGCATCCGTCCTAACAGTCGTGCTATTATTCCTCACGCTCCTCATCAATCCAACCTTTGGACAAACAGAGGTTCAAGACCTTGCGGTTGTCATAAATGCCCTCACACATCCAGACTTGGGTATCACTGCTTCACTCTCACTTATTGATTTAGCAGAACCGAATGAAAAACGGGCTGTAGACAATGAGATACTCAACTTTAGCAGCGATCCGCTGAGTCGGAGGCGAGCTGTTGGTCTCTCCATTCGAGGACATCTCGCTTATATTCCCACTTTTAACTTACCCACCACTGGTGCTGAAAGCTCCGGCGATAGCATCTTTATTGTCAATTTGGCAGCCCGAGAGATTGTTGGCGAAATTCCGGTCCAAGAGGGTGCGACGCCTCAGCAGGTCGCTCTTATCAACGATCAGAAGTTGTACGTTACCTGTGCGGCAGCGCATGAGGTGCATGTCATTGATATTCCGAATCGCAATACGACGAAGATTCTCACAGGTGCTTTCAACAAACCGACGGGTATCACGCTTCTCAATGGCAAAGCCTACGTCTCGAATCCGGCATGGGAGTGGGACCCAGAGGCAAGGCAGACCACCTATTACGAGAGCAGGGTCACAGTGATTGATACGGAGACAGACATCATTCTGAAGTCAATACCGGTACCGATAAACGCAAGCGGGATCGTCAACGATGGCGAATCTACCGTCATTGTCAAAACAACGGGCAATTATAATGACATTCTGGGGCATCTCGTTCTGATTGACGCGAATACCGATGAGGTTGTGGAAACGGTTAAACTCAAACTGACACCCGGCTCCTTCGCTCTCAATTCAGAAAAACAGTTGTTTATCCAAGGCAGTTGGCAAAAACCGGGTTTGCTCATCTATGATGTCGCAGCACGAGACTGGATCCGTGACGATGACGACACGATTACCAACTTCAGTAACGATCCAGATGCCTCTGTCAGTGGTGGCTTGACTTTTGCTCCAGATGGAAGTCTCTATATCACGCAACCCGACTGGGGAGGGGGTGGACAGGATTACGTTCGCGTCATGGATGTCATGGATGCGTCTCTCCTGCAAACGTATCATGTTGGTCCTGGTGCCTCTATTCTTGCGTTCGCACAAGTTATCTCGCGCCGAGAAGATATAAACAACGACGGGATTGTCAATATCTCGGATTTGGTCATCGCGACTCGGTTTTTAGGCGATCAGGGCCCTGGCATCATCGCCGATGTCAATGGAGACGAAGTCGTGAATATCCTTGACCTTGTGCTGATAGCGCAAGGACTTTAATTTAGCGTTCGCGGGCGCGGTTTGATGAAGAGTTAAAAATTAATTCGGCAATTTATTGTGGAAGTCCGGTGTCCCTTCCCAGTAACGGGTGGGAGCCCTGGTTCCAAACCGCACCATAGGTGTCAATTTACCGCACCATAGGTGTCAATTTAGGGGTTCCCTGGGAACCGAGACGGGATTCAAGAGGGTTTTGAAATCTTCAAGGGTTTCGCGTAGTATCCGGTTCGGTTGCAAACCGAACTTACCGGACCTGGGGAAAATCGGAATTACCGATTTAAATTCTTAAACTTCATCAAAC
>CAZQIP010000367.1:0-4001 GCA_964593655.1 uncultured bacterium | reverse complement strand
GCCTGTCTCGCCTATGGATTGCTTTTTATCAGTTACGAGAAGGTTGCCTCTACACATTGGCAGAAGGCGTATAATAGTAATAACAGAAAAACTTTTTCTGTTATTACTATTATCAAACGCGTTCTCACGGATTTATGGAACACCGACTTTCTAACTTCATTTTTTACAGGTATACGCCGTAGAGGCGATCCACTTTTGGGCACCAGTTATTGACTGACTTTCTCACACATAAACCTAACAACATCAACCATATTCTAAACCCCAAAAAAAAATGGGGGTAAGTGACGGGGTATTTTGCTTGACAGGGATTCATTTGTCGGCTATTTTATTGTTTAGTTGTCAGTTATCGGTTATCAGTTGTCAGTTAAGAGTTGTAAAACTGGATGACGGAGGCTATATTTGATGGGAATTTTGACGACGGTTCAGCGTAAGCAGTGGAAGACTGAAGGGTACATCGTGCTAAAAGAGGTGCTCTCTCCTGAAGAGGTGCAGGTGTTGTTGGCAACAGTGGATGAAATGGATGCGGCGTTTCGGACAGGTGAGAATGTCACTGCGGATTCTGTGTTTGATAAACGGAATGTGATGGAAGATAATGATATTTTCGTTGATCTGATGGACCATCCGGTGACGTTTCCGATTGTGCGTGAACTGATAGGAGACTTCATCCAACTAAGTATGTCCGAGGTGATTGTTCGTCCACCGAATCCGAAGGATCAAGGCTATCTGCATACGGACGGTGGGCAGGCGATGCGGACTATTCGGGTCAGCCGATCGAGTTCGCCTCTGCAAGTCAAAATCCACTATTTTTTGACGGATCTTGAGGATCCGGACAGTGGCAATTTCACGGTTGTGCCGGGGAGCCATAATCGTACTTTTCCAGAGACGGGTGTCAAGGAGGGTGCTTATATCCCTGAAGCGGTGCAGCTGTGTGTGAAAGCGGGGGATGCTGCGGTTTTTCCGCATGCGCTCTGGCACGGTGTTGTAGCAAACCGATCGGAACAGCCTCGCAAGACTTTAATTTATTGCTATAGCCATCAATGCTTTCGACCGTTTGATTATGAGAAGGCATCGCCTGAACTTATGGCGCGATGCACACCGCGTCAACGGCGATTGATTGGGGATATCGGAGATTGGAAACCGGGTTCGTATTTTTATTCGCCGGGGGATCAGGAAAAGTTAATTAGTGGGGAAGAGGAAGATTGAGAAGATTGGAAGATTGGAAGTCCCGAGGTATGGAAGATTGGAAGGGTGAGGGATAGCGAATACAACTTACTCTTACAGGCGAAAGGATGGTTTAATCGATTTCGATGACGACGTACTGCTGTTCGACGGTGACGGGGAAGGTGTCGGCGACGTAGGGGCCTTTTTGGCGCTCGGCATTGGATGCGTCAATGTCCTCGCCGCTTTCGACTTGGACTTCGTATTTTCTGACGCGGCGTTGGTCAGGACTCCACCAAGATTGCCCGGTTTTGATGTCGAATTCCCAACTGTGCCATGGGCATCGGAGGATCTCACCTTTGCGGGTGTAGTGATAGGTCCCTGGGGTCGGTGCCTCTAAAAATCCGGTGACGATGCCTTTGCACAAGGGGCCGCCTTGGTGCGGACAGCTGTTTCGGATCGCGAAAAATTCGCCATCAATATTAAAGATACCGATGGAACGTCCGCCGATTTCGACGATCTTACGTTCACCGGGTGGAATTTCGTCTGGTGTCGCTACTACGTATTTAGGCATTTACAGAAACCAATCCTACAGTTTTTCAAAGGCGTAAAGGTTGCGGGCATTTTCTGATAAGATTTTTTTACGGAGTTCCAGTGCGAGGAAATTGGGCAGCGCACGGTCGGGGGAATCGAAATCCCAATGCGGGTAATCTGTGGCGAACATGAGTTTGTCGTTCATGTCCATCTGTTCCAGCATCTGCTCGAAATATTCTCGCTTCGGTGGTTCTTCCATGGGTTGTGTGCTGAGCCAGAAATGGTCGCGGATGTATTCCGAAGGCTTGCGTTTGAGATCCGGGATTTCGATACGCAGTTTTTCCCATGTTGCGTCCAGTCGCCAGATGAGCGGTGGGAGCCACGCGAATCCGCCTTCAATTAGCACAACTTTGAGTGTCGGAAAATGGTCGAATACGCCTTCACAGACATAGCTGATAACTTGTGTGTGGAAAGCTTGGGGCATACCGCCGTGGTCCTCTATGTAATAGGAGGGCCAGCCGGCACCTGTGATGGGTCCCTGATTGCCTCCGAAGTGGATACCAATAGGTAGATCGTATTCAACAGCTGCCTCGTAGATTTTCCAATACTTTCGGTTGCCAAGGGGTTCCCGCGTCCGCGCGAGGAGCAAGATTTGCACAAACGCTGGATTTGGGCCACACCGATGCACTTCCGCAGCGGCGAGGTCCCCGTCCTCATAAGGCAGGACGACAGAGGCGCGTAGACGGGGTTCAGGTTCAACCCAATCGGCAACCTGCCAATCGTTGACTGCGCTTGCGAGTGCGTCACCGTACGCAAGATTCAGCTGCTCACCGACAGGGATTAGCGGATTTAACACACCGTATTCAATATCCCATGCATCCAATAGTTGCTCCTGCATGAACCCCAAATCTGCCCCTGGTGAGAGTCCAGAGGGTGGCCATGCGTCGTGTCGTGCAGCATTTAGCAGTGCGCGCGGATAATATCCGCCGATTTGACCGCGGAGGCCAAAAGTCGCGTGGTGATCTTGCCACCGCTGGGATAGATAGGGAGACAATCCGCCGGGTGGCACAGAGTTGTGGATATCGCAATCAATAACTGGATATTTCAAACGTTTCGTTGTTGTGTTTTCCATCGCGTTTATCTCCATAGGTTATCAGTTGCCAGTTGCCAGTTGTCAGTTATCAGTTAAGAGAGTTTTTGTGGCAGTTGAGGTTACTGTTCAAACAACAAACCTTTTTAACTCTCACTGTGAGGCAACCGATAACTGACAACTGTTAAAACAATTGATAAAAGTTACTTGCGTTCTCGTGCAAAATCTTGCGGGCGAGTGATCCGGGCAATTCTGAGGGCAGTGCCTCGTTGGGCGTATTGAACTGCCAATGTGGGTAATCCGTTGAGAACATTAGCATCTCATCGGATTCCAATTGACCGATGATCTGAAGCAGCTGCTCCGGTGTCGGCGGTGCGTCAATAGGTTGCCAGGTAAATCGGATATGTTTTCGCATGTATTTCGACGGGGGCCGTTTGACCCAGGGTGTATTGTTTCGGAGGCCGCGCCACTCTTTATCAATCCGCCACATCATTGCGGGCAGCCATGTAAAACCGCTCTCAATGAGGACAACCCGGAGTTCTGGAAACTGGTTAAAAACGCCTTCGGCAACGAGGCTAATGACCTGCGCTTGGAAGACCTGCGTCATTCCAGAGTATTCCTCTAAAAATGTTGATGGCCATCCTGTTGGTGAAGGTTGCGTTCCCGGCGCGCCACCGTACTGGATACCGATAGCGAGATTATGGCGTACCGCTGCCTCATAAATCGGATAGTAGAGCCGGTTACCGTAAGGTGTCCGAGAACGGACTGGTAGTATGACCTGAACAAACCCTGGATGTGCGCCGACGCGTTCGATTTCCTTTGCGGCGAGTTCTGGGATCTGGCTTGGTATCACAAGCGAAGCGCGAAGTCGAGGCTCAGGATCAAGCCAATGTTCTATCTGCCAATCGTTTATTGCGTGTGCGATCGCTGCGGCGAGGTCAGGGTTATGAACGCTTTGTACTCGGTAGGCACAGTTAAGAATACCGTACGCAAGATTCCAACCGTCAAGTAACTGCTGACGGATATGTGAAAGATCGATGTCCCAAGGGGAAGGTGCATTGGGATGCGTCGTGAGTGGTGCGCTGCGTGGGTAATCGTTTGCATCGGCTCCCCTAAAGCCGGAGTTCTGACAATAGTCGCACCAGAAATCAGACATGTACGGGTAGAGTGTCTGCAAGGTTGGGACTTCGTTATGGATGTCGCAGTCAATTGCTTTCAC
>CAZQIP010000366.1:0-6086 GCA_964593655.1 uncultured bacterium | reverse complement strand
GTCGGGCGGTGATTGCTGATCGCATCCATATTCAGACGTGGAACGCCCATTGCCCAAATGTAGGACAGTCCGTATAATCTCCAGAAACCGCCACTTACGCTTTCGCTTGGTAGAAGCGCGTCCCCTCCATCGGCAATGAAGGTGAGCAATGAAGGCCGTTTGTATAATTTACCGGGACCCTTTTGCAGCAGCGCATACAACTGTGTGCGAGATTTCAATTCGGTGTAGGAGGCACTAATGTTCTCGGAATATTTCCGAACGCGTTCGGGGTGTGTCTGAAGGTGCACAACGGCGTTGGTGATCATCAATGCTACGAGGATGAGCGTGGTTAAGGCGAATCGGAGACTCGTGAGGTGGTCTAAAAGTTCGCGTATAACAATATGCCAAATCATTTTATTGGTTCTCAGTTCTCAGTTTTCAGTTAAGGAAGTCATCCGTTAATTTTTAGTTATCAGTCATCGGTTATCCGTTAAAAGAGGGTTTTGACTGAATCAAAACATCTCTTAACTGATGACTCTCACTGTGAGGCAAACCGATAACTGATAACCATTCTATACTTCAATTTTGATGAAGACCAGAAATGTTGCCATGAATAGGACGAGGTTGATGAATACCAGCAAAAGTAATTCCGGTAGGGCGCGCTGTGCGTTGATGCTGACATCTGCCTGCTCAAAACGAAAGTCAGGCAGAATCGACCAGTCTACGGTTCCTTGATTCGTTGAAAACCACTGTAGACTCACAAAGGTATTTCTCTCATGAAAAGCGTCAATGAGGGTACGCCGGTATGTCTGCGCGGCTCGGATATAGTCGGTCATGCTGTCTAAATCGGTACCTGCCCACGCGGCGGTTGCGAACGTGTACAGACTCGCCGGACTAAGTTTCATGAGTCGTTCATCCCATCGTGCCTGCCTGCGGGATATCTGTGCCACCAGTTGCTCCGCAGCTAAGTACACCTTTTCGGCATTCTGGATTTGCAGCGTTGATGCGAATTCATAGTAACGACGCAAGTGTGTTACCAAGGTATCCGCAGTATTTTTCAATTCGATTTCGATATTAACCCGAGGGAAGTCTCCGAGATACCACCCCCCGCCTTTAAAGAAGCCTGTCCCTGCAAATGTATCAAAAAATAGTGGAGGGTCGCCCTTAAGCGGACTATTCGCTAAGAACCGATCCCGTTCTCGATCTGCCTCTTCCCGAATCTGTGCTATCTGCTGGTTAGTGGATAATTTCGCTGCACGCATGTCACCCACCGGATTCAGGGCAAACCGACTCCAGTTTGGATAGACAAGCACCAAAACCACCCACAGGAACATACAGAGCATCAGGGACGTGGCAGCACGACGAGTTGTTGTAGAAATGAGTAAACCGATCAAGTAAAAAATTGACAGGTAGACAATTGTTGTCAAAACAATGCCGCCGATTCGTAGAAAGTCGTCTGTGCCAAATTGCAGGGAACGCGCGAAAGAACACTGAATCAGGGCGAGCAGTAGACTCATTAATATAGGGAGCAGCAGACAGACCATCGCCGCGAGATACTTGGCAAGTAGGACGCTCCCGCGCCCGACAGGGTGTGAGAGCACCAAGCGCAAGGTGCCGGTTTCCCAATCTCCTGCAATGGCATCATAAGCGAAAAGCAGGGACAGTAGACTCAACACAACTTGAAAGGTAAAGACGATATCTATCTGTGAAAGGAGATGGAGATAGGGATTATTTAAACCGAGGGGTGTCCCCGGACTTGAGAGGGATGGTACGCTACCAAACGTCCACTGTTCTTCCTCTGGTCTGACATCAGCTATCGGGTTTGAGAGAGCTGGCACACTGTCAAACGCTATGTCAATATCGCTGCCAAAACGCGTCTCTAAGCCAGCACTAAAGAGACTCAGGGGGTTGGGAGGACGTTGGACTTTCAACTTCAAGACCGAATAGGCAGGTGTTGCGGCGACTGTCTCGCGATTCACGGCTTCTCTCTGGCTATAGTCGGCGAGACGCTCTTCGTGTGCGCCGATCAGGACAAACGTATTGGCAACGACAAGTAGGAGTGTAATGATGACTGCAGCAAAAAAACGCGCGCTCATCAGATGGGTCAAAAGTTCTTGGCGTATCAGGGTTAGGAACATTGTTTTACTTTGCCGAATGTTTGTAAGGTTTTGAGTTTCTGATTTATTCAATCCGTAACGCTTCAATTGGTGTCATCCGCGTGGCTTTTATGGCGGGATACAGCCCGAAACTGACACCCAGTAGCATAGAGAAAAAGACGGATATTAATGCCCACTGTACGGAGAGGACTGCGGGCCATTCAGGGACGATTTTCACGATACGCACTGCGATATGTGCCATCCCTTTGCTTGCGAAAACACCGAGTCCGATACCGAATATGCCACCGATGCTACATAAGAGAATCGACTCACTAAGGAACTGTAATAAAATGTCTGCCCGCTTCGCACCACATGCGTTTCGTAGTCCGATTTCTCGGGTCCGCTCTCCGACAGCAACCAACATCATATTCATAATACCGATCCCACCGACAAGCAGTGAAAAACAGGCGATCCCTCCTAACGCTGTCTTTATGAGTGTGCTGATTTTCATGAGGCGCGCCAGTCCTAAGCGTACGTCGAAAGTCCCAAAGAAGTCATCTTGGTTTCGGTGTCTTTTCCGAATGACGGCTTTAACCTCCGCAATCGCCTGAGGTATATCTTCTACGGTGTGTACATGAACAGCAATCTGCGGGATTCGGTTATTGCCTGTGAAACGTTGCTGCACAGTGGTAATCGGCATAAAAACGAGATCGTCGAAACTAAATCCGAATTCAAGACTCCGACCGCGTGGCCCCAGTGTACCTATGACGATGAAGCGTTCTTTTATAGCACTCGTTGTACGCCGAGCGATCTTAATCTCTTTGCCAAGTGGAGACACTTCGCCAAATAACCCCGTCGCGACATTTGCCCCAAGCACAGCGACTTTGGTCGAATTTTTAACGTCTTCCTCGGAAATAAACCGTCCTGTTGCCAAGTCCCACGCCAATGCTACGGCGTAATCTTCATCTACACCGTTGTAACCAGCACGGATATTTGTACCGTCTGAGGCTTGCATCAGCACACGCGACCATTCTGGAATCCGGGGGGCAACAATCTGCACAGATGGGCATTCCCGCTCGATTGCCTGCACGTCGCCATAGTTAAGATATTCCCCGCTCCGTGCGGGGACCCGGCGACCTGCGACCCATTTGAAAGAGGTTTGTAGAACTGTAAAGATGTTAATCCCACTTATTTTTTCGAGATCCTCAAGGATAATCGTTTTGGCACCATCGCCGATAGCAACCATTGCGAGCACCGCTGCGATACCAATCGTAATGCCGAGCATCGTCAGTAAGGAACGAAGTTTGTTTGTAAGCAGCGCTCTGATTGCTACGGCAATGGATTCAATGAAAATCATTCGGATTGCCTTGAGGTGTCAGGTAACATGTCAGTTGACACGCTTCCCGACTGAACCCTTCAGTAAACATCTATCCCGTCTTCCGATTAGGAATCCAGGAGCATTGTACAGAGAACGCAGATATGTCCTTCCTCGCCAATCGGTTTAACAACGATAGGTTTCAATGCTTTCGTGAATGCCAGCGAGACAGACTCCGTTTCAATATGTGAGAGTGTCTCTATCAGCATCTGCGCATTCAGACCGATACGGACGCTCCCAGTGCCAGACTCGGCTGCTAATGTCTCATGTATTTCGTCCGTCTCAGACGTCTTCGCCGATATCCGAATCTGTTGTGGATTGATTTCTAAGCAAATCTTATCTTCTTTCGGATTTGCGCGGGCAAAAATTTCACGCGTTGTGTCCATAATAGATGCTTTCGGCACGACGACATGACCCTCAAAAGATTCTGGAATGATACTCTCATACGGCGCATATTCAGCGTCTATCAATTGCGTTGTCAGTGTGGTGTCTGCATCTGCAAAGAGGATTTGGTTCTCAATACGTGAAATCCGTATCTCAGCGGACTTGGCAAAGGTTCGCCCAATTTCTTTGACAGCTTTGAGTGGGACGATGAACCCATCTTTGTCCTCAGATAACTTGAGCGGTTCACAGTGTGTGAGTGCAAGTTGAACCGCATCGGTGGCAACGACTTCGGTTCTATCTTCAAGAAGATTAAAATAGAGACCGTTTAGGTAGTATCGGACATCGTCTGTCGCTGCGGCAAATGTGGTTTTGTAAAGAACCGACCGTAGAACTTCTCCATCAATAGCGAATGCTTCTGGATCAACAACTGGGAATTGTGGAAACGCTTTGTCAGGAAACCCAACGATTTTGCGCACACTGTCCCCGCAGGTAATTTCGACGTGATCGTCTTTCGTTGTTGCTAAATCTATCGGTTGCTCGGCGGGCCACGTTTTAACGATATCCGCCAATTTTTCGGCAGGGACGAGGATTGATCCCGCTTCTTTGACAGTTCCGTCAACCTTCATTCTGATACCCATTTCCGCGTCGGTTGCCATACACTCAATTGTGCCCCCTTCCGCGTGGATGAGAACATTTGAGAGAATCGGCGCAGTATCTTGTTTACTCGCGACACTCTCCAGCACTTGTAGGGAAGACAAAAAAGCATCTCTTTCAAAAGTTAATCTCATTCCAAAATCTCCGTTCAAATGTTTGTGAAAGCGATGATCGCCTTCAATGGTGATGTCTAATGCCTCTTGAATCATGAATTCATATTTTTTTAATCGCTGCCGGGCACGGCGCAGGCGACTCTTGATCGTGTTTTCTGATACACCTACAAACTCGCTGATCTCTGAAGATGTCATACTCTCAAAGTAGTGGAGTGTGATGACCTTTCGATCTTTCTCATTCAACTTGGCAAGCAGATTTTCAACCAGATCGCGTTGGGTCTCAGCGGTCATTTTAGCATGTTCCGCAGCGACGTATCGGGAATATGCGCCTGTCTCGATTTCCCAGATATGGGTTTCGTTGAACGATTCGGCATATACTTGATTTTTTCGGAACCATGCGATGCAGAGGTGATTTGCAATCTGATAAAGCCATCTTTTAAACTGTGTTGGATCCTGCAAGGTTTCCAATTTCTGTGAGACTTGTAGGAACGTCTCTTGTGTAATATCTTCGGCGATGTGGAAATCCTTTGTTTTCCGCCATGCGTACATGTGGATCTGCTTCTGGTATTTCTTTACCAGATTTGCAAAGGCATCCTCATCACCTACGAGGGTGCGCTGGATCAACTTAACATCATCACTTCTCATCGGACATCTCCAGTAAGATTATTTTTATTAATACTAAGGGATTCGACGGTTCGTACGTTTTTCAGGTAGGTGTGCTTAAAAAGCGTGAAGAATAGGTAATCGATTCACTTCACTATATAGTGACGCGAATTTGGAAGAAAAAGGTGCATAATTCTAATAGAACTTACGAAAATAAAAGAATTACCGCGCCCCTTGTAAAGCAGCGCGGTGCTTATAAAATGTGATTATACGAAAGTAAGTTGTGTCATCCGAGAGAGAATCTAAAATGCACGAATCACCTTCGCCACCAAACGCTGTTTGAATTCCAAAGCATTTGGATCACCGAGGATGATGAAGAAATCCGTGCCAGCATATCCAGACCTACGCAATGCGAAGTAGATATTAACACCTTCTGCTTGCCAAATTAAACGGCTACCAAGGCTCAAGGCTGGACTGAAATCATACGTGAGGGTTAGGATCTGTTGATAGCGACGCTCGAAATGCCATTGGATGCGTGAGGAGAGCCCTGCAGTGAAGCCGTAGACGCGGAGGTTCAGATCCCCGCTGATGCGATGAATTCGCTCACCTGCTTGTTCACCCCAATTGTAGGTAATACCAACATTATTGAACCTGTCAGAAGCCCGCGCACGTAATCCGATGCTGAAAACGCTATCGCTGAATTCTTCAAATTGTCCGCCACGCCAGCCAGCGGCGAGTGCATAGTCGCTATGCGTTAGAATCAGTGAAGATACAGAGAGACCCCGCCGAAAGACTTCACCTTTGTAAGTATTAGAAGCCTCGCTTTGCACAGAAACGGATGCCCTACGGAAGAATCCTTCACGCCATTCGTTACGGAAATAA
>CAZQIP010000365.1:0-10489 GCA_964593655.1 uncultured bacterium | reverse complement strand
GCCTATTTAAAGGCAATGAATCATCTCTTCAATCACCAATGAGACAAAAACCGAATGCCAACGCAACGACTCACCGTAAACACAATTACAAAAGGGGTTGTAGTTAACCAACCCCCAATCGTTAAAAATATTAGCTTCAGTTTCAGGCTTACCGGCGAGGGAACTTTGGAAGACGAAAGCGTTGCTAATAATCAGCATCGCCATCCGCGAAGTCTGCTCGCCCGGTTGTTCTTGACATATCAAGTTATCGTTTGCAGCCATGTATACGGATTTTCAACACGGACCTGAAGTTGTGCGCTGTGGCGTTTCGCGAGTCGTAACATCCGGTCATCGGTTGTCAAAAGAACATCTGCACCACCGCTTTCAGCACACGCAATATGTAAGGCATCGTAATGCTTAAATCCCAATGATTCAAGGGCTTCGCTTCTTACTATTTCCTTCGCCCCAGCTAAAATAGTTTCGTGTGCGCGCTGGAGTATACGTCTTAACTCTGCTCGTTTTTCTGAATCTGGGGTTTGGTTAATTTCAAACCTCAAAACACTGCTAGCAATCCAGTACCACTCTTGCGTGTCAAAATTCAAGAGAATCGTATCAATAGCCCGCGTTTCCTGACGAATCCGCGCTTGCAGTTGAGGATTGAAGAAACGGTTTAAACAACAAGTATCCAGATAGATTTTCCGGAGTTGAAGAGTTTGCATGCGTTCTGCCTATTTTGTCCCCTTTACTTGTTCCTCCAAATATTCCTGCTCTGCTTGCTGAATTCCTGCCCAAATTGTCTCCTTATCAAGTTTATCAAGCCACTTATGGCGTTCAGCAGTATAATCGATAGTACTTGGTTTGCGTATTCTGATAAAGCGTGCCATTCCGACGAGACCGAGTTCGTCCAAGATCGCATCAAGCCCGAATGTATAAAGTGTCATATCGGGCAGCCTACTTAGGTTTCGGATATGCTCATTTTCAGGCACTGGGTGTTTTGTCTCGTATGCCTGAAAAACCTCTTTCTGAATCTTTTCCATTTTGAGGTGAGAGAGTGTCTGCCATGCCGCGGAGGCATCAGTCTCTTGAGGTTTGCAGATATAGAGAAACCGCGTGGTTCCAGCAAGACCCAGATTTTTTGTCAGGACTTTAATTCCGAGTTCATATATTTTTTCATTAGACATCTCTAGTATATTCATTTCTTATCACCTCTCATTTATCTCAAGTACCCGCTAAATTTCAATCGTATCAGAAAGGGAGGTAGGATGGTCGTGAGTCGAGGCACAAAAACCTCGACTCACAGATCAGAGTCAAAACTTACTTACTTTCAGACGCTGGTTCCATCGCTGGATAGATTTCTATATCAGAACGCGTGATGAGGACCCCGGTGTAGAAAGTTAGCCAATCCCCACAAAGTTCAATAGACATAAACTCATCACCGCTGGCGTATTCGTGGAGTTCGACATCGAATTTTTCTTCACCCTCGGCATCTGTAACCGTCAACGTTGCGGTAACAATATCCTGTCGACTGTATTCAACAGCGATGTCCTCATCTTCATTATCCGGGTCTGGAAAATAGAGCGTCATGAATTCAGGCAACGGATCAGCGAGTTCACATTCATCATCAACAATCCATCGCGAAATTTCGTATGCGTCCTGAGTCCCCGCAACATGATCCACACCGATCACGACCTCTTCATCCACGTCGCGAATGTGATACATATAGCGACGCAGGCTGTCGCCTTCATACTTTTTGCGTGTAACAAGTTTGAAAGCGTGTGAAGTATCTCCCGTCTCCTCATACGTCATAAGGTCGGAGAGTTCAATCATGCTGTCAATCGGAATGTCAACCAACTCATGCCGCTCCGGCTTTTTCGGTTCGGTCTCTTTCCGTTTACCGAACAAGGGTCTCCCATCTTTTCTGCCAAATAATGCCATACCACCACCTAAAAATAACCTTTGTTATACATGACCAACACGATGACACCAACAACAAGAAGACTGCCAAAAATAAGAACAAACCAAGTCGCGCCAGATGTCTTTTTCTCTACATAAACAGTCCGCGTGGTCGGTGGTGCCCGCGTTTGCGTTGTTGTCGCAGTAGGTGTTGTTACTGTCGGTGTTTCCTCAGCCGCTGCGAGGAGTTCCTGTTTGATTGCCGCCTCATCCGGCAGCTCCTCAACAGTGTAGACCTCCACATCATCCCCATAAAATTCATCCGGATTTTCCTCAACATAACTCGCGACATAGTCTTCGTCACGATTGGTTCCCGGATCCACGTAATTCGGATTCGCTTCAACACCTTGGCTTTCGTAGTATTCCTTATAATACTCGTACTCCGCCTGCTTTTCGGCACTCCAATGTGATCGGTCATAATCCCGATGATGATAGTGCCACAGGTAACTACGTTGAATCGCATGGTTGTAATAATCATGGAAATAGATACCGAACATCAAGTTATTAAACATCATAGATGCTTGCATACTATATATCGAATACCCCATCATAGGGTAATAACCACCAAAATTGTTGACGGTAATCGTAGAACGTTGATCCCGACGGGCGCGGGCGGTTTGGCGGTTCGCTGTCCTGACTTGACGCTTCAAAGTACGGTTTTCGGCTTTGAGTTGCCGGACCTGCTTCCGATTTTGACCCGTCGTTGCGCGTTGTTGACCGCGGGAGGCAGTCGTGCTGCGATTTGTCGCGGTCGTTGCTTTCGCACGGCTCGTCGCCGTCTGTTTCTGACGGGCTGTCGTGCTGGCACGCGTGCCAGTGCTTCTTGATGCGCTGCTTCTGCTATAAGTGCTACCCGTGCTGCGTGTCGTCCGAGTCGATGAACGAGGGCTGCTATAAGAGCGACTGGTACTACTCCGACTACGTGTGCTACTCGTGGATCGCTTCGGGGCACTGTAGCTCCGCCGACTTGAGCTGCGACTAAAACTCCGGCTACGACTGAAGCTCCGTCCGCCACCAAAACCGCCGCGGCGGCTCTCTACAATATCCGGCGCAAAACTAAATAGAAAGACAACCAGGACCGTGAGAATTGAAAATTGTTTGAATTTGCGCTTCACCGTGTTACGCCTCCTTAAATTTTTTTGCTGAAAAACTTGACAAAAAACATCGAACTTGTTAAAATAATTAAAGATGTCTATAAATGAGTACCAGTTTCGTTTGTGAAACCGCTATGTGCCTGTAGCTCAGCTGGATAGAGCGTCAGCCTCCGGAGCTGAAGGTCGGGCGTTCGAATCGCCCCAGGCACTTTCTTTACTTTAAATCAACAGTGTACAAGGCGCACGATCACCACGTGAAACCCCATATCTACACTTTAAGAGTATGTTAACATTAAAAAGGATAGTTGTCAAAGGTATTTTCAGCGAACAAATTGTCCAAACTTGAGTAAATCATTATAGATGACTGTATATGATTGAATCGGTTGTTTTGCTTAGGTAGCAACTTAGGTTATTGTTATATATTGAAAGGAAAATAGATGAAAATAGATTCCACATTCCATTTTTTTGTTTTTTTGATGGCACTCCTGACCTTCGGAATGCCTTTTGTGACGTTCGCTCAACAACTTTCGGTTCAAGTTGAAGCCATGAACGCTGCCCAAAGAGACGCGGTAGATCGCACGAATCAGAATATATGGCGTGCTTTCGGCTGTTTCGGTGGCCTTTTCGCAGTCGCTGGAAGCTATTTGTATGAACCGGCTCCACCTGCCAGTGCTCTCCTTGGAAAATCACCAGAATATGTCGCCTTTTACGCCGATGCCTACACATCAAAAGCCAAAAATATTCAGACACGCGGAGCTATTGAAGGGTGTGTTGCCAGCACCTGTGTAACTGTTGCATTGTATGGTGTTCTCATTATATTGGTAGCAGAAGAGTCTACATCTTCCAGTTATTACTTTTATTAACGTGAGTTCCTAAAAGGTTCCAAGGCGCAGCAATCCGTCCTTGATTTCATTAGGCACTTGCAATTCCAGCGATTGTCCAAACTCTAAGTTAATGTTACAGTGGTATAACATTTAAGAGGAAAATATGGCACTTGACGTACGCGACACAAAACTATTAGATTTGGTTGACCCAGCGGCAGACATTGAACAAATAGCAACTGACTGCCAATTCACCGAGGGACCGCTCTGGCACGCGACAGGGCAGTTCCTACTTTTCAGCGATATCCCTGCTAACAAGATGCGGAAATGGGATGCCGATGCCGGGATGACGATTTTCCGGGAGCCCTCTGGAAAATCAAACGGATTGACCTACGATAAAGGGGGACATCTCATCGCCTGTGAGCACGCAAACCGACGCGTATCACTCACAACCGCTGATGGCGATGTTATCACAATTGCCTCGCACTATCAGGGCAAACGCTTGAACAGCCCCAACGATATTGTTGTCAAATCCGATGGAAGTCTCTATTTCACAGACCCACCTTACGGGTTAAGTGCAGCCTACGGGGTTGAATCCGAAAAAGAACTCGATTTTCAAGGTGTCTACCGCTTGTCCGCCGATTATCAGACGCTGACACTCCTCGTTGACGACTTTGACAGACCCAACGGTATCTGCTTCTCACCTGACGAATCCATTCTCTATATTAACGATACCGAACGGATGCATGTCCGCGCATTTGATGTCCAACCCGATGGCACAATCACCAACGATCGTGTATTCGGTGAAGAAGAGGGCGACAACGGCAAACCCGACGGCATGAAAGTTGATGTCCAAGGGAATGTCTATCTAACCGGCCCAAACGGAATTTGGGTCTTCGCACCAGACGGAACGCACCTCGGCATTATCCTTGTCCCTGAGCGCGCGGCCAACTTGGCATGGGGAGATGATGACTGGAAAACCCTGTTTATCACAGCGAGCACCTCCGTGTATCGTATAGCATGCAAAATAGCAGGAGTCGCAGTACCGTAATGGCGATGAAAATTAATATCAAACGCATAGATAAGACGCTCCCGTTGCCGAAATATGAAACATCAGGGTCTGTAGGTTTCGATTTTATCTGCCGAGAATCAGCAGAAATCGCGCCACAATCTATCGTTCTCATCCCTGCTAATGTCGTTGTCGAAACCCCTCCCGGTTATATGCTCATGGTTTGTCTACGAAGCAGCACACCCCGCAAATTCGGGCTGCTGATGCCACAAGGGGTCGGCATCGTTGATAATGACTATTGCGGCGAAGAGGATGAACTGAAAATCCAAGTCTATAATTTTACCGACGAGGTTGTGAAGGTCGAAAGAGGCAGTCGGATTGCGCAAGGGATTTTTGTCCGTGTAAATACGGCAGAATGGAATGAGGTTGAACAGATGGCCGCCGCTTCAAGGGGCGGGTTCGGCAGCACTGATCGGTAGCCTTGTGCTGCCAGCGTGTGTTCATAGGAGGGGTACCAGCCATACATAAATGCTGGAAATCAGTAGCGATGAAACAATACCTTGAAGGACTGCAGCAAGTATTAGACACGGGCGTTGACCGAGAGGGCAGAAATGGGAAGACCCGAGCCATCTTCGGCATGCAAATGCGATATAATCTCGAAGACGGATTTCCTGCCGTAACCACGAAGAAACTTGCATTCCGGTCCGTAAAAGCGGAACTCTTAGGCTTCTTGCGCGGCTATGATCACGCTGAACAGTTTGAGAAACTCGGGACACAGATATGGAACGCAAACGCCGATGCTTGGGGGCGTGATGGCTACCTCGGACGGATATACGGGGTTCAGTGGCGAAAATGGCAAACCGAAGATGGGACGATTGATCAGTTAGCCAAGGTCATTGAACAAATCCGCACAAATCCGCATAGTCGTAAACATATTGTCACGGCGTGGAACCCGGCGGAATTAGAGGAGATGGCATTGACACCCTGCCACATGTGCTTTCAATTCTTTATAGCAGACGGCAAGGTGTCGCTACAGATGTATCAGCCGAGTTGTGATATGTTCTTAGGTGTCCCCTTTAATATCGCCTCCTACGCGCTGCTTCTGCACATGGTGGCGCAAGTAACAGATTTAATACCCTATGAATTCGTCCACACTTTAGGGGATGCCCACATCTATCACGCTCACTTTGAAGCCGTCGAAATGCAACTAAAACGGGAATCTTACCCGCTCCCGCAGCTCGTGTTGAATCCGAAAATCAAGTCAATTGATGCTTTCAAGATGCAGCACATTCAGTTAGAGAACTATCAACACCACGACGCAATTCGCGCCCCTATGATCGTCTAACAGGAGAATCAAGATGCTGAAAATAAAAAAGCTGACGCTTCTCGCGATAAGCCTTTTAATATGGCTATTAGGCTGTGGAGATTCCTACGAGCATGCTATTTTTCGCTCTGGGGACATGATTACGATTTATTGGGTTTTGGAGGAAGAGAACGCAGAGATTGCTAACTTTGAACTCAAGGACAATATCTTGGAATTCGACATTGATACCGGAGACTTGCACGAGCAACAGATGCTTCCTATCAATTTCTTAAAAAAACATGAAACTCTTGAAATAAAGGGAATGAGCCGACTCGATGAGTTAGCGATTTTTCATGGCGTGGTTAACCCGCTGCGGCAATCATACCACGGATTTCCGGGAATCCGAAAATCTTATATGACGTTTCGCGGGCGCGAACACCTTGAGAACACCAAGCCGGGGGACTTTACAAATGCTGAAACCTTCCGAGCTGGCGACAGGATCACAGTGTTTTGGCACAGACCCGGGAAATCTGAAAAGAATTGGCACAACTGGACAAAGGGATCCGGAAGTAGTAATACGATGGATAAAAGTGGACTTCCAGATAATTGGGTGGATAGACTTTTTATTAAAGAAATAAAACCGCATGAAAAGGTAACATTAATAGGTGTCGGTAGAACTCCTGAGATTTACATTGCATATTTCCACGTTTCCGCTACTGACTAATAGCTGACAATTTGAGTCGCCTAATACCAAAAACTTCATACATCCGAACTCACTATACCGTATTTTAAGGAAATAATGGAACAAAAAAAGCAAAACCGGAATAACTTCGGTGATCCCGGACAGAATGGAAACCCTCTGGATATCGGTGAATTAACATTATCAGAAGAAGCAGCCTTCCTCATTCAACTAATTTTTGAGGAGTTTGAGGAACTCCTAAATGACTATCCACACCACGCTGCTTACTGTTTCGCATCAATTATCCATCTGTCGGACACTGCAGAGGACCTCTCGCGTTTTGCACGGCGGTTGGGCATGTGGTTGTGGATTGAAGTACTCTCTTTTCAAACCGAGGAGCCTTTAAGCCTCCGTAAACTTGCTGACCACTTTGAAACCGATGTCAAAACTGTTCAAAACGGGATTGATGAACTCGTAGAGACAGGCCAATTTGAAATGGAGTGGAAACATCGAAACAAGATTAAACTGGTCCCTCGTATGCTAAAAGAGACAGTCATCCGTTTTGCTGAACAGGTCGTGAGCGGGATAGAAATGGGAGAACAAGAGGAAGGAGCAGAATCCTAAAATGTTAATTTCAATGATCGCCGCGATGGACAAAAACCGGCTTATCGGCAACGGACCGGATATCCCGTGGCAGATGCCTGCTGACCGACGGCATTTCCGCGACATGACCATCGGTAAGCCCGTCGTTATGGGACGCAAAACTTTTGAAACCCTCAAACGTCCTTTAGGCAAGCGGCTCAACATTATCCTCACGCGAAATACAGATTACAAGGCTCCAGAAGGATGTATCGTCGCATACGCAGTGGACGATATTATTAAACACTGTGAGGCATTAGAAACAGAAGAACTCATGATATGTGGCGGCGCGCCTATCTACCAAGCTTTTTTACCGCACGCCGACAGGCTCTATATCACGCAGATTCATGCTACGTTTGAAGGCGATGTCTATTTCCCCGAGTTTGACATAGCAGCATGGCAGGAAGTCAAACGCATTGACGGCGAACCCGACGAGAAAAATCCTTATCCCTACAGTTTTCTGTTTTTAGATAGAAGAAGATAGAAAGGAGAAAAACTGTGCTTAACCTTTGTATGCTCTCTGGTTCTTTTGAATACGACTCGGAAGCATCTCTGATGATTTTCCAGCAGTTTCTTGAAAAACACTATCCGATTAAAACAAATCTAATCGTCTATAGTTCGGAAGATGATGATCCATCTTTGGCAGCATTAGATGACGCAGACGCGCTCTTAGTTTTCACGCGGCGTCTCAATACAGATGGCGCATCACTCAGGCAATTTCAAGATTACTGTGAACAAGGGAGACCCATCGTAGGGATCAGGACAGCCAGCCACGCGTATCAAAACTATCTTGCGTTTGATAAAGATGTTCTCGGTGGCGACTATCAAGGGCATTACGGGCATGGACCCATTACCCACGTTGAAATCGTTGAGGCGGAACACCCCATTCTAAAAGACATCCCAGCGTTTGATACCTACGGAAGTCTCTATAAGAACCCATCACTTGGTGACGATACATCTCTACTACTGATGGGACACACAGATGAACATTCAGAACCTGTAGCATGGACACGCTCGCATAACGGCGGTCGCGTCTGTTATACCTCACTCGGACATCAACAGGACTTTGAAGTAGAACTCTTTCTGCGATTCCTCGCGCAAAGTGTTTTGTGGGTATCTGAACAGATCTAACGAAATTTAAGGCACTCCCAGAGATATGGAAACACTGACAATTACGAATGGCGATATCTACACTCCCAAACATTACGGACAGGGAAACATCGTCATTCAAGACGACACAATCTCAGAGATAACAAAAGATACACCTCAACCGTCGGGGAAGGTCCTTGACGCGTCTAACTGCCTTGTCATTCCGGGGTTGATTGATGGATTAGTCCATGGCGGTGGCGGCTACGATACGATGACAGGTAAGATTGAAGACGTAGCGGCAATCGCTCGCGCCCATGCACGCAGTGGTGTCACCTCGTTGGTGTTAGGTATCTCCTCCGGCAGCATGGAACAAATCAATCGTGCCTTAACCGCTATCGCACACGTTGTTGATGAGCCGGTAGCAGACGGTTCACAGATTATTGGTTCCTACGTTGAAGGAAAATTTGGAAGTCTCGCCAAAAACGGCGCACAGAACGCGAAGTATATTACACCCCCGAACTTTGAAGAATTTCATGCAATGTGGGCAGCTTCCGACGGCACCTTGAAAGTAATTTCGCTCGCACCGGAAAACGATGAAAATTTCCAATTTATCAAGCACCTCGCAGCCTATAAGACAGACGCGTACAACGACATCGTCATCGCAATGGGACACACAAATGCTACATATCAACAAGCGATGGCAGCGATTGACGCTGGCATAACACGTGCTACACATACCTACAACGGTATGAGCGGAATGCATCACCGAACGCTCGGTGCCCTTGAAGCAGTGCTTTCCCACCCCAATATCCACGCAGAACTCATCATCGATGAACACCATGTCCACCCCTTTTGGGGGAACAACCTGATCCAGCAGAAAGGGATTGGCGCAGTCGGGTTGATTACGGACTGTACAGAGCTCGCCGGGGTCCCTACTGATGAATGGCAGGTATCAGCCACTTATGTTCCTGAACTTGATGCCTATCGCCTCAATGAAGATGCGATCTCAGAGCACGACACCGCTTTTGAAGTTGGCACCACCGAGAAGTACGTCCGTAACGGCGCGATGTGGCTCGATGTCGGTAAACCAACGGAACGTCTCGCAGGTGCGAACATTACCCTTATCGAGGGTGTCCGTAACGTTATCAATTGGGGAAATTCTCTCGAAGATGCATTAACAATGGCGACATTAACACCCGCGCAAAATTTAGGGGTCGCGATGTCCGTAGGTTCAATCGCAGCCGGTAAAACAGCCGACCTCGTTATTGTTGATGAAAATTTAAGCGTCCAGACGGTTATTTTACGTGGAAAACCGCTAAAACACTACAGCGTATCTCATAAACCGCTTTAGAAGTGTTTGCCATATATTCTCAATTGTAGTGGCGGAATCACCACTCCCTACCATATTTCCCCCTAAAACCCTGATAATCTCGGCTCTCTTTAAGTTGACTGTGATAACCCCTGGCTGTTCCGAATGGTACGCGATACAGGGTGCCATCAAATATTCTGGATCGTTATACTGCGGACCCCAGATGTGATGCCTATGAAGATAGGAGCGGTTATCGTTCAGGGATATCTGGCATATTTTTAATCGGAAAACATGCAAAATCTGCCAAAAAATGCAAAATTTATGTTTTGAAGAAAAAATTTTGTTTTCCACTATTTTAACTGAATGACACCAGAAAAACGTATCTAACCCTTGTGGCATAAGGGTTTTTATGGGGATATAGGGGCCAGTCGCGTTTCTCTATAAATGGGTAGAAAAAATAAATTTTTATTTTTTTTTACATTTTGCACGTTTTCCGCTTAAAAAAAGCCTCTTTAAGAACAGGAATCGGGAGCTTCATTAAAAAACGGAAAGGTAAAAAATAAAAGATGCTTGGTTTTCCGAAAATATTGCACCAGCTTCATCTCTTTGAAGAA
>CAZQIP010000364.1:0-2848 GCA_964593655.1 uncultured bacterium | reverse complement strand
CTCTTAGATACACCGTTTCTATAGACATACCACCCCTACGGGGTGAAGAAAGTGTTCGGAAAACCGTGTTACAATGCTCAAAACCCGTTGGTAGCAACTTGGGTTATTATAATTAATCCGATGGTTGTGACAACACTCCCCAAAAAAAGAACGTGTTTCATCCAATTCAGTGGTGTGATCGGGTTTTTAAACCGTATCGCGTGCCAGCAGAGCCAGAAACCGCTGCATATTAGTGCCATCGCTATCAGATGTGGATTGAACAGAGATACAAGTGATCCGAGGATGATGAGCATTGAACCGTAAAAATATCTGCGTTTTTCGGGAGTACCGTGAACTTTAAAGATAGGTCCTTTCATCAATTTCTTCGGATTGGAAACCCCCGAATTTCTTCGGGGGAGGAAACCCGCTCCTGTAACTATAGTCAATAGTTTAACTTGTGAAGTGGACGTTGGGTGGATGCTTTGCACAAGTCTCTAATTTATTCTGGAGTTACTGACTCTTTTTTAAATGAAGCGGTAACACGCGGGATACTCTCCTCGCAAGCAAATCGTTCGATGCTGGAGGCACCGACGAAACCGACAGTATCCGTTTTCTCGTTGATAAACGCTGCCTCCGGTGCCTTTGAGATGGGGCCGCCGTGCGCGAGACAGATAACATCTGGATTTACCGATTGCGCAGCGTCGCAGATCTCTTGGACACGGACTGCGGCATCTTCCAATGTAAAAGCGGTTTCTGCGCCGATGGTGCCGCCTATTGTGGTGCCCATGTGCGCGATGATGACATCCGCACCGACTTTTGCCATGTTCTCGGATTCTTCAGGGTTGAAGACATAAACAATCGTGAAAAGATCCATCTCATGCGCGATGCCGATGGTCTCGACCTCTTTGTAGAAACCCATCCCGGTCTCTTCGAGTGTCAGGCGAAAAGTCCCATCAATCACGCCGACGGTCGGGAAGTTATTCACACCGTCAAAACCGACATCGCGAACCTGTTTGAGGAAGTTGCTCATCCGACGGGTCGGGTCAGTGCCGTTGACACCAGCGATAACGGGTGTCTCTTTGACGACGGGTAACACCTCGCGTTCTCCCATCTCCATGACGATGGCATTCGCGTCGCCGTAAGCCAAAAGTCCAGCACAAGAGCCAAAACCTGACATGCGGTAGCGTCCGGAGTTGTAAATTACGATCAGGTCCGCGCCGCCCTGCTCAGCGAATTTCGCGGTGATCCCTGTTCCGGCACCGACAGCAAGCAAGGATTTACCTTTATCTAATTCCGAATGGAGTCTTCCTAAAACTTCATCTCGTGTATAATCTGGCATATAGTTTTCCTTTCTTTAATAGTTGTCGGTTATCAGTGGTAGCACAAACTGGAAAGTTTGTGCTACCACTGATGGCTATTCATCACGAGATTTTGCTTGTAAACGTGCGGCTTCGCCGGGGTTTCCGATGTGCATCGTATCGTACGCCTGTTCGGAGGTTTTGAATGGACCGACCCCTTTGTGCCCGTGCCAATCGCCTTGATTCATAATCGGGTTCGGCAATCCTGTCTCCTGTTCTCGCTGGTGGATCCAGTTTTTCATGCGTGTTTCGAGAACGTTGACGATGTCTGGGTGTTGGTCAACGAGATTTTCATTCTCATCGGGGTCTTGGATGAGGTTGTAAAGTTCAACGGGCGGTTTGAAATGGAAGTCGGGTTCAAGGGCGACGATGAGTTTCCATTCAGGTGTCCGCCAACCGTGCTTGCGCATCCAGGTGCATTCTGTGATATAGAATTCACTCTCGTAAGAGGTTATCTCACCACTGATCAAGGATGTAAGGCTTTTGCCATCGAATGCTATATCGGTTTCAATGTCGGCTAATTCGAGGAGTGTCGGTACGAGGTCTTTGTGTTGGTTGTAGCCTGAGACCCGTTTTCCAGCCGGCACGCGCCCTGGATAGCGGATAATAAGTGGTACATGCAAGGTGACATCGTAGAGTCCGTGGTGGTCGAACCAGCACTCGTGGTCGTAGAGCGTTTCGCCGTGGTCGCCGTTGATAACGATGATGGTCTCGTCGATCACACCGCGCGTTTCGAGGGCATTAAAAAGCGTCTGAATACACGCGTCCATATAAGCGATTGCGCCGTCGTATTGCGCGATGACGTAATCCTTGTCGGTGATTCCGGGTGGCATCCAAGAGGCAAAATAATCGCAAAACGGTTTGAACGCCATCACCGGTTCCATAGACTTATTGCTCGGATCGCACTCGTCGCCGTGATAGAACGTCCGTTCATAAGGCGCGGGCGGCAGATACGGAGAGTGTGGATCCATGTGGCGCAGGAACAGGAAGAACGGTTTTTCGTCGCTCTGATCGATCAACCGATTCAGTTCTGGGAGGGTGGTTTTGTTGAGGTTTTCCGCTTTCGGGCTGCGTCCAGAGTCATCGGGTCCCCAGCCAGAGAAGTCAAGATAAGTGTCAAACCCTCGTGCGCTTGGTCCGCCGAACCCGACACACGTCGTGTCGTAACCTGCATCTTTGAGGATTTCTGCTAACGTTTTGACCTCTTCGCGGAGCGGTCCTTGGTGGCGGAGCGCGACTACTTGCGTGCTGAAGGTATCTAAACCTGTCAGCATTGAGGCGTAAGCACTCGTTGTTGGAATGTGTGCGCTGTAGGTTTTTTCAAAGAGCGTACCACTCTCGGCAAACCGATCGATGTGCGGTGTCGTCAATCTGTGGTACCCGTAGCAACTCATGTGGGTTGCGAGGAGCGAGTCAACTCCCATTAAGACGATATTTGGCTGTTTCGCCATATTTGGATTCTCCTTTTTTAGTGGTTGTCAGTTACCAGTTATCAGTTGTCAGTTAAGAGG
>CAZQIP010000363.1:0-37636 GCA_964593655.1 uncultured bacterium | reverse complement strand
TTCCTAACCGCACCTACCGGTCTGGGGATCGCGACGGTTCTTTTTTTAAATTGACGCTGCCAAGAGCTATGTTATTGAACCGTGATCAATATCGGTTCAATGCCTTGTGTCTCTTGGATGTTTTGTTTGAGATCCGCTGCTTCTGCCCGCGCGTTAAACTCCCCGATCGTTACCCGATGCATCGTTCTCGCGTCAACAACAGCCGTGTATATCTGCACCTTTTCATCTGGATACATCCATCCCAAATTCTCAGCCATCATTTCGGCGTTACTGGATTGTGCAAAAGAACCGACCATCAGTGTCAGTTTGGCTGTTGGCGTTGTCGGCCCTACTGTCGGTTGAGTGTCTGTACCGAGTTGTAGTTCCGCCTGTTGTGTGCTCTGATTACCCGCAATGTCCTGCACGTGCAGCTTACAGGTGTAAGTTGCGGCTGGCTGCGTTTGCACCTTGCTTAAAGCGATCTCGGCGGGCGGTGAGCCTTCCCCTTCTAACTGTTCAACGAGTGTATTCGCAGTATCGAAGATTTCAAGTTTCCAATGTGCGATCGGACTCATATCCCACGTTTTCACGCTGACGGTTGTCGGTGTGTTCCCAAAGAGTTCTAATGTCGTGGGAATGAGGTCTACTGCGAGCTTCTCGCTATCTTTTAAGTGCGGTTTCCCTTGCGCGTCGAGAAGATACAGCTGCACCTCGTAATTACCGTCAGGAACCAAACTACCAGTATTCGCAATGCCGTCCCAGACGATACCTTCTGCGGGTACACCTATCCCAGATTTTTCCCAGATACTTTCGGTATATTCATCACGGATATTCAGCTGCCATTTCAAGGTGCTACTTGCGACCTGTTGCGAATCGCCAGTTTTTTGGAGGCCAAAGCGGAAGGTCGTATTATCGGCAATACCATCGTTATTGGGTGAAATTGTATACGCTGAAAGTTGTAATTCTACCGCGGTTGCTTCAGGCGTTACAGCAGGGGTGAGGGTCGCTGGCATTAGAATCGGCGCAGCTGGGGCTTCCTCGGTTTTAACGACCTCAGGGGGTATGACGGTTGCTGCAGGTTTGGTATCACTCCGACCCCAGCGTAAGGTCGCAGAGATCCAATGAACTTCTTGCTCTAATTCACTGCCAGTCACATAAGCATAATCGAGTTGACCGGTCGAATTTCGGAAACTGACACCTCGTGCTAATTCACCACTCCAGAGTGTATCGTAAGCGGTTAAAGTGGTATAGCCGATACGGACCCCGAAGTGTCCATTGATGAGCCAGCGTTCCGCACCGACATGAAATCGGAGCCGTTCTCCCCAATTGATGTCGTTTTCGCCTCGGACAGCAAGATCGGCGGAAAAGAGTGTGTCTTTACCTAATTCGTACGTTGTGCCGAAGCGTGCAGCTAACGGTATACTCTCAAGAAGTACGCCGTCCTCTCGAATACCGTTACTCAATTCGGAAAAGTTGAGACCGACCCGCACCGTATCACCCCATTTCTCCAATGGGTAGGCAAACTGCATCCCCAAATCTACGCTCCATAGAAAATTCGTTCTGATCGGTGTATTGTTTTGATAGTAGCGTAGGTTTGCACCTGCTGACGCGTTTTGTCCGAACGCAAGTCCATATCCGAAAAGCACAATTTGTGTAGATTCAGTTACGTTGCTGCCCCAGCCATCAAGCCATGTCGCGAAGGAGAGGTTCCCGAAATTTCTGTCTGTTATACCAAGTGTGTTGGGGTTCGCGGCGACAGAGAATGCCTGCTCACTACTCGATGTTCCCCCTGAAACCGGCATCCCACTCATGTTCACTTCCGCACCGTCCATGAATCCTAATGAAGACGGGTTCCAGAGGAAACCGTTGTTTGCGGAGGGCCCGGCGGTAAAAGCACTCCCCATACCCACTGCGCGTGCACTCGCGCCGACAAAAATATCTCGGTGTGCTATGCTTGAAGCACCTGCGCTAACAGATACGACTGTCAGAATTACCCCAACTAAAACGAACTTTCGTATGACTCGCAGCAAGTTTTGTCTGCTACGTCTAAGAAAATTAAATTGCATCGAATACACCCCACTGCTGTTTTCAACCTTAATGATGTGTCTATTTGCACTGTTTAAACCTTGATGGTATATTTACCTGTTTATTTAACGTTGAATTGACAGAAATGGGTACAAGTAGGCTGATAGGCAGGAAAATTTGATAGGATGTAGGTTGGATAGCGCGGAAAAGACCAAGGACCACCACTTTGTAAAAGGATTCAGCGTTTCAACATCCTGTTTCGGTCTTTACTCTGCAGGGTGGGTGGCATATCTGAGAACTCCATCTGCATCCGTGAACCGCAAATAAAGACCCCAAGACCAGCCATTGTCGACTTTTTGGCACAAAACGGTGTTCCATCCCGCTTTCAGTTGACACGGCACTGCATCTGCATCCGCCGTAGCGCCAGCATTGATACTTTTCCGGTGAATTTCAGTGTCGTTTAACCAAACAGAGATCTCATCATCGCTCCCGATCAACATAACGGTATCGGTCGCTTTCGGCGCGTGGACATACACCAACGTGTACCCGACAGTCATTGGGTTGGGATCGAGGTCTCTGCGTAAATTGAGAAAGCCATCTGCTCTGGTAGCTGCCTCCTGCCAGTGAACGGCTTTGCCATCAATACCGGTGTAGGTTTTCTCCAAATCCAATTGACCTTCAGGGCGCAATAGTTCACCAATCGTGTCAATATCTGTCTTGGGAAACGGTCCCAAAATCATGTAACGCTTGACATAAGGGGAGGCGTGTAACACTTGATAGGAATCAACACCAATTTTATATCCTGTGGCTTCGGATGCTTTCCCGACGATGCTGAGCACTATCTGATTTTCACCAGCATTCAAGGGGGCAGTTCCAAATGAGACCAATGTACCGGCGATCGACTCAGCAGCATAGCAATCGTAGGGTGTCCCGACTGCTGTGCCATTGACAGATAATTGAACGTGTGCATACTCTTGCCCACGTGTCAAAACGGCACGGATTTCATAAACATCCCTGTAAGGAGCCTCAATCGGGACGATTAAGGATCCGCTTTCCTCAACAGCCTCTGGCGTGAAAGCGACATGACTGCCACCTATATCAATTCCCACCGCGCGATAATCTTCTACCTGAACTGTTACGCCATGGGCTGTTGTCTTAGGTAATAAAACCGTTGCCGATTGGGTATCCTTTGGCGGTAATGTCCACTCCCTCTCATACCAAAACTGCGGCACCGCGTAGATGTCCCGCGCCTCGTTTGTCAAGACGAGGTTGTAGCCATCAAAGCAGACGGCTTCCCCATAGAAACTGTGTGGTAAATGCCATGGCGTACCTTGAATCATTTTCGCTAAATCACCCGCTGTGCTGTGATAAACCCAAAGCGCGGCATAGGTGCAAACAGCAAGCCGCGTGCCATCTTCAGACACACCCGCACCTGTCACGAACCTTGCTTCGGCGAATTCGCCAACCCTTTCTAATACCTGTTTTGTATCGACTTGCAGGGTCGGGAACCGATAAAGCACCGCCCGTTCTCTCTCTTTAGAGACGATATAAGGGATACCTTCAACAATAAAAAGTCCTTCCGCATCCACATTTTCGTTCGGGTATTGATATGGGTAACTCGCGATGACTTCCGCCTCCGTCTCGGTGAACGGATCCGGTTCTGCGACAACGACCACTTTCAGATCGAATCTCAGTCTGCTGTTATTGCCGATTTCACCGATCCAGAGTTGATTTTTGTCGTCAATACCGAGTGCCTCCCAATCGAAGTTTCGGGAACCTTTGACTGCTATATCTTTGATGAGTTCACCGTTCAGTTTGGTGGCGTAGAGTGTCGCGGGATTACCGGAGTCGTTGAGGGTCCAGTAGACCCCTTCAAACTGCCGACTCGCGACGATGCCGGAACTCTCTTTAATGTCGGGATGTATGTATTTTCCGGTGGGTTGCCACGGAGGTGGTTCAATAACGGCTGCGGGTGTCGCTGTAGCGGTGTAAAGTCCGATACCAATCGCGAAAACCAATAGATGGGATAACAGTTTCATCAAGAAGTCTCCTTTATAGTGAAGCCCGTAAATAAGTGAACATCTTTGTAGCGTAAACTTTCAGTTTGCGCCAGTCTGAATGCCTGTCACAGGTATTCAGACTGTTTAAGAGTGCCCAATTAATTATAGGTTTTACTATAAGATACATTCTACCACCTTTTCATGGAGAAATCAAATAGAAAACATCTGCCCAATCTTTTGCTTTTTTTGGCAATCGGTTTCAACCGGATGTTATAATATTGAGGGGATGAGTCCTAAATTAATTGGTAAAGGCCTATCCCGACGCTTGCCAGACAACCCCTGAAAAAATCCAAATTTATTTTTTTTCGCAAAATGCACGTTTTCCACCCCAAAATTGTGTCTTTAACAATCAGAAAAATCTGTTTCATGTTTTTGAGCGGATCCTTTAAATTCATTAACTGTCCGTCTGAAAAAAGGAATGGGCACATGAAAGTAAAAACAACGTTTTTGTTCACCTTAACACTCCTAATAGTTTCAAGCACCAGTATCCTTCCCGGGTTCGCGCAGGATGTGGCATATACTCAACTCAGTTTACCTGAGGGTGCTAAAGTGCGTCTCGGTAAAGGGAGTGTCGGAGAGGTAATATATTCTCCTGATGGTTCGTTGCTTGCGGTAGGAAGTAACATCGGTATATGGCTGTATGATGCTAAAACATTCCAAGAACTTGCATTGCTCGTCGGGCAGATGGATTGGGTCAATAGTTTATCGTTCAGTCCGGATGGCAAGACGCTCGCGAGTGGCGGTGGAGATATGGACTGTACAGTCCGTTTGTGGGACGTTGCGACGGGTGCCCTCAAAACAACACTCACCGGACATATAAGTGGGGTCAATAGTTTATCGTTCAGTCCTGATGGCACGATACTTACCAGTGGGAGTTTGGATAGTACGGTTCGTTTGTGGGACGTTGCGACAGGCACCCTCAAAACAACACTCACAGGACATACAAGCGGGGTCAGTGATGTGCTGTTCAGTCCGGATGGTAAAACATTCGTCAGTGATGGTTGGGGTTATGAGGATACGGTTCGTTTGTGGGACGTTGCGACAGGCACCCTCAAAACAACACTCACAGGACATACAAGCGGGGTCCATAATCTATCGTTCAATCCGGATGGCAAGACACTAACAGGATGTTCAAACAGGACAGTATTTTTCTGGGATGTTGAGACAGGTGTGGTAAAATTGACACTCACTGGTCATAAGTATAGGGTCAACAGTGTAGCCTTCAGTCCGGATGGCAAGACGCTCGCAGCGTGTTCAAACAAAACACTGTTTTTGTGGGATGTTGAGACAGGTTCAGTGAAAGCGAAACTCTCAGAGCATACAACTGTGGTCAATAGTGTCTTGTTCAGTCCTGATGGAAAAACGCTCGTAAGCGCGAGTCGCAGTGAGAAGGATCATACGATATTTTTGTGGGATGTTGAGACAGGTTCAGTGAAAGCGAAACTTGTAGGGCATACGGCTATGGTCAGTCATGTCTTGTTCAGCCCGGATGGAAAGACACTTGTAAGCGCGAATCAGGGCAAACGGGACCACCCGGTTTTTATGTGGGATGTTGCGACGGGTAGCCTCAAGGCGAAACTCACCGGGCATACAGGCACTGCCAATAGTGTCTTGTTCAGTTCAGATGGCAAGACACTTGCCAGTCGGAGTCCGGATGGTGAGGTGCATTTATGGGACGTTGATACAAATTCGGTGAAAGCCAGATTTGATACGGATCAGGTCAAGAGTGTCGCGTTCAGTCCAGACGGAGCTACACTTGCCAGCACAAACCAGAACAGGAAGGTACATTTGTGGAACATTGAGACGGGTTCGGTGAAAAGCACGCTCACGGGGTATAATGGGCGCGTTAGGAGTTTATCGTTCAGTTCGGATGGCACGACCCTTGCTGGTGTGAGTTATAGTGGTAAGGTTATTTTATGGGATGTTGCGGCAGGTTCGGTGAGAGCAACACTCACGAGAGCTACAGGTGAGGTCAGGCGTGCAGCGTTCAGTCCAGACGGGGCTATACTTGCCGGTGTAACTTGGAATCCGAAAGACTATGCCGACGATTATGACTATAAGGTTTTTTTATGGGACGTTGCAACGGGTAAACGCAAAAGGATACTTGATACTGGTAGTAGAATCAGGCGTATGGCGTTCAGCCCGGATGGCACGGTACTTGCCAGTTTGAGTTATGATAGTGAGGTCCGTTTATGGGACGTAGAGACAGGTGTCCTCAAAACGGAACTCGGCGAGCATAAAGGTGAGGTTAGGAGTGTCGCGTTCAGTCCCGATGGTAAAACGCTGGCGACTGGGAGCCGGGACGCAGGGGAGCATGCGGTTCTTTTGTGGGACGTTGCGACGGGTTCGGTGAAAGCGAAGTTTGCGGGTCATACGGGTAGTGTCTATAGCGTATCGTTCAGTCCCGATGGCAAGACCCTCGCAAGTAGAAGTCGAGACCGTACAGTGCTTCTGTGGAAGTGAACGCATCAGACATATATCAACGCATCCAAATCCGTTTATTGATGGATTTTAGAATTAATTGGACACTCTGGCAGCACTTAAAAGTTACTGATTATAAGGAATTGACCATGAAAATTGGAAATAAATACATCTTTGTAATTGTCTTAACACTTGTCATTTTAGGATCTGGGCATATTGATGCGCAAGAAAATCTTGCACAACGGGCGTATGCGATCTTTGAACAAAACTGCCTCAACTGCCACGGGGAACACGGTGCCTATACAGAACAACTCATCATTGAACATGCGGCATTGGTCGCACCCGGCGGGGCAGTCATTCCGGGGAATCCTCAAGCTTCTGAGTTCTATCAGCGGTTAATTGAAACTGCGCCAGAGAGACGGATGCCGCTCAACGCGCCTCCGCTCTCACAAGCGGCGATTGACACCATTCGGAATTGGATTTTGGCAGGCGCACCAGATTGGAGAGACCCCTTTGAATCAGATGTCGCCTTCATAACACCCAAGGAGATGCTTGAGACGATTGAGAATCACGTCAACTCACTCTCCCCGTTTGACCGCACCTTTGCACGCTATTTTACACTCACACATCTCTATAACGCTGGCGAGACGACAGAAGCACTGCTTGCTTATCGGCGGGCACTCTCGAAGCTCGTGAATAGCCTCTCTTGGGGGCGTAAGATTAGTAACCCACAACCCATTGATCTGAAAGCAACAATCTTCTACATTGATCTGCGAGACTACGAATGGGAGATTGGAACGAATCGATGGACACTGATTGAGGCAGAATATCCGTATAAAACTGAGTTCGATGCGCCAACACAGACAGTCCTCCGCGAAAAACTGGTGAACCTACGCCAAACAATGCGTTGCGAGGTACCGTTTGTTCATATTGATTGGTTTCTTGCGACGGCTTCTTTACCGCCGCTCTATCACGACATCTTGGGCTTGCCTGAAACGGATCGCGCGTTAGAGACACGACTTGAAGTGGATGTTGTTGAAAATCTCCGCAATGCCGCGGGACACCGCGTCTGGCGTGCGGGTTTCGACGATTCTGGTGTATCTAATCACAACCGCGTTGTTGAACGTCACGAATCGCGCTATGGTGCGTATTGGAAAAGTTACGACTTTGCTGGGAGTGTTGGCACACAGAATATCTTTACGCATCCGCTCGCGTTTGAACACGATGGTGGCGAGATTATCTTCAATCTTCCCAATGGCTTGCAGGCATACTATTTGGTGGATGCCGGTGGCAACCGTCTTGACGCTGCACCGATAGGTATCGTATCCAACCCAGCCGCGAGTGATCCGACTGTCCGTAACGGTCTCTCTTGTATCGGTTGCCACACAGAAGGGATGAAGGTGTTTAAAGATGGGGTGCGTGGTGTTGTTGAGCAGAATCCGAATCCACCGTTTAACAAAGACCGGGCATTACGCCTCTATACAGACAAAGCGAGGATGGATGTGCTTGTTGCGGAGGATACCGAGCGTTACAGGACAGCACTTGAAGCAGCGGGTGGCGTGTTTGGCGGTATTGAGCCGATTCAACGGTTCTACGAAGCATTTCAAAGACCGCTTGATGCGGCGCATGCCGCAGCGGCCGTAGGGTCAGAAACAGCGGACTTCCTTGAAAAGATACGCGAGAATACGAGTCTGAAAAACTTAGGTTTGGCGGTGCTGACGGGTGGGAGTGGCACGGTGAAAAGAGATGTGTGGACATCAAATTTCGATGAAATAGTTGCGATGCTGAGTTCTCCCGACAGCACGATAATTAAGCCTGTTGCCCCTCAGACAGAACGTATCCCTGGTTCTTCCGTTTATATTCCGGATGCAAACCTTCGCGAGGCAATTGAAGCTGCACTTGACAAAGCACCTGGTGCTGTGATAACGGCAGAAAATATGAAGAGATTGGTGGAGCTTAGGGGAGTTGGTCGAGGAATTCGTGATTTAACAGGACTGGAGACCGCGACAAATCTGGAGGAGTTGTATCTTCAGAACAACCCGATATCCGACATATCACCGCTTGCAGGATTAACAAAACTGAAGGAAATCAATCTGAGAAATAGTTCGTTTTCTGATTTATCTCCTCTCTCGGAACTGATAAGGCTGAAAGAGGTGCGATTTTCGGGCGAGGCGATAGTTGATCTGTCGCCCCTTGCAGGTTTAACGAACTTAGAGGGTGTAGGAGCTTGGAACACCTCCGTATCCGATATTTCGCCACTGACAGGATTAACAAAAATCAGATGGTTAGAGTTACAAGGATCTCCAATATCGGATTTCTCGCCATTGGCGGAATTCACAAATTTGAGAAGATTGGAAATGTATGCCGCCAAGATATCTGATCTCTCACCTTTAAAAGGATTAACGGGTTTGAAAATACTGACAATTGGTGCCAGCCAAATATCAGATGTTTCCCCACTTGCAGGACTGATTAATTTGGAGGTACTTGCACTGTTCGCTAACCGTCATATATCAGACATCTCGCCTCTTGCATCTTTGAAAAACCTTAAAGTGCTAGACCTGACTACCAACAGTATATCGGACGTATCACCGCTTGCAGGTTTGCGAAACTTGGATGAATTGTACCTTCAGCGAAATAACATATCAGACATTTCGCCTTTAGATGGGTTACGCGAGAATACAGAATTCGCTTGGTATAACAATCCCGGTTTCCCTCACGGAGGTCCAAAAATAGAGGGACCTTGGTTATGGATGTTTGTACCAGGTGTCGGTTTTCATGAGAAAATGGATTATCTCTCGCATGCGAGCGATGGTGCTGTAACAGAATTGGGGATTGCTACCTATGGAGCAACAGAGGGAAGTCTGGTCGGGGAACACGTGTGGACATCGCACAAAATCGCCTCCGCCTCTGCAGACAGACCCGATGTCAACGCAGCACTAAGTGATATTGGTATAGCAAAAGATCATAAAAGAGATGATGTCGTTTATGGTTCCCTCATTATGAATTCACCGCGTGAACAGAAAACGACGATGTTTGCTGGAAGCAATCATAACCACAAGGTCTGGTTCAATGGGGAGTTCGTTCACGAGAACCTGATTGGGTGGGCTGCAGATTATCAAGATTACTTTTCGGTCACGCTGAAGCAAGGGATGAATGTGTTATTGGTCGCGGTTGAGTTCAATGGTGATGAATGGGGGGCTTATTTTGGGTTTACCCCTGATACAGAATATACAGTAGTATCTCCAGGGACCGGCTTCGCATTTTCGGCAGATACACCAAGTATTCGCGTCGGCGATACTTTTACCGTTCGCGTCAACGCTGAAAAAGTCACAGATTTAGCAGGATGGCAGTTTGATCTGACATTTAACCCTGATGTGCTTGAGGTCGTTGAAGTGAACGAGGGTGATTTCCTGAAGACAGATGGCGGAACGACCTTCTTCCAACAAGGCACGATTGATAACGCGGGGGGTGAAATTGCGGGCTTAGGTTCTGCACTGATTTCAGAAGACGGTGTTAGGGGTACGGGCACGCTGCTCTCAATAATTTTCTCAGCGAGAGCAGGTGGTGAAAGTCAGTTCGCATTGCCTAACTTTCAACTCGGTTCCAGTACGGGTGATATTATCCCCGCTGGTATACGTAATCTTGCTATTACTGTGGAATCCAAGCCGAAATGGGATGTGAATGCGGATGGACAAGTAAGCGTTCTGGATCTGATTCTGGTGGCGCAGCGATTGGGTGAAACTGTATCTGCTAACTCAGAAGTAGACGTGAACGACGATGGAATTGTCAGCATTTTAGACCTCATCCTTGTCGCGCGCCATCTCAGTGAATCCATGACTTCCGCCGCGCCCTCTATTTTTGCTATGGACACCGTAGATGGATTGGATCCAACGATGATACAGGGATGGATAGAACAGGCACGGGTTGAAGATGACGGTTCACTGACCTTCCGACAGGGCATTGCGAATCTTCAACGCCTCTTAGCATTGTTAATTCCTGAGAAGACAGCCCTGCTTGCCAACTATCCGAACCCATTCAATCCTGAAACATGGATACCATATCACCTCGCGAACCCAAGTGAAGTGACAATCACTATCTATAATATGCACGGTACCGTCATCCGCCAACTCGATCTCGGGCATCAACGGGAAGGCTACTACACCAGCAAACCCCGCGCCACCTATTGGGATGGCAGAAATGCTGTTGGAGAACGCGTTGCCAGTGGTATCTACTTCTATCAATTACAGGCGGATGGTTCATCGTCTCTGCGGAAAATGCTGATCAGGAAATAGGAGGCACACACCTTAATAAATGAAAAATAGAATCGGTATTGCTATTGCAGTCGTTAGCCCTCTCATCATCAGTTACTGCTTGGTTTCCGGTGGATGCCAGCCGGCCTCTGGGTATATCACTGTTGATTCGAGGTCAGGACTGATACAGCCGACGTTCTGTCTGTATCGGGATGCATCTCTTCAAGAACGGTTGGGCATTAGAACGATTGTAGTCTGGAAAGTCCGACGTTCCACGGAGTTTGACTTGCATTGGGACAGAATTGAACAGGTTTGGTCCTTAGATTGTATTAAGCCAACATCCCCCGTTTCTTGTTTGACCTACGGAGAAGTGCCACCGGGCTATCAAGCGGATGTGAAAGCCGTACCTCTTGAACCCGAGCAATTTTATAGCGTCTGGCTTCCGGGGTTTCGGGGAGTAGACTCAGAAGATCGGTATTTTATCATCCGTTTGGATGATAACGGTATCCCTGAACGGCTGGAATCTCGCTAAACTGATTTCTATTCTCACTGCGAAGCAATAGCACTTTCTTCGGCTTGCGGTCATTTTCTCAGAGTTTCATGCGTGTAGGAAACTCGCGGAAAAATATATAGCCCCTTAAGAACTCAGCTTGTCTGAAACACGAATTGTCCAAACTTTACTATAAATTAAATCGGACGGATACATTCCGCTCGTAGATGCGGTTTGGAACCCTATCTATCGAACTTGGGGGCCACGACAAAGGAAATCACTATGTCTGTTTTGATAAGGGTTGTAATCATAAACATTGTTGGCGTGCTCACGGTGGGGTTACTCGGGTGTAGCGGGATTTTTCCATCTACGCCGGTTGCTGCTAATAGCCCAAATCTGTATAAAAAATATGAGAATATTCCACACGGCTCTATACCGCTTCAGGCAAAAGCTGATGCTGAATCGGATGCCAGCCGCGATGTCAGCTTACTGGCGCATTTTGGAGCAGGCATGAGTGCTCCTTTCGCCGCAGCAACGTGTGGTGTGACGGGTCTATGTCTTTACGACATGGCCATTGGATATGAAGAAAATTATTTTTCGTGCGTAGGTGCCTCAGTCGGTACTGCAGTAGTCTTCAGTACGCTGATTGCATATTATATCCGTCCACCAAATCCACCCCCTGAGAGATTAATCGGAAAATCGCCTGAATATGTCAAGTTTTACGCCGATGCCTATAGATCAAAAATGCGATCATATCGAATGCTATCAGTTGCCGCCGGATCTGTTTTCGGTGCCGCTATTCTAACCGGTGTCGGGGTTTCTTCTTATCTTTATAGTTCGGGGGATACGGATTATTGAGATGACATCTGGAACTCGATGATGAAACCGCTGCGCGATGGGTATTTGCGCAGCTGCTGGAGCACTTCCCCGACTCGTCGTATAAGGCTGAGATCGAACGCTTATTTAGAAAGCAGTAAAGGAACAATAGTATGGAACCACGATTTACACGCGGCGAATATTGGCTACTTGAAATCGCCGTCGAGCATGAATGGTCTATCTCTGGTCTCATTGATAGCGAACTTGAATTACACCTCAATAAAAAAGGGCATGGGTTAACGCGCGCATCATTGCTTAAGAGCCTCTATCGACTCCGATTTCAGGCTCGAGACAAGCGCGAGGAGGAGAATGCTGAACCCTCTCCGCCCCCGAGTATGGAATACTTTTATAGCGTTTGGTGTGCTTGGCGATAGAAAATCCGAAACTTATTTTTCTGATTCTTGCGGACCGATGCCACTAACTGTGATTGCCCTTGAGCGAATAAATCATCAAACAACGCTTGAGAGATACATCCTTCATCGCCAAACAGTTTACCAGAGGAGCTACCAATGTATAAGAAAACAAAAATCATGACAAAACACATCTACAGCCTCCTTTTAGGGCTTTCTATTTTGCTGATACTCAGCACTTTTCCAGTAAACGCTGATACCTCCACATCTACAACTTCTATCGTCAACTATAAACACTATGATCTTCCGACAAATCCTGAAGGTCTAATGTATCATCGGTTTTTACATTTCCCCGCACCGAATGAACTCTACTACTTTACCCAGACAAAAGCCGTTGCCAATATTGACGACACCCCGGAAAAAGAGACCGTTGTTCTAATAGTTGCTGAGACAGGCGTTGATGGTCCTGGCGGTGAATGGGTCCAAGCGTTTCTCGTGATTGCTGAAGCTGAGACCGAGGCAGACGGGTTGCCGAAGAAAAAAGACCTTTTCAAACTTTTTGATGCAGGGACTTATAATTTCGATGTCCCAGGGAAAAACATTGAACTTCAGAGCCCACCCTTCGCCATCCAAGAAGCGACCAGTAGTCGTCCTTGGTCTGGTCATGTTTTCTTTAAACTCATTGATTTGACCGGCGATGGCATTTTAGACATCTGGGTGAAATCTTCCGACGGGGTTGCAGTCATTTCATTTCAGAATGCCGAGTTCAAAGTAGTCTGCAGTGCCCATAGTTCTTTCAAAAGGGATGACCCCATGGAATACACTGACTTGGATAAGGATGGCATCTACGAAATCAAGATTCCCACCAGCATATCTATCGACGGTGTTCCTACAGCAGCATATCTGGAATGGGTGAGTTTCTACGAGTGGGATGGAAACACATATATCTTGAATAACAAAAGATTCTACGCCGAGAATGATGAGTTCCTCATTGGGTTATTGGACTATTATAATCATCTCCTATTTCGATTTGGAAGATATATCCCGCAATGCGAAGTATATAGTTTCTACACCGGATTAACATTCTACTATCGCGGCAACGTTCCAATGGCGCAAAAGTATCTACAGTGGGTCGTCAAAAATGCCGAGAAGGACGAATTCATTCAAGCCGCCGAATCGCTTTTGAAATAACTGCCACCTGAATAAAAAACAGACCCAACCGGAGACAAAAAACATGAAACAACATCTTCAAACCACACTTTTAGGGTTTTCTATCTCGCTCTTGCTGTGGAGTTCGGCGGTGGGTGCTGACATCCAAACACCCGAAGTTTCTGATGTCGAGTCTAAAAGTTATGCTGATCATCCAATTGATCCTGAAGGTCGAAAGTATCACCGTTTTTTGCAGTTCTCCGCACCGCAAGGTGCATCTTACGACACCCGACAGAAAGCAACGGCAAATATTGATGACACACCTGAAAAAGAGACGATTGTTCTGATGGTAGCTAGGGCAGGAGAAGAATGGAGCGATTGGTGCCAAGCATTTCTCCTAATTGCTGAGGATGAGACTCAGGAAGTCGGGCTCCCGAAGAAGAAAGTCCTTTTTAAACTCTTTGATGCGGGCGTTTATGATTTCGATGTTCCAGGGAAGACCATTGAAGTTCGTAACCCACCGTTCGTTTTTGACGGATTGTGGAGAGGTGGATCTTGGCGTTTCAGACGGGTCTCCTTCAAACTCGTGGATTTGACAGGGGATGGCATTTTAGACATCTGGGTTGACCATGCCTACGGTGTGGCTGTGATCTCGTTTCAGAACGGTGAGTTCAAGGAAATCTGCAGCGGCTACGCGTATGCCAGGGAGCACTCTTCTGAGTACGTTGACTTGGATAATGATGGCATCTACGAAATCAAGATTCCCCGCAGTATATTTATGATTGATTTTCCTGGGTTGCGATATGTGCATTGGATGAGCCTCTACGAATGGGATGGCACCGCTTACGTCTTGAATAACGAAAGGGTCTATGCGGAGAATGACGAGTTCCTCATTCAGTTATTGCACCAGTATAATCATGCGCTGATTCGATATGGAAGGTACGAGCCATACAGTTTCTACATTGGGTTGGTCTTCTACTATCGCGGCAATACAGCAATGGCACGAAGGTATCTACAATGGGTGGTCAAACATGCGGAGAAGCAGGCTTACATTCAAGCCGCAGAATCCCTCTTAAAAAAGTTGCCACCCCACTGAAAGCAGATCGAATCGGAGACAACAATCATGAAAAAACATTTTCAAATCACACTTCTTGGACTTTCTATTTTCCTGATACTCAGTTCTCTTGTAGTGAATGCGGAGCCCCCTAAAACTACAACGCCTGAAGTCAGGTATCAACGGTATAAGGCATATAAGGAGCAAAAGTATCACCGTTTTTTGACTATCCCCGCCCCAAAAGGGCTTTATTACAATACGCGAATGGCGGCCACCGCCAATATTGATGATACACCTGAAAAAGAGACCGTTGTCTTAATGCTTGTTGATGTTGATAGAGAAAGACACCTGTATGCTGGCGAATGGATTCAAGCGTTTCTCCTCGTTGCTAATGCCGAGGCAGCGGAGTTGGAGAAAAAAGGCTTTTTCAAACTTTATGATACAGGCACGCATGCGTTAGAGGTTCCAGCAGCGAAACCCATTGAACTTCAGAGTCCACCGTTTGTCTTCATCCGACCTCCAAAAAATGCTCTTCAGTCGCGCGATGCCGCCTTTAAACTTGTTGATTTGACGGGTGATGGCATTTTAGACGTTTGGTTTAAATCTTCTTACGGTGTGGCTGTCATTTCCTTCCAAAACGGCGAGTTCAAGGAAGTCTTCAGTTCCTACACTATTCCGGGGCTTCTATCTGATGCTGAGTACGTTGACTTAGATAATGATGGCATTTACGAAATCAAGGTTCCCTACAGTATACATATTGACAGTGTCCCTGGCGCACTGCATCTAGAATGGATGAGTCTCTACGAGTGGGATGGCACCACATACATCTTGAATAACGAAAGGTTCTATGCCGAGAATAACGATTTCCTCATTCAGTTATTAGGCGAGTATAATTATCAGATGCTTCGACACGGGCGCGTTATCGACCAATGCGAGACATACCGTTTCTACTTAGGGTTGGTATACCACTACCGGGGCAGTATGTCGCCGAGGCATCTACAATGGATCATCAAACATGGAAAGAACGAAAAGTACGTTCAAGCCGCTGAAGATATCCTGTTCCACTCAGGGTTGGTATACGCTCAGCGTGGCGAGTTGCCACGAGCACAAATTTATCTACAGTACATCGCTACAGAAGCCAAGAATCAAGATTATCGTAAAGAAGCGGACGCTATGTTGACAGAAGTCTGGAATAAGACAGATGACCGCGAGACCTTTGAGAGAGAATACAAATGGCACCTCATCGCGCATTATGGCGATATGCCAGAAGTTCGCACCTTCATTGCAGGGAAGAAAAAATTGATGTCTGGCAGCTTTAGATTTCCAGGTGATGAAGATGCATTCCTCAGGTTTTACGAAGCAAAATACGACCTTTGGCCGAATGAAACCGTTCGGAGCGAACTTGAAAAAGTTCGAAAAGCGAAAGCAGAAGGCACACCCTTCAACCTCATAAATTGGGACGGTGATTAAATGATGAGAAAGATAAACATAGGAGTTACCAATGGATAAACAAACAAAAATCGCGGTGAAACACATCCACAGCATCCTTTTAGGGCTTTCTATTTCGCTGATACTCTGTTCTCTTGTAGTCAATGTGAGTACCGCCAAAACGATCACTTCTGAAGTCGTGTATCGCTATTACTATCGCGAAGATAGTTTTACCAAAAGGTATCACCGTTTTTTTCCTAATCCGGCACCTGAAAACCTTGATTACTATACCCGGATGGACACCACCGCAAATGTTGATGATACACCCGAAAAAGAGAACATCGCTCTCATCGTTATTGATACGAAACAGGGTGCAGACTTCGGCAACTGGCACCAAGCATTCCTCCTTATTACCAACACCAAGGCAAGGAAACTCGACAAAAAAGCCTTATTCAAACTTTTTGATACGGGGACTTATACGTCGGAGGTCCCAGCAGCGAAAGCGATTGAACTTCATAACTCGCCGTTTGTCTTCACTGAACCGATCAATGTGTCCTTTAGACTCGTTGATTTGACGGGCGATGGCACTTTAGATGTCTGGATGGAATCTGCACACGGGGCAGCACTCATCTCTTTTGAGGACGGCGCGTTCAAGGAAGTCTTCAGCAAATACACCGTTACCAGAGAGAAATTCACAGAAACCCCTGAGTTTGAATATCATTATTACGATAATCTGGCTTCCCGTGAAGGGCAGATGTATCACCGCTTTTTGGCTGCCCCACCACCGGAAGGACTCCGTTACACTACCGTGATGAAAGCCATTGCAAATATTGATGACACGCCTGAAAAAGAGAACATTGTTCTAATGATTGCTAATGGCGGAGATGAATGGGTCCAAGCGTTTCTCCTCATTACTGATACCCAAGCAGACGAGTCTCCTAAGAAAAAAGAGTTATTCAAACTTTTTGATACTGGCACGCATCATTTTGATGTGCCAGGGAAAACCATTGAATTTCAGAGCGCACCCTTCGTCTTTACGGAATGGATCAGTGGGATCACTTGGGATTTTATCAATGCCACTCACTTTAGACTTGTGGATCTGACGGGCGATGGCATTTTAGACATCTGGGTTGAATGTGCCTACGGCGTGGCTGTGATTTCGTTTCAGGAGGGTGAGTTTGTGGAAGTCTGTAGTGCCGATAGTTCTCCCAGAAGAGAGACCCCCATAGAATACATTGATATAGATAACGATGGTATCTACGAAATCAAGATCCCTGATAGCATACATGTCAAGGGGGCTCCTGGCGCGGCGGCTCTGGAATGGGTAAGTTTCTATGAGTGGGATGGCACCACCTACGTCTTAAATAACCGAAGATTCTATGCTAACAATGACAAGTTCTTCGCTCGGTTATTGGAAAAGTATAATTTTTGGCATTATTATACAATACAGGATGAATACAGTTCCTACATAGGATTAGTCTTCTACTATCGCGGTAACCCAGCAATGGCGCAAAAGTATCTACAATGGGTCGTCAGAAATGTGAAGAACGATGATTACATTGAAGCCGCGGAAGCGATCTTGAAAGAATTAACACACCACTAAAAAAACAGACCCAACCCGTCTGACATCTAACAGACTCGACCGGAGACAAGAACATGAAACAACCTCTTCAAACCAGACTTTTAGGACTTACGATCTGCCTTCTGCTATCGAGTTCAGCAGTGAGTGCTGCGCCTCCAATACCCCAAGATTCTGATGTTCAGTATCGACGGTTTCGTTATGCGTATGATCCTGAGGGTCGGAAGTATCACGTCTTTCTGACTCGTCCCGTACCGAAAGAACTCTTTTACTCTACCGAGCTCCGAGCCACCGCAAATATCAATGACACCCCCGAAAAAGAGACTGCTGTTCTAATGACTGTTAATGCAAAACGTCAAGCATACCCCGGCGAATGGAAACAAGCATATCTCCTGATTGCTGACCATCAGGCAGCCATGCCTAAGAAAATAGATCTTTTCAAACTTTTTGATTCCGGAACTTATGCATTGGACGTAGCAGCGAAAACTGTTGAACTTCAGAGTCCCCGGTTCGTCTTCACGCAACCGCCAAAAGATGCCCTTAAGTCTCCCGATGTGTCCTTTAGACTCGTTGATTTGACGGGTGATGGCATTTTAGACGTATGGGTTGAATTTGGCTATGCTGTGGCTGTCATTTCTTTTCAGAACGGCGAGTTCAAAGAAATCTTCAGTGCCTACACGGTTCCTGGACTCCTGCCTGACGCTGAATACGTTGACCTTGATAATGATGGCACCTACGAAATTAAGGTTCCATACAGCATCTATATTGAGGAGCTTCCTGGATCACCACATCTGCCATGGATGAGTCTCTACGAGTGGGATGGAAACGCCTACGTCTTGAATAACGAGAGATTCTATGCTGGCAATAACGATTTCCTTATTCGGATATTGGGCGAGTATAATTATCAGATGCTTCAACGCGGAGGATTTGTCAACTACTGTGAGACATACAGGTTCTATTTAGGGGTGCTATACTACTATCGAGGCAGCAAGTCACCCTCGGATTTAGAGTGGATTTTGGAACATGCGAAGAATGATGATTACATTCAAGCGGCATCAGCTCTCTTGAAAAAGTTGCCACCCCACTGAAAAACAGAAACACCCAATTGGAGGCAAAACATCCTGTTTGCATAAGTCCTATTCAATTTTTTTTTTATATTTTGCACGTTTTCGATAATAAAATGTGTCTTTAATAAATACTATTAGCGGACCGCGAATAAGTACGTTTCGGAAAAACTGAAAAGGGTGTTCTATCCAAGAAGTAACAGATAGGCAGGAAACCCCAAATCCATTCATTACGGAGCACGACAATGATAGAAGATGTTCAACTCATCCACAGGATTTTGTCGGGCGATGACGCAGCTTTCACTGCTTTAGTCCGAAAATATCAGAAAAGTGTACATGCTTTGGCGTGGCGGAAGATCGGTGATTTCCACTATGCCGAAGAGGTTACACAAGACATTTTCCTCCAAGTCTATAACAAACTTTCAACGCTTAAAGATCCCCGCCAATTCGCTGGCTGGCTTTATGTTATGACAAGTCGGCACTGTAGCAACTGGCGGCGCAACAATAAATCAAGGCTACAATTGATGGAGACGATAGCTATGGACGCAGTTGATAAATCAGCATACGCGCGTTATATATCAGAGCAACGCGAAGCTGAATCTGTTGAAAATCGCCAGAAGCTTGTCAAGAGATTGATTGATAAACTTCCTGAAAGCGAACGCACTGTCATGACGCTCTACTATCTCGGTGAAATGACGACGCGAGAGATTAGCAGGTTTCTTGGTGTCTCTGTGCACACCATTACCAGCCGCCTGCAGCGGGCACGACGACGTTTACAACAGGACGAAACGCTCTTGATAAAAGAAATGCTCGGAAGTTTCCAACTCTCTACCGACCTTGCAGAAAGCATCGCGCAGAAAATTGCCGATATGAAACCGATCGCGTCGCCCCCTGCAAAATCCCCTATTCCGTGGCTCGCCGTCGGCGTGGCTGCAATTTTGGTGGTGCTGATGCTCGGACTTAGCAACAAATACCTCATACGGTTTCAGAAACCGTATAATTTTGAGGCAGCATCGGAACCGACCATCGAAATCATTGAAGCACCCCTTGTCCTTGACACCGACGCAAAACCCGCACTTCACTATCAAGCCGGACGTGCTATCATGACCAATAAGACCAATAGTCCCGGATTACAAGATGCCGAAACAGTTTCAGCACCAGGGGCACAGGTGCATCCAGAGGATACCGTCTCATGGATGCCCGACCCAGCATTACGTGCCGCTGTTCGGGAGGAACTTGCACTTCCGGTAGCTGTGCCATTAACGCAGGAGATGCTGCTTGAGCTGCAGCGTCTACACGCCGTCGGGAAAGGTATCACCGATCTAAAAGGCTTGGAATTTGCCCAAAATTTAGTCGATTTACACTTAGGCGATGAGGGTAACGCTATCATCAACTTAAGGCCCCTCGCTACGCTCACCAACCTAACCTATCTCAATATGGGCGGCAACCAAGTCACAGACCTGAGGCCCCTCGTGAACCTGACGTATTTAACCGGGCTTAGCCTCTGGAATAACCAAGTAAACGATATATCGCCCCTCGCTTCCTTGACTGCCCTTACTTACCTGAATTTGGCTGACAATTATGTAGACGATCTCAGTCCACTCGCGAATCTGGTAAACTTAGAAAAATTAGACCTTTTTGACAACGACTTGCAAAATGTGGCGCCGCTCGCAGGCTTGAGAAATCTAAGGCATCTGATCCTTACAGAGAACCACATTAGAGACTTTAGTCCGCTTACAGGGCTGACGAATCTGCAAATATTGTGGATCAAAGGGAATCCGATAAAAGACTTGCACCCACTCTCTGAACTGCAGCTTACGGATCTGAAATACGATGGTGTAGCAAATCACGCATCACAAACGCAGCCTTCTGAGGCATGGATGCCAGATCCAGTATTGCGCGCCGTAGTTCGAGGGGAACTCGGACTCCTACCGGAGATCCCATTAACGAAAGAAAAGATGTTAAGGTTGGACTATCTTAATGTGCACGACAAAGGCATCTTTGATATCACCGGCTTAGAGTCTGCCACGAATCTCAGAGAACTCCACCTCGGTCGGAATCCAATAACAGATTTACGTCCGCTCGCAAACTTAACGAAACTTAAAGACTTACATATCGGCGATATCTCGCTCCCTATGGCAAACCTTAAACTCCATCTGTTGACGAATTTAACGAACTTAGAGAGGCTCATTCTGCACAGAAGCGGCGTTTTGGACCTAACACCGCTTTCGGGGTTGACAAAACTGCAGACATTATCCATTGAAGGGAATCCAATAACAGATTTGCGACCCCTCTACAGGTTGAATCTGACGGAACTTGACGCGAGTCACTGTCCGCTAATAGACCTGCATCAGTTAGCGCGTCTCACCAGCTTAGAATATATCTGTCTGGAATACAGCGGTATTTCGGACATCCGTCCGCTTTCCGCGTTAACGAACCTACACATCTTGGATATTAGATATAACGACATTGAAGACATCCATCCACTTTCGGGGTTAACTACGCTGCGAACTTTGTGGGTACAGGGAAATCCGATAACAGATTTTACACCGATCCCCAAATTGAATCTTACGGACTTCAAATATGATGCTGTCCAACAGATGGCGCAACAAATTGGTGTTGCTGAAGCGTGGATGCCAGATGCTGCGTTGCGCATCGCAGTGCGCGGTGAGATTGGACTCCTACCGAATATGCCGCTTACAAAAGAGAAGATGCTACAACTACAGGAGCTGAATATCTCCGACAAAGGTATCCATAACATCCGTGGCTTAGAGTTTGCGACGAATCTCAGAGAACTTAACCTGAGTCGGAATTCGATAACAGACCTATACCCACTGACGACTTTGATGAACCTTAAGAACTTACATATTTCGGGGGTGACACCCAACACACCAAATCTTGACCTACACGCCCTGACGAACCTCATCAACTTGGAGCGACTTTGGCTGGCGAATAGTAAGGTTTCGGATATCCGTCCGCTTGCTGTGTTGAAGAGGCTTCGTATTTTGGATATTAGCGGCAACGCCATTGGAGACATCAGTCCCCTTGCGGGGTTAGTCGCGTTGCGGACATTGCAGGTTCAAGGAAATCCGATAACAGATTTCACACCCCTCGTTGAATTGAACCTTATAGATCCAAAGTAGAATGAAGGGGGCTGCTACTTGGTGATTGTTGCGGACGCCTTTAATGGATAACACAAATAGGAGACCATAGGTGTCAATTTAAAAAAAAACGTCACGGTCCCCGGGCCGGTAGGTTCGGTTTCCTAACCGAACCGGATTTACGCGGAAACCTTGAAGACTTCAAAAACCTCTTCAGTCCTGTAGGGACGTTATGTTTATAACAGCGGTATCAAACCAGGAGCCAAGCCCTGTAAGGGCGGTATGTTTATATCCACCCTTGACAAAATGCCATCAAAGCCACTAAATTGACACCTATTGCGAACAAAAATAGGAGACCGATATGAAAAAACTTAACTTCTGTATCCTTATTCTCTTAACGATTGGCTGTCTATTTTACGCTGGCGCAGAAGAACCACATTGGATGCCGGATGCCAATCTCCGCGCCATCGTTGAACAAGCACTCCAAGAGATCGGGTTACCCGATGATACGCCATTGAAAAAAGAAAATCTGAGGTTCCTAACGTATTTAGGTGTTCCTGAGGGTAGCCAAGTTAAGGATCTAACCGGCTTGCAGCATGCAGTCTCTTTAGAACAGTTTAACGCAGATCATAACCAAATCCAAAACTTACAACCTTTGGCAAATTTGATAAATCTGAGAAGTTTATCTCTCCATAAAAATCGTATCTTCGATGTTTCGCCACTTGCGAACCTGACAAACTTGGAAGACCTCTACCTAAGTGCCAATCGTATCTCCGATATATCACCGCTTGAAAACCTAATCAACTTAAAAACATTGCATTTACATTTTGGTGGAAATCAAATTAGCGATCTACTTCCGTTAGCAGATTTGGTTAAACTTGAACAACTCGCCTTGAGTAGAAATCGCATCTCCGATATATCACCCCTCGAAAACCTAATCAACTTAAAAACATTGCATTTAGGCATCAATCAGATTAGCAATATAACGCCTCTGAGAAATCTGACTGAATTGGTGGAGCTCAGCCTTAACGATAATAAGATCGTAGATGTAACCGCATTAGGAAATCTAACAAATCTTCTGCAAGTCAGACTTCAGAACAACCCTATTCGAGACCTGAGTCCATTGCTGAGTTTACCTGCCTTAAAGTATCTCAATATTGTAGGAACTTTAGTAGAAGATATTACACCGTTCCTTGATTTGAATTTAATTGAATTCAGATATGATGTCTTGTGTAAATTTGTTGAATTCCATAAAGCCCCACTTGAAACAAGGTTATCCGAGCGGGCATATCCCTCTGTTTTTCAAGTCGAAAATCCCATTTGGATAGAAGGTAGGGACTACTGGGACCTCCTCACAGACCCCGAATTGGTGCCTTATCACGATCTTCTAATTGCGGGATCTATCAAGTACGGAGATCCGAGCGGATTAGAATTTAAAAGGAGCACTCTGGGAGGAAATATAATATTGGTTGAAGGTGTACCACAGGAGCTTCACGCGTATTATCATACGCGTAACCCTAATTTTGTGTCTTTATATTGGTGGGATTTTTTTGCCTCAGGGCCAGGCGATCTCTTGCCAGATGATCCTAAGTATTGGATGACGGATAAGGCAGGAAATCGCATCCCATATAGTGGGGGAAGCAATTTTTATGTTAACTTCCTTGATCCTGAAGTTCAAGAAATTCTGATAAGACAAGCGGTTGCTATAGCGTCCTGTGGGCTTTTTGATGGTATTATGAGCGATAACTTCGGCGGCGGTCCGGGGCGTATTGTATCCGTAGATAATCGTGAGGAGCGGCTCGGGGTGTCTGAAGCAGAAATGGAAGCAGCTATAATCCACATCTACAGTGAAATCCGTGCCCGTGTGCCAGACGATTTCATCATTATTGTCAACGCGGGTGCTTCAAAAATGGAAAGTCTTTCAGAACTCATAAACGGTACTTATAATGAATTTGTCAGAGAGCCTCACAGACACTATAATTATGGCGACCTTTTACTTGTCGAAAATGCATTCGTATGGAACGAAACGAACTTACGACATCCACAGGTCAATGGTGTACAGGGTTACGGTATTGGAACGGAACATCCAAACAGTGAAAATAATCAAAAATGGATGCGAGTGCTTACGGCACTTACCCTAACGCACTCTGATGGCTATGTGGTTTATAATAGAGGGGCATTTTACACGCATGAGCCACTTGTAAATATACGGGCAGCGAATCAGGCAGTGGAAGGGCACTATTGGTATGATTTCTATGATGCAGATTTAGGGCAACCTGTCGGTGAAAAACGGAAATTGTATGATGACGACATTGACGGTTTATTCATCCGCGAGTTCACCGACGGCTGGGCAGTCTACAATCGCAGCGGACAAGCACAGACGATCACCTTACCAATGAAAACCACGGGTGTTGAAAGCGGCATCACCGGCATTGAACACACAATCCCTGACCTCGATGGCGAAATGTATCTAAAAAGCACTGGCAATGTTGCTGATCTCAATGGCGATGGTATCGTCAATATCTTAGATTTAGTCATTGTCGCCAACGCTTTCGGAAAAACAACACCCGATCTCAACGGCGATGGTATCGTCAATATTCTTGATCTTGTAATTGTTGCAAATGCATTGAGTGGATAACAAAAATAGGAGACCTATATGAAAAATCTGAATTTCTGTGTGCTTGTTTTCTTAGCGATTGGATGTCTACTTTACGCTGACGACCATTTTCAAGTTTGTGACCGAACTGTTGAATTGCCTGCACCACCGGTTGAAGAACGTGTCCTCACACGAACATTCCCGTCCGTCTTTGGAACAGGTCCGATTTTGGTTGATGGTTTGTTCGATGCCACCTCTGAGGTGAGTTTTGAGGAATGGTTTGAATTGCAAATGAAAGATGAATATATAATTGTTAATGACCTACTTTTTAGCGACTTTCTACCTTATGAGCGTGCCTTTATCAGACATCGGGTTACCGAAGATCAACCGTTCCTCGGATTATCAAGGCAGATAGGTGTGGATGATATGGAAATCGCAAAAGCAACGCATCAACGCAGACTCACACTGAATCCGAATTACGTATTTCTGATATGGGTGTATTTTCATGTAGGAGAACACGATGAATATCCCGACACCGCTGATTTATGGCTGAGATCGGATATTGACGGAGGTCTGATGGAATATCCAGATCCTGGCGCATATTTTCTTAATATTTTAAGTCCTGAAGTTCAAGAGATTATTATCAACCAGACAGTAGATTATGCAAACTGTGGGCTTTTTGATGGTATGATGATTGATGATTTTGCCAAATTTACCGATGAGCAGGAGGGGCGCATAGATGGTGACCGGATTTCCGAGGCGATGGGTGCCGAGATTATGGAGGCCCTTGTCTATATTTTCAGCGAGATTCGTCAACGTGTGCCGAATGATTTTTTGATCCTTGTAAATGGTGGATGTTTTTTTGGTAAATTAGAAAGTTTTACAGAATACATTAACGGCAGTTTTATGGAATGTGTCAGAGAACCCCACAGACACTACAATTACAGAGATCTTATTGAGATAGAACAGGTTTTGTTGTGGAACGAGGAAAACCTGCGGTATCCTCAGGTTAATAGTCTTGAAGGTTTCGGTCTGGAAACAGAACCCCCTGATGGTCCGAACAATCAACGTTGGATGCGGGTGTTCACCACATTAAGCCTCACACATTCTGATGGCTATGTGCTTTACAATACAGGTGGATTCTATATTGGGGAATCTCACCACGCTCATATCTGGTATGATTTCTGGGATGCGCCGCTGGGTCGTCCTATCGGCGGCACTGAAACAAAAGCGCAGTTTTACGAAAACCGAGACGGCGTATTCATTCGTGAGTATACCAACGGCTGGGCAGTCTATAACCGCAGTGGTAAGGCACAAGAAATTAGCCTCCCGATGCAAACCATTGGTGTCGCAAGTGGTATCGCAAGCATAACACACACGCTGCCCGATTTAGATGGTGAAATCTATCTAAAACAAGCCCCTCAACCTTCTGCGGATGTCAATGGCGATGGTGTTGTGAATATCCAAGACTTGGTGATTGTGGCGAACGCGTTTGGTGAAGTAGAACCCGACCTCAATAATGATGGTATTGTGAATATCCAGGATTTGGTGATTGTGGCGAACGCGTTTGGTAACTAACATAAATCAGAATCAATGTTAGTAAAGAATGAAAAGGAAATCCGTATGAAAAGAAGAAACTATTTTGTGGTTTTTGTTTTGCTCAGCGTTACGTTTGTAATCAACCCTCTTTTCGCGGAAGACTGGCTCCCCGATCCGAATTTACGGATGGCAATCAGGGAAACACTTCGAGAAGAGATTGGACTCGCGGATCATACACCGCTTACCGAAGAACATCTAAAGCATCTTGCGAATTTAGAAGCATGGAACAGCGGAATAAGCGATCTAACCGGCTTAGAACACGCAACCAATTTGCAGGATTTCAATGGGGATAGTAATCAAATCGGTGACTTAACTCCACTATCAGGCTTATTTCGCCTTCACACCTTATCACTCCGTGCAAATCAGATTTCTGATATTTCACCGCTCTCAAACCTTACGACCTTGCATCGACTCAATTTAGCACTAAATCAAGTTTCCGATATTACACCGCTTGAAAATCTAAGGGGATTGCGGTGGTTGGACCTTGAATATAATCAGATTCGGGACATATCAGTCCTCAGCAATCTCACAATTTTAGAAGATTTGCGACTGACAAGCAACTTCATCACAGATTTCAGCCCCATAGCGAACCTAACCCGATTAAGACGACTTTCTATCAAAGAGAACTTCAACGAGGACATCGCACCCTTACGCCATCTAAACATTGAGATTTTTCATTACGAGGAGGTCTGTGAAATACCACCGTCCCCCCCATCTATTGAAGAAAGGGTCTTAAACCGAACATACCCATCTGTCAGTCAATCAGCGTTTTATGTCACAAATCTACCGAGAGAAGTCAGTGAAACTTACCATGATCTTCATATTAATGACTTTACACCCTACCAAGCAGCAGAGATTGAAGTCCATATCACCGAAGATCGACCAACCGAAGGCTTAGCAAACCGACTGTCCGGTAATTGTGACATCGCAGCAGCGATCTACCAACAGCGGCTCGATATTAATCCGAACCATATAATTTTGTTTGGGACTGGATTCTATGCCTCACATGCCGGCGGTTTTCCTGAAGATTCCGATGTGTGGCTCAGGGATGCCAATGGACAGATCGTCGCCAAAGATGTCAATCAACCCTGGTTGGAATATCAGATAGATTTAGTCAAACCCCATGTCCAGGACATTCTCATAGAACACATTGTCGGTATCGCGAAAAGTGGACTTTACGACGGCATTGCCATTGATGGATTCGTCAATGACGGTGCGGGGTTTATCGGACGCGAACTACACCCGGCGACCGATGAAGAAATCCGAGCAGCATACAAACGCATATTACATGAAACCCGCCTCCGATTGCCGGAAGATTTCCTAATTCTAGCGAATGCTGGCATTCAAAGACCTGTAAGTTTCACTGAATATGTTAACGGCAGTTTTATCGAAACCGGACCCGAACTTGGAGAAGCAGGCTACACCTATCGTCAACTCATTGATATAGAAGAGGCATTCCTCTGGTATGAAGAAAATCTACGATACCCACAGATCAACATTTTGCAGGGCATAGCAATCGGTGCCTCGGAGAGTCCAGCCAGTCAACGGTGGATGCGTTTATGTACAACATTGACTCTCACGCACTCTAACGGTTATCTTTTCTTCGGGGTAGAAGACATTGATCGTAACAAGGATCGTATTTGGTATGATTTCTGGAACGCCGATCTGGGTCGTCCTGTCGGCGGGGCCGAAACAAAGGGGCGGCCCTATGACAACCGCGATGGTGTATTCATCCGCGAGTTCACCAACGGTTGGGCAGTCTATAACCGAAGCGGTAAGGCACAACAGATTGAGTTCACAGGGAGGACAACAAGTACTTCAAGTGGCAGTAAAGGGCACACGCATACCCTTGCAGATTTAGATGGTGAGATCTACTTGAAAACGGACGAGATTGTTGACCTTAAAGAGGATGGTGTTGTGGACATTGATACCACTAACATAGAAGACGCAACGGAATGGATGCCCGATGTAAGCCTACGAGTGGCAGTAATAGAACACCTCAGAGAAAATGTGGCATTACCGGAGGGTGTGCCACTCAGAAAAGATCAGGTGGGCCTGTTACGCAATTTGAGCATTAACGGACTGAAAATAAGCGATTTGACAGGCTTAGAACATGCGGTGTCTTTACAACGTCTTGATGCTGGCAGTAATGAGATCACGGACTTACAGCCCTTAGCGAATTTGGTGCATCTAAATAACATAACACTTCACGGGAATCAGATTTCCGATGTTTCACCGTTTGCGAATCTGACGAACCTGACGTTGCTCAATTTAAGTGGCAATCAAATAAGCGATTTGACAGGCTTAGAACATGCAGTGTTTTTACGGCAACTTGATGTTGGGGGTAATGAAATCATAGATTTGCAGCCCTTAGCGAATTTGGTGCATCTAAATAACATAACACTTCACGGGAATCAGATTTCCGATATTTCACCGCTTGCGAATCTGACGAACCTGGCTTGGCTCAATTTAAGTGCGAATAAAATTAACGATATTACACCGCTCAGAAATCTGACGAAATTGAAGAAGTTAGCTATCGCTGAGAATTTGATTGAGGATATAAGCGCAGTGGAAAATTTGAAGAATCTGTTAGAACTGCGGCTAAACGATAACCGTGTTACAGACATTAGTCCGATATTGAACTTACCCGCTTTAGAAGCACTCAATATCAAAGATAATCCGGTAAAAAACATTGCCCCTTTATTCGCCTTGGATCTCGTTGAATTTGAATATGATGAGTCGCAACTAAAAGCCAGCAATCCTGCAGATGTGACTGGCGATGGTATCGTCAACATTCTTGATTTAGTGGCAGTGGCAAATGCGTTTGGTGAAGCAGCACCTGATCTCAACGGTGATGGTGTTGTAAATATTCAGGACTTGGTGATTGTAGCGAATGCATTTGGTGACTAACACAAAACTGTGCACCTCACATTGTAGACGCACAACTTTGCAAGTGTTTTTCTTTGCATCAAGGATTTGTGTTTATTTTATAAGTTATGCGGGTTATAGTTGCGCGTTCGGTATAACTAAGTCCCAAAACATTTCAGATACACTATTTTAACTTCCCATTACGTTCAGGAGGCACCGTAATGAAAAAATACCCAACGATAAAGAACACGGACATTCTGATCCTTTTAATACTTATTCTCTTTTCAACGTTCTTTCTTCCCATCGTTTTTGCCCAAGACTCGCATCAATGGCGTTTACCCGAAGGCACAATAGAATGGTTTGGAAAGGGGCGCATTTATGATGTGAAATACGCACCAGACGGCACGCAGCTCGCTGTCGCTACGACGCTGGGGATATGGATATACGATGCAACTACATATCAAATACTTCATTTTTTCGAGAAACACGAAAACCTTGTTGAACGTATCGTTTTCAGTCCGGACGGAAGCCTCCTCGCAAGTGAGGAACGATTCGACAAAATCCATCTGTGGGATGTCAACACAGGAAAACATAAATATAAACTTGACCACCGGGGCGGTATCAAACATTTCGACTTCAGTGCGGATGGACGAACACTCGTGACATTAAGTAGAGGAAGTAGAGTGGGTCTATTGATAAATACCACTCTTTATCACGCAGACACAGGTACTGAAAAGCAGGTCAAAAGTATGGCTATGAATGATATAGACTTTACTCAGGCTTACCATAAGACCTTCGATCGGAATACTAATATACTGGCGACCGGGCAATTGGACCACGCCATCAATTTGTGGGATCTCGCTAAGGGTGTACACAAGAAAACATTTAGAGGTCCCGGAAATGGTCTCGGTTGCCTCGCGTTCAGTCCGGATGGAAAAGTGTTGGCAAGCGGAGGTACAGACTGGAATCGTCTTCATGATGAAGAGGCTGTCCGTCGGGGTAACGGGACTCTCTATGTGTGGGACGCGATGAAAGGAAAACGGAAACATAGCTTTTCCGATGACGATATATATAGTATTCGTAGCGTCGCCTTTAGTCCAGATGGGAATCTATTGGCCAGTGGTGGCGAATTCGGACGTATCCACTTGATGGATCCAAACACAGGCAAATACATAAAAAGACTTGAAGGGCATAGCAGAGAAGTTGTTGCCATCTCTTTTAGTGCGGATATGCGGACATTTGCGAGTGGCAGTAAGGACGGGCGCGTCCGTATTTGGGACATCGCTTCCGGTGAAAATAAGCAGACATTTGACGGATTTTTCGATCAGGTCATAGGTTTTGACGTGAGTGCAGACGGCAAAACTATCATTATAGGAGGCTCTGGTCCCACCTATTTATGGGATGTGGCATCGGGCAAACGTGAAAAAACTTTTACTGAAAGTGCGTATGCCGGTAATATTGCGTTTATTCCGGGCGGAAAATTCATCCTAGCGGATGCGAATGCAGATTTCCTCTATGATCGAAATACAGCGGAACGCGCAGCACATTTTCTTGGAACTGGTTCGGCTGCCTCAAGTGTCGGTTTTAGTCCGGATGGAAAAAAAATCGTAACTGGAAATAACGATGGCACCGTCTTGCTGTTTGATGTAGAGAGAAGAAACTATGACGGGCAGGTGACTCTCGCAGCACACGAGGGGCGTGTCGTCAGTTTGGAATACAGTCCCGATGGCAAAACCATCGTCAGTGGGAGTGCGGATAAAACTATCAAATTGTGGGACGCGAACACGACTCAAGAAAAGAAAGTCTTTTCAGGAGATATGAACGCCCTCACAGATGTAGCATTGAGTCCCAATGGTAAAACAATCGCTGCTGTAGATAACACAGAAACGATCTATCTGTGGGATATGGAGACAAGTGCCCAAAAGAAGTTTCGCATAGCGCATGGTGCCGGTATTATAAGTGTGGCGTTTAGTTCGGATGGGAATCGGCTTGCGGTTGGTGATGTAGAGGGTACTGTTCATATTTTAGATGCGGCATCGGGCGTATCTCAGCAGTGGTTCACGGGGTACCAAGGACAGGTGAAGCGTGTTGCGTTCGCTTTGGACGGGAAAGTGCTTGCGAGTCTGAGTGATGATGGTGTGCTCTTTTTGTGGGATGTTGCTGCCACAGAATAGGTTATCAACGTTTGTAATCACGCAATTTTAATCGCCTGTGGTGTGCTTGGCGATAGAAAAATAGATCGGGTTTACGGTTCTGAGATGTCGCTTACCTTGCGCGATTTAGTAAAATCGGCTGAAGCGAAAAGGTGGATACCCCCAGAAGCAAGATGAGGTCGGCAGCGTCTGCTAAAAAAATATAGACAAACCCGATATTTTGTGGTATCATTAAGTACACACATTGTGAAAAATATTCAATACCTCGGTTTCGAGGCGATAAGTTCTCAAAAAGGAGTAAGAATTTTGCATCGACAATCTGCAAAGAAACATGCACGTGCGGATAAAGCGAAGCAGATACGCAACCGCCACCGCAAAGCAACACTGCGAACAGTGCTCAAACAGACAGAAACCGCACTTGAGGAAGGCAACGTTGATGAGGCACAAGCGTTGTGCAAAACCGTAACAAGCCTCTTGGATAGAGCTGCAAGTAAAGGTGTGATTAAAAAAGGGACAGCAAATCGTCAGAAGTCTCGACTCACCCGTAAGTTGCATACTCTCACCGCGGCAGCAGCGTAATTTCGGCTTGCTATTTAAAAAGCGAAAAGGATAACAAGCCTGCAACAGCGGCAGCAGGCGACTCGGAGGCAAGGGCTGCTCTTAAACATTTCGTGTTATTACACGCCTTGCGAAAGTTAAAAAAATATGAACGCCCGCGAAGTCGCCTTAGAATGTTTACTAACCCTCTCCCATAGCAGTACGTCAATCGCATCTGTCGTTGACAGTGCATTCGGACGGCACGCTGTTAAAGGACGCGAACGCCGTCTCATCAATGGACTCGTCTACGGCGTTATCCGTTGGCAGAAACAGCTGGATTGGGTGCTGGATCAGTTTATCAATCCGAGATTTCAAGTGGACGCGCGCCATCGCAATATCCTGCGACTCGGCGCGTTTCAGCTGCTACACCTTGACGGTATACCCGCGCACGCCGCTATTTTTGAAACCGTCCAACTCGCAACTTCCCATTCGCGACGCAACAGAGGACGGAAAACCACAGGATTTATCAATGCAGTCCTCCGTTCCGTCCAGCGCGAAGGTGCCGCACTCGCTTATCCACTGCTCGATGCGAACCCCATAGAACATATAGCACTTTCGTTGTCCTACCCGACGTGGTTGGTAAAACAGTGGCTGCAGACGCGCGGCGTTTCGTGGACGTTGGCGTTCTGTCGCGGCAGCAACCAGATCGCACCACTTGCGCTCCGTGTGAATACCCTCCTGACAAAACGTGAAGAAGTTTGCGAATCGTTAGCAGCGATCGGCATCACGGCAACCGCCTCCAAAATAGTACCCGATGGCGTGGTCCTTGAAAATCGCGCGATCACCGCTTTTGATGATACGGATGAAGGGACATTGAAGGATATTCTCAACCGAGGGGACATCTATGTTCAAGATGAGAGCGCAATGTTAGTGGCACGCCTACTCTCACCAGAGAACGCGGAATACATCGTGGATCTGTGCGCTGCACCGGGCGGTAAAACAACGCATCTCGCGCATCTCATGGGCAATGCTGGGAAAATTATCGCCGTAGATGTCTCAGCCGAAAAAATCACCTTGTTAGAGAAAAACTGCCGACGCGTCGGGGCATGTAACGTTAAGACCCGAGTGCTGGACGCGACAAAAGCCGACCTGAGTTTTATCAAAACTGCGGATGCTGTGCTAATTGACGCACCGTGTTCAGGGTTCGGAACACTTCGACGGCATCCTGACATCCGATGGAATAAAACGCTTGAACAGCTTCACTCCCTCAGCGAGATACAATATAGCCTGTTAAAAAACGCAGCACGACATATCAAACCTGGAGGCATCCTCGTTTACAGTACTTGTAGCGTAGAACCGATAGAAAATGAGGCGGTCGTCCAGCGATTTTTGACAAACTTCCCGATGTGGACAGTGGAAAATGCTAAAGATTTTCTGCCCGATGTTCCACCAAGTGTAATAACACCCCAAGGCTTCGTCCAGACATTCCCTCATGAACACGGCGTTGATGGCGCGTTCGCCGCACGCCTCCGAAAAGAAGTTTAGAAGTGTGCGAAAGTTAGGAAGTTAGAATTGGTAAACTTCGCAACTTCTTAATTGATAACTGCTACAGGATAAATTAAAAAGGGTTTTCTCCTGAGCATCACTCAAAACCGTAGCCCGTAATGGAATGGAGGGCGGATCTACGGAAAGGCACATGAATATCCAAACCCGCCTTACCGAACCGCAAGGAAAATTAAAAGAATTGATTTTAAACTGTACGCAATTACCGACCGACGCAGTTGTGAGCCAACCCCGTTAGCCGATGTCGTTTCGGAGTTGTTAGATGCTGGAGTCATCGCCATTCAATTGCGTGAGAAGGATTTAGGCGATACCGAGTTGATTCAATTGGCACAACCGATTGCTGAGTTGTGTCGAAATTATAAGGCGAAACTATTCATCAACACAAGTACGCGCATTGCCCACGAAGTCGGTGCCGCAGGGGTTCATCTGCCAGCGAATGCAGAATCGGTAAAGACGGTAAAAGCACAAACAGATGAAAACCTCTGTGTGGGCTGCTCGGTGCACAGTCTTGATGCAGCACAAAAACGAGAGGCAGAAGGTGCCGACTTCGTAACCTATAGCCCGATCTATCGGACAGCAAGTAAACCTGGATACGGCCCCGTTGTTGGCGTAGAACACCTGGCAGAGATGGCGGAAAGTGTTAAACTGCCAGTCTTCGCATTAGGGGGGATTACACCGGATCGGGTTGATGAATGTTTGACTGCTGGTGCTTTCGGGGTGGCTGTAATGTCAGGCGTTATGTCTCCCGCAAATGCAGGAGAACTGGCGAGACGCTATCTTGATGTTTTATGTTAGCAGGGAAAAAAATGAAACAAATTTTAACGATCGCAGGCTCAGATTCAGGCGGAGGTGCCGGTATACAGGCAGATATCAAGGCAATTTCCGCAAATGGCGGTTTTGCAATGTCCGCGATTACCTCTGTCACGGCACAGAATACAGTGGCAGTGACGGACGCGTTTGATTTACCAATTTCGCTGATTGAAGCGCAGTTGGACGCTGTCTTCACGGATTTTGAGGTCGCCAGTGTTAAGACAGGGATGCTCTCCTCGTCAGGGATTGTTGAGGCGGTCGCTGGGAAGTTGCGGGAGTATACACCACCTACCATCGTTGTGGACCCGGTGATGATCTCCAAAAGCAAATTCCCTCTCTTAAAAGAGGAGGCAATTGATAGCCTCAAATCGACGTTGATTCCGCTCGCGACAGTGATTACACCTAACGTCTACGAGGCGGAGTTGCTTGCACAACAGGATATCCGAAACATAGATGACGCAAAAAGTGCTGCAGAAACAATTGCTGGACTCGGTTGTCACGCCGTCCTCGTCAAAGGTGGACACCTTATTGGAGACGACGCAACTGATGTGCTTTATTCCAATGGCGAGTGGTCTTTTTTTCAAGCGGAGCGCGTTGAGACAGAAAATACGCACGGCACCGGTTGCACCTACTCGGCAGCGATCGCGACACAACTGGCGCACGGCAAAAATTTAATGGATGCTGTCAGGACAGCGAAAACGTATATTACCGGTGCTATTCAGCATGCCTTGGATATCGGGCACGGACACGGACCAACCAACCATTTTTTCCAGACGTAGGGGCTGGGTAACGCAGTCTCTACAACCGCTGTCGTCCCTCAAATCCGTCTTCAATTTCATGCCAGTAGCGAATTTTATTTTCATTGATCCGCCAGCAGAGATAGACCTCTCTACCCTCGCGGAGGTGTGGGAAATCGACCAATCCGGGGTCAAGTCCTTTCAGGTGACAGCCACGCGCCGCAATCCGTTCCAAAATTTCCTCAAAGTCGGCAGTCGCTTTAAGGAGCGCGGGGGTATGCTTACTTCCACCGTTAGAGGAGACCACCTCCAAGAGTGGCGTGATTTCTGCGTGTAGTCCTGCAAGCAGGTTTCTTATGGCTCTTAACTGTGAAATCTCATCAACTAATTCGGGGATACATGCGTTGGCTTCTTCAAGCGTAAAATATCGTTTTTCTTGCATCTTTAGGGTCCTTTCTTCTATAGTTGCTCTAAGTTTACATCAATATGCGTAAAATGTCAAATCAAGTTTAAAATAGCTGACTGCTATTCTTTCTGACAACTGAAAGATTTTTTTCGCAGAAAAAAAATCGCTCTGACAACTGACAACTACTGAAAAAGGAAAATAAGCATGTACGCGATAAAATCCAAACGCCAACAATGGATCATCGGAATGCTCAGTCTGCTTTTCTATGCCGTCACCCCCAGTGTCGCCAACGAAAACGTTTTGCAGCAGCTTGAAAAGGAATTCCAGAAGGTCGTCACCGACACTCGTTCTGCCATCGTGAAAGTTGTAGCGACGCAGAGGATCCCACCGAACGCTGAAAAGCCGGTATTTACCCGCCAAGACATCGGTTCCGGCATTGTTATCAACACCACTGGACACGTTGTGACAACGACATTCGAGATGGAAATACCCAGTAAAATTGAGGTTATTTTTAACAACGGCGCAGTTTCTCCAGCTGAACTCATCGGCACCGATATATTCACGGACATCGCGGTCCTCCGAGTCGCGGAGGAGCCCTTAACAGTCCTACAGACAACCACACACTCGCCGAAGTCTAAAAAAACTGCAGCACCCGCGCCTTCACCAACGCTGTCCCAGCGTAAGGCATTCATGCCGAGCGAATTTAAAACCACAGTCCCCGTGAAATGGGGCGATTCTTCAAAAATCGACACCGGTTCTTGGGTTGTAACGATAGGCAGCTCTTACGGACAGAGTCCGATCGTCTCCTTCGGCATCGTGGGGGGTTGGGATACCTTACCAAATCAATTGTGCAGGGAATTGATTAAAATCAATGCAGCGGTTACACCCGGCAACAGCGGTGGTGCTGTTATAAACACCTCAGGTGAGATTGTCGGCATGATACTTGCCGTGTTGACAGAGCCGCCTAATACCACTAATTCATTGGCTGACACGCTTTTCCAGAATGAAGTCCCGCCCGATATTGCACAATTTTTTGTCCAAGAACAACCACAAGAAAGCCGGACGCAGGAGATAACCTTTGCCATGCCGATAGAGACGGTCCGTGCAGTTGCCGAAGAAATCATTGAACACGGAAAGGTGGCGCGCGGCTGGCTCGGCGTTGAAGTTGATGTCGGCGAATTTGGGGTCTTCGTTACGGGTGTGGTTGCAGGCAGCCCCGCGCAGGAAAGTGGTCTTTCACCGAGAGATCTTATCCTCGAATTTAACGAAGTACCTGTACGCTCCTATGATGAACTGTTGAGATGCGTTGTCAGTGAGCGACCCACCACGAAGGTTCAACTCAAAATCTATAGAAACGGCACAGAGCAACATTGTACAGTAATATTAGGCGAAAAAGAGTAGTACGTCTAACGCGTTATCTTTTCAAACTCAGCAAGGTATGCCGCCGCAATCTCACGATTCCCCTTGATAATCAACAGGTTTTCACTATTATTTTCCTCTGCGTTTTTTGAGAAGTTGTAGGACCCCGTAATCACCGTCTCCGCATCAACAACGATGACCTTGTGGTGCATAGCCCCGCTATTTTTATCCAGAACCACAGACAAACCCGCCGCTTTCATCGCCTTATATTCGGCGTATGGATTATCCGTCTGCCGCGCTTCAAACACACCCCGGACTTCAATACCGGACGCGAATCTGTCCCGCATTGCAGTACCGAGGGCATCGTGGGTAAACGAAAACGCCATAAAATGAATCGACTTTTCCGCAGACCTGATCTCCTTCAAAAGTGGCAAGATCGTCTCACTTTTCGGTGAGAAATAGGTAAAAATCTGTGTACCATCATTCAGCGTCACCTTTGGATACGCAACAAACGCGCCAGAAGGTTTTCCAACCTCCGCATCCAGAAACAACTCCCGAAACTCTTGTGTGAAGTTATACGCCATCAGAACTGAATCGATGAGTATAACGTTATTGCTGTTCTTGTACGCCCCGTTATAAGTCGTGTTATAAGAACCTGTCCAGACGTATCGCTCATCAATCACGATAAACTTGTGATGCATCAGACTGCCAGCATCTTTATCGTCCGAAACAGGGATTCCAATGTCCTGCAATCGTCCAATTTCCGAGTCATCCATATTATCTGTCTCGGTGACAACTCGCACTCGCACCCCACGCCTGTGTGCCGCAATTAAAGCATCGGCGACTGGCGCGGCATCTAAATCATAGAGTGCCGCATCAACGCGCATCGTCGCAGCACCGAGTCTATCAACAAGCCGTTTTTCTAAGGAATATGGACTACCAACCGCATTGATTTCACTAAAATAGACCTCCCACGCGACCCCAATCGTTGCACTCGGTCTGCTCTTGTAATATTTTATACCGAAGCCGATTGCGATAGCACAAAACAAAATAAGAAGGAAGGGGACGAATAACTTCGGCTTACTGACCTCCGGTGCTGCCTGAGTGCTGGGTGTGCTCAAATCGCTATCCATACTTCTTTTTAAAAGTCCCCCTGATAAGGGGGATTTAGGGGGTTAAACT
>CAZQIP010000362.1:0-12840 GCA_964593655.1 uncultured bacterium | reverse complement strand
TTTATCAATTTCATCGGCTGCCTTTGTGAGTTCATCTTGGAGCTCGGTGCCGGCACTCTTAAATTCCCGGATCGCTTTCCCAAGCGAACGCCCCATTTCCGGTAATTTTTGGGGTCCGAAAATGACGAGTGCGACGATAAGGATTATAAATATTTCTATTCCGCCTATTCCGCCCATGTGTTTGATGCCTCCCTTAGTTATATGTGGCAATTTACTGCTATGTAAAGTATAGCATAAAATTGACGTATTGGCAATTAATTTTTTAATTGTCTGAATCGCGGATTGGCGCGGAGGACACGGAGGACGCGGATTTTAGGATTAATGGGAAAATAACGGTGTGTGAAATTTCACAGGATTCACAATGAGATTGGTATTGTAGCGCGATCTTGGTTTGGAGTGTGGTCTAAATTTTCGATGGCATTACATCTATTTATGCTATGGCATTATTTTCTTGGAGAGATTTTGCTGCAAAGATTGTCAAGAATAATTCTTCGTTAATAAGTTCATAGATAGGTATTTTTCCACTCAATTGTTCACTTTCGTTTAGAATGATTCCCACGCCTTCCCCGCGTCCTTCTAAAAAATGTCTCCGCTTTACTTGTTTTTCGACATCATTCTCTAAAGTAATTTCCGACAGTAAACGTGCTAAAAGTTCATTACGCGTGACTTGGTTATAGGGTAATTTTTCAATAGTTAGAGTGTTTGCTAATGCCCCTGGGGAATATAGTTCGAGCCGGTCGGCAAACATGAACAGACGAATTTTTGAACCGTGTTTTGAATAATCTCTATGCACAACTGCGTTAACGATTGCCTCAAATACCGCGCGCATGCTGTATTGGGGTTGGTCTATCCTGCCAATTTTCTTACGCGCGGATACCTCGTTATGTTTTTGAACAAATTTAAAGGCATCTATAATTTGTTGGTCAAGTGGACCTCTAAAATCTTTTGCATCAATTTGGTAATTGGCATCTTTTACTTTGCCGCTATAATAAACAGCTTGAATAAAACTGTTATAGAGGTAATCATCAGGTGTGTCGTGACACATCAAAACGCCAGCAACAGAAGCACGGATATCCCGGCCTTCTTGAACGAGTAAAGTTCTTTTCAAGAGTAGATCTTCTATCATATCTTCAGTGGCATTTCCTGTGATGAATCGGCGATAGAGCGATTCCCTTAGTGTTGACTTATGTGTGTTTGGGGCTAACTGTTCATCAAATGCGATGATCCTTGCTTGAGAACGACTTTGTAACAACCTCGCCAGCTGGTCGGTGGGTATTTCTCTTTTGCTACTTCCCTGACGCGTGAAATAGCCGTTAGGAGTTTTGTGAACAAAAAGACTCCTCGGCACCACTATTTTCAGTATATTTTTATCATCAATTCGTAATTTCTCTGTGAAAATGCGAACGGCGGGTTCAATACTGTCATTGCATATTTCAACAATCGTGTTTTCTACACTATCCAGTTCCTGCTGTTCAAGTCCCATGATTACTCTATTATCGTCAACACCGATAAGAATCACACCACCTTCGTCGTTTGCAAAAGCAGCGATTTCGTTTGCCATGCTGTCTCTGTGAGGCATCTCTCTTTTGAATTCAATCGTTGAGTCTTCACCAAGAATTATTTTTTCAATAAGTTCTGTTGTACTGTAAAACATAACTAATCTCCAAGATGAATACGTTTATAACGTTGTTCAAATGCCCTTTCTCCGCCTTCAAGAATGTTGCATATATATTCTCTAACATTTCTTTGTTGGATACTTGCGGGATGTTGCACTTCAGTTTGACCATCCACAGCCTCAAGAGGTAAAACCATTTCAGCATCACCATTAACCACAATATTGGCATTGTGTGTCACAACAATAACCTGTCTTTTGGTTTTTGTTTCACGTAATTGTCGCACGATAAGGTCAGAAATTAATTTGTTATCTAAGTCATCTTCGGGTTGATCCAATAGGAGTGGTTCATCTCCATAAGATAAAATAAATGCAAGTAGTGCTGCAGTTTTTTGTCCGGGTGATCCTTGCTGTATCCGCTGACGATCAGGACCATAGGTGATTTCTAAATTATCCTCAGGTAACCACGACCTAAGATTGGTGATAGATTCTGGAGACAACGATATCAGATGGTTAGCGAACGTTTTATGCTCTGCCTCCCTATCTCCATTACGAATATCAGTGATAGTTTCCTTAAGCTTATTAATCTTACTTCCATCTACAGTTTCATAGATTTTCTGTAAACTTTCAAAATCTCTATCAAAATGATTAGGACATTGCAGTATACTCCGAATCTCTTTCTCAATGTTGTCCCAACTCTCTCCAAAAGGCAAAATTTTTATACTTACGAATTGATTGTCTTGTAAAACAGAGTTCAGGAATTTTTGCCGATTTCCTGAGAGCGTTTTCCTATTCTCTTTAATTTTTTTAAATACAACTTTTTTTTCAGTTTCTAACGTTTGGAGGCGTGATTGATGCTCGCTAATTTTATCTAATTCCTTCTGTATACTTTTTTGCTGGGTTAATAGCCAGTTGTATCTGTTCGGGTCTATATCTTGCTGTTCAAGGTCTGAACGTGATTGTTCGTACCGCTCTATATCTGAGTTAAGCTCCTGCATCCAAGGTGCTGCATCTTTTTCAGTTTGCCACTCAGTGAGAAACAATTCAGCTTCTTGGCCCAATTCATTTAATTTGTTGTGGATGGTCCACCATTTTTCATTTGTATTTTGTAGATCTGACAAAATATCACTGTTTTCGTTAAAAATCTCCTTATTAAAATCTGATGGAGTTATCTTATTCAATGTTTCCAATAGGTGGTGTTGTGCTTCTTTCCATTTATTTTCTAAGGTCTCAATTTCACTTAACTGTTGCTGGCGTTGACGATATTTCTCCATCACTTCCTTATGACCTGATTTTTCGATGTACTCAATTTGTCTCGCCAAATCGTTGAATTCTCCGATTAATCGGTTTTCTTGATCTATCTTCTCTTGCAACTCTTGTTGATTATTTTCTTTTTCCTTATATCGGTTGATCCCTTCCTTGATTTCTGCTTTTATATTTTCAGCATTAACTTCTGGCACCTCATCAATAATCTCAATCAATTTACTTGGTTCCTTAGCCAATTCAAAAATCTCCTTTTGACTATAAATTCGGACAGGAAACAAAGTTTTAATTTCTCCCTGAAAAGGTTCCCAAGATCCATCATCGTTTTTCTGTTCCAAAGAGGGATTATCCGCTGTAGGAGACCAGTTTAAACGGTAACATATATTATTTTTCCAATATAATAGTGATATTTCGGTATTAGGATTCAATAGACTGTCATTATCATCTAAAGAAAAATATTTACTGCTATCTTCTTTGAGAGTTTTGTGAATATCTTTATCGCGTCTCAGAACGAGTCTTGTGAACTCTAATAAGGTTGACTTACCACTCCCGCGCCCGCCAATAATCGCATTGTGCCATGGACTGAAATTGCATTCCAAGGCAATCTGATGTCCGATATACCTTGCATCGCTAATTTCCAATTTTTCTATGAAGTAAGTTGGAAGTTTGTTCGGGTTGTCGTTCATGTCGCGGTTTACGGATACATTACCGTCCTGTAGTGCGAGCTTTAGTCCTTCAATAGAAGGTTCATCCATCTTGATCCAGGTGAACGTGCCAAATGTCTCTTGACTGAAATCGTGTACGTCAGACCCCCTAATTTCAGTCCACTCTAACTTTTCGTTTATATATAATTGTGGTTTTTGATAATTGCTGTCACATAACTCCATAGCGTAAATGTTCTTATTATTCAATACCTTTTCCAATGCTGATCCAGGGAGTTGAACAAACAGCCCTTTTGGTCCGTCAACATGTGCGGGAATAGGAATACCTTCAAGTTTTGTAATTTCGTTAATAATTTCAGTCGTGCTTTTGTTCGCTAGTCCACTCTTCTTTCCCTCTATGTCACGATAGTCAACTGCGCCAAGTAGCCGATCAATATGACTTTTGTCCTTATCTTGCCCAAATATTGCTAATATATGTACACCATCACTTGCTCCAATTTCTATACCTGGAAAGAGATATAAGGGCTTGTACCAATCTGGAGGGTTACTCTCTATATCCTTCAAAACCTGTTTTAAATCATCTATCCAACCACCGCTGTTATGGTCGGTAATTGCAACACAATCAATTCCTTCATCCATAAATGCTCTCAGCCATGATTCATGTGTAATATTTTTGTCCCTGAAATCCGAGGCGAGTGTGTGTGTATGAAAATCAAATTTCCACCACTTTGCTCCGGCAAATTGTAACTCATTCATAACAGATACCTCCAATTTACTATTGATTATTACCCTAAAGATGGGGCGTTGTTAACCTTCCTTTTGATGTCTATAAATAGTATACCACCATTGCAGTTTGGATTTCAAGAAATTTTATGAAATTCACATGAGTGGAGATTGTTCATCATTAATTTCAGTAGGCAGACTGTCAATAATCCGTGCAGACTGTACACTGACATAGATGATGCGTTCTATTGCTGTGATGAGGTCGCGAGGGTTCTTGAACCAGCCGTTTGGGTCGTTGATGATGCCGCTATTCTTGTCTGTTTTGATTTTATACCGGTCGATGAACCACTCCAGTGGTGTTCTGCCGTTGACGACGTACCGATGTGCTTCTTCTGGGATGCCAGATGATTGGACATGCTCGTTGATGATGAGCGTGTTCTTCGTGTTTTTGTCAGCGAATCGCATTGCCCGTGTCCCCAATAGGAAATGCTCAGGTTTCTCTTCCCAAAGTAAGGATGGCTTGACGGGTTCAACTTTAAGGTCTGGATACCGTTCACACGTCTCGTAATTGAGATGAAGAGATGCAAGGACTGCTCCTGCTTCTGCGAAGGCGTAAAAGTCTGGGGCATAAGGGATGCGCGGCAGCATCTTCGACAGGTCGTTTGCGAATGCTTCTCGGTAGCTCGGTGCGTGCAGAATCGCGTAGACGTAATCAAAGATGTCGTCTTTGGTGATAGCGTCATCGCTATAATGCTCACGGAACATACGCAAAGCCGTATCCGAGATGTTATCAATACGCGTTGGTATCTCCTTACTTGCGATTTGATTTGTGTTCTTAGATTGCGAATATGAATACCGTGGAAAACATCGCGTGGCATCATTAAAACCGAGATCTGGCATTATTCCAACTATAAGAACAGAAAATGTTTTTTTTGATCCTTTGCCAGGTAAACATATCACACGGTTTTCACTGGAGTTGTCAGGGAACATCTGATTCAGTTGATGAGCTCGAGAAAGGAAAGTATGATCCGCGTAACAATTAGTAGCAACAAATGGCCGATATGCTGCTTTTCGTATGTACCTATCCTCAAATTTGGTGATTCTCCGCTGCATCCTGTTTTTAAGTTCTTGGGACCACTTAATATTTGATGAATGACGGCGTGCTGCTTCATCTGCCGTGAGTTTGGAATTTTTCTTGAGTTCAGACTGTGCTGCGAGATAGTCCTGTACCATTAGTTTTGCGTTCTCAGCGCAGGCTTCACCTGAAAAGTTATAGATGTATGCATCTCTGGTTGTTTCTAATCCTCTCAAATATAACTTGAATATCGCGTCATCCGCCCTGCCTGCCTTTGTATCTTCTGATCCCAATGGGTAGAACTGAACAAACACCTCGCTGCGTTGTTCAACCCAATCGTAATGCTTATTAGGTGTGATTGTTTGCCAATCTCTGAACCCTTTTATCGAGGCTGCTACGCTCACTGTCTCCAATTTTTGCTCGCGTGTGAGGTAATCCCCTATGTCGTGGTAATGGATTTTACATTCTTCGTTTGTCGCGTCCGGGTTCTGAACGAGGATTGAGATAGCGACAGGAGCGCGTGAGCTGCTACCAAATACCTTACCTCCCTCGCGACGTGATCGTTCCCCTTGCGTTCGCTGATTCCCGCGCAAATTTAGGACATGAATTGAACTAAATTCCTCTGCCAAACATGCCCGAACACCTGAATCGGCGTTCCCATCAATCCACGAGCCATTGGTAACGAAGGCAATGATACCTTTTGTATCAAGCCTGTCGGTTGCCCAGCGAATCGCCATCTTATATGTATCGTAGAGACTGTTTTTATTATTTGCTGTAGAACGCTTGACATAGGTATCTTTGACTCGCGTCTCAAGTTCAAGGTATTCCACGTTAGGATTGTCGTCTGCAGCATTCCTCTGCCCTGCTGACCACGGTGGATTACCAACAATAACCTGAATCGGAAGTTTCTGTTGATCTTCGGCGCGTTCGTTGTTTTCTAACATCCGCTCTTTTGGGAAAAGTGTTGGTTCTTCGGATTTATTCAGGTTGAAGGTGTCAGTCAAGATAATCCCCTCAAAAGGTTCGTATCCTTTGTCTTCGCCGCGTTGTCCTCGGAACGCCTCTTCAATGTTGACAGAAGCGATGTAGTAGGCGAGTAGGAGAATCTCGTTTGCGTGGAGTTCTTCGCGGTACTTCCGCTCGAGATCTTCAGGTTGGATGAGTCCGGATTGCAGGAGCTGCACGATGAAACTGCCGGTCCCAGTAAATGGATCAAGCACATGGACACCTTCGTCGCTGATGGTTTTCCCGAACTCCTCCTGTAAAACATCGTTGACGCTATGCAAAACAAAATCCACGAGTGGAATCGGTGTGTAGGCGATACCGAGCCGATCCGCCTCTTTTTTGAGTGCTTTTTTGAAGAATTGCTCGTAGAGATCCGATAGCACCTCTTGCCGTCCGTGGCTACTTTTGACACCGCTGACACGCGACCGGACGCTGTCATAGAACCCTTGCAAATCTCGCGTCTCGCTCTCAAGTCCGAATTCCGCAAAGTCCTTTTGCAGGCTATCCAAGGCATTTGCGACGGGGTTACCAGATGAAAAGTCATAATCCACAAAAAGCGCGTCGAAAACGGGGCTGGTCAGGATGTGTTGCGCCATCATATCAATGGCGTTTTCGCGAGTGATAGAGGTGTTGATGGTCTTTTTCAACTCGTCGTGGAAACTTCCAAACCGTTTGCGCAATGTCGCGTTTTCGGAATTATCCAGTAGATTTTGAATCCGGTCGACGAGTCGGTCGAAAATCTCGGCGACATCCTTTGCCCAGTTCTCCCAGTATCTCTTATCGCCACATTTCTCTACGATTTTTGAGAGTATCGCCTCAACAGGGATTTCAATTGGTAAGAGTGAAAGTTGTTCAGGATTCCAATCGGGATCCTCGCCTCCGCCGCCTCCAATGACGATAGAATCAGGGAGTTTTTTATTTAGGTCAATACTATTAATTTGACCGTCGAACCTGTCATCGTGGGAGCGAAGTGCGTTGAGAACGCTCCAGACATTAGAGAACCGCTCATTGTCATTAAGAGCTGCGGCAGGGTCTTGATCGTCGGGGATAGCGACGGGCAATATGACGTACCCGAATTGCTTTCCCGGTGCCTTGCGCATGACACGACCCACTGCTTGGACGACATCAATATGGGATTTTCGGGGTTTATAGAAGATCACAGCGTCGAGTGCAGGGACATCAATACCTTCGGAAAGGCATCTGGCATTCGAGAGGATACGGCAAACGTCTTTCCCATCACTATCGTCTTGACTATCGTCGTAGTTCTCGTTTTTTAGCCAATCAAGGCGCGTTTTTCGGTTCAGGGCGTGAACCGTTCCATCAACGTGCTCGGTTTCGCATAAAAAGTTGGTAGGATGTTCTTCCTCTGGCAGTTTTTCAAGGGCATCCTCAATAATCTGATTCCAATAGGTCTTGAGAGCTTTCGACTCGTCAATTCTGTTTGTGAATGCGATAACGCGTTTCAGAGGTCTGAGGGTTTCGTCGTCTTTCTCCTTGTTTTCGGGGTTTTGTAGTGCGCGCCAGCAGCCGATGATTCGGGTTGCATCGTTTATGTTGATTTCGCTACCGTACTTGCCGGTATTGCCTGCGAGTTTTGCATTGACTTCATGTTCTGATATGCCGAAAATAGCGACTTTGTAGTCGGAAAGTTCACCGAGTTCAACGGCTTTGGAGAACGGGAGTCGATGGAACTGCGGACCGTATTTCTCTTCGTCGTCCATAGAGAAGACTTCAACGTTATAGTCTGCGGCTTTTTTCCTGGCGTTTTCGGTATAGAGTCGGGGTGTAGCAGTCATGTAGAGTCGCTTATTCGCGCGAATCCGCTCGGCATCGTGTACAAGAACAAAATGCGAGGTTTTATCGCCGGGTTTATCGACACCGGTGGTTCTGTGTGCCTCATCGCAGAAGATAATATCAAATTGCGGGGCACCGCTGTTCTGTACTTCTTCAATGAGTGGCAGCGACTGATACGTACAGAAAACCACCGTCATTTTGCCAGTGTCAGGTTTATGCAATGCACGAGAGATTTCTGACGGGTCTGTGGTAACGGGAATCTTGAGTTCTTGAATAGATGAATCTTCAATAGTGTCGCCAGTGTCGCCTGCGTATTTATCCGAGCAGATACCGACATAACTGTGTGGTACGCCGCGTTGTTCGGACCATTCTCGCATCGCTTGTGAAAGTAGGCTGATAGACGGCACGAGGTAGAGAACCCTGCCTTCGATTCCGGCGATTTCCTCAGCGATTTTGAGTGCGGTGAAGGTTTTGCCGGTCCCGCACGCCATAATGAGTTTACCGCGGTCGGATTCTTTGAAGCCGTTGATAACGTCGTCAAACGCTTCTTGCTGATGGTCTTTTAGGTGGAATTTTCTCTGTTTATAGGTGAGTTGTTGAGGGGCTTGTATGCTCAGGTCGGGCCATTCAAAATGGCTGTCTTCGAGATCGCGGAAGCGGATGATTCGGAATTTGTCTCCTAATGGCTCTATCGTTCTGAGTGCGTTTTCTCCTAACTCACCGCCTGTATTTACGAGGATTCGCGTATTATCGGCAAAAGGGGGTAGGGAAGCTGTGGCGAGAAATGAATTCAGGTCATCTCTTGAAATTCGGGTATCCGGGGCATAGCATTTGCACTGGATGGCACAAAATCCGCCGTCGTGTTTTTGCGCCACGAGGTCGATGCCTATATCACGACCGTCGAATTCCGTTCGCGTTGCTGCCCACTGTTTCCAAAGGTAGACTTCAGAAAACTGGTCTTTGTAGTCGGGGTCTTCGGTGAAATATTTCTGCATCAACTGCTCGAAAAGATCACCCTTTTGGCGTTCTGATCGGGCATGCTCGCGGATGTAATTGAGGACGCTTTGGAAGCCGAGATTGACTTTTGTGCTTTCGTTTTCGATTCCTAAATAACCTTGTGTTGTTATGGTGCCTTTGTCCAATAGTATTGGTTCTAAGTCTTGGTTATTTTTAGACATAGGTTCAGTATCGCTAAGCACAGGAGGCATCTCGGTTTCAAGATTAAGACTTTCACCAGGGGTTGGAAGCATATCCTTGGGGACTTGATTTGCTTCAATGGATTCAATCTGCGGTGAGGTAGGGTTGTCATAATGGAACCTTACCTGAAATAGGCAGTCACTTTCAGGGTAGGCGAATGCGTCATGAAGGCCGATCGCACCAGATCGGATCAGATTAAGGCGTTCAACAGAAATTTCCATGTAGAGCCAAGTTTCATGTTGTTCATCTTCATCCGCAGCGACGACAAGGTAAAGATGACCTGCAGCATTTTTACATGCAAAAAGGATAGGCTGGTCGTAGTAATCGTAGATTTCTATGATTTCAAGGCTGCCTAAACCTGAAATATTGAGTATATCAGCCATCTTTCGTGTCCTTTCTGAATTATTGTTCTTTTGATTCACCTATTATGCTAAAAATGGTCCAAGGTTCTGCTCTAACAGGCACCCACCAAGTATAATGAGATTTTTCCTTTGATGGTGTATTTTGAATCGTACCAAACTTTGCATCAAGTTCGCCTTCAGCGATTTTATATTTCCCGAATTTCCCCTTATATCTATCTTTGAGTCGCTTGATGTCTTGTAGATCTGTATAGACAGATATCCCACAGCCCTTACAAACCATAGCGGTTGGTTTATTTTTGAACCGACGAGGATTTTCTTCAAAGACTGTTCTGAAATCCTCTGCCTGTGCTGGATCGTTTCGCACAAGGCGGTAAACTTTACCAGAAGCAGGTTGGGCTTCCGCAGGTGGACAGTTCTCTGGATAAAAGTGTGGCCATTCCAATTCGCGGTATTCCTTTCACTTTGCACGCGATAATTGTCAGGTATTATGCTCTGTTTTTATCACTTATGCAAATTATACTATATTTTTGATGGCAAAGCAAATAGATGATGTCCAAAGTTATAAAAACCAAATGTACTGCCATCGGAAATTCGGGGCACTCTCTAAACCAAGGTTGAGATAAAGATTTCGCTTGCGGAAGCGGAGATGAACGAATCAATATGTCTTTTTGAAATCCGAGTGGTTTCTGCATAGCATTTGCACTGGATAGCACAATATCCGCCATATCGCTTTTCTGCAGTGAGGGCAACGCCTATATCCGTACCGTCAAATTCTGTTTGGAGTTGCGCCCACTGTTTCCAGAGGTAAACTTCGGAAAATGCCGCTTTGTAGTCGGGGTCTTCGGTGAAGTATTTCCGCATCAACCGCTCGAAAAGTTCGCCCTTTTGGCGTTCTGATCGGGCATGCTCGCGGATGTAATTGAGTACACTTTGGAAGCCGAGGTTGGTTTGTCTGCTTTCACTTTCGAGTTCTAAATAGCCTTGTGTTGTTTCTGACATACAGGTTCCTTTTCTATCCTTTCTCAGTGCTGTTTAATGGGAGTTTGCGTGAACAATATATCACAAAAGCAGAAAAATCACAAATACTTTTTGATAGAAATATTGAAATACCCCTTGACATTTTTTTTTCTGTACTGTATAATGATAGTGAAGTGATTGTGAAATCACTTGGTACAGCTCACTTCCTTTATGGAGGAATAAATGAGCCATCAACAAAACATCGAAAGATGTGAGAAATTCAAGAAAATTCTTATAACATGGTTACACAATAACAACATTTGGTGTGAAAACACTAAATATCCCAATTTAATTCTCATCAGAGGGATGAGTCTTAAAGTTATATGTCCCGACACAAAAAATCCAATGTTTTTAGCAGAAGATGCTGATAAAAAACAAGCAGATTTATACGTCGGATTTTACTACGAAAACGAAAGGGTATTGGTACGGTTTGCTTATCAGAGTGATTTTGAATTTTACCCCGCGGACCCAGGGGCGGGTTGGAAAAATCCAACGCATCGGGTACACATTGAACAACTCCAAGGCATGTCAGTGCTTTTGTCCGTGGTACAATCAAATGGAGGTATTTACGTGTGAATAATACACCTAAATAACAAACAAAAACCCGAAATAATAAACAAAAAATAGATAAACATTTAAGAAAAAACGATCAGCGAGATTAAAAAACCTCGCCGGTGCCAGGTGTCCAATTATTAACGAACCGGGCTGCGATCAACTTCTCAATTAGGAAGTGAGCTGAGGATCGCAGCCTATTTCCTTTTTACCAATAGCAAACAGAACGACCAAAAAACGGATCAACGCCTCCCGTTCGTCCACAGGACGACGGTGTAAACGAACAGCATATTTGACAGAGGAGGCACAGGCTAACAGCCTATGCTACAAGGGATACGTGCCACAGGAGACTAACAGTTTCCTATGCTACAGAGGCGTTATTTTAACAATCGTACGTCAAAACTTTACACATCCCCTGAAGTATCAGTTTGTAAAGAATTGCACATTGCTTCCTGTACCCATTCCTCAAGATTTGGCTTTTGATGTTGTGAAAGGTAATCTTCAGGTTTCATTACTTTAATACCGAAATCTTCAAACTCTTTTTGAAAATGTAAGATTCCACGATCCCATGTGAGAAAGTAATTTCTGCCATACCTATAATGTGTGTGGATATGGTCCCAATCACGCCAATCTGGTTGCCTCTTTTTGCTCATGTGATCGAATTTATCAGAGGTTTCAATTGATCCGATAAAATTCACAAATTCAGTGATACCTCCTGTGTCAATCCCTGGCTTCCAGTTGTCAATCCGGATAACTGCACCAATTTCATCGATTAATAGGTTCGGAAGATCGTTAATTTTGGCTGCTAACGGCTGATTCGGTACATCATCGTGAATTCTCCCCGTGACTGCTAAATCAATTTCAAATTTTTTACCGAATTCTATTAATGTTTCCACATGTTCGACTCTGGACCGATTTTCCCACCATGTTCTTACCACGTTTGTATCAAGTGTCACGGTTGGCGGTTTAAAAATATCGTTTATTAATTCTATCCCATTTGACTCAACATAGATAGACATCCGTGATCCACGCGGACTGGGAAGATAGAGAAAGATTCTTATGTCTGGTCGGGTAGTCTGACCTTCAGGGATATTTTCATCTATGAAGGTAAGGTTGTGGTCCAGTTGTCCCTTGGCAACTGCCAACTCGTAATCCTCCTCTATTTGATCCAACTCTTTAATCTCTGATAAAGGAATAGAAGCTGGAGAAAAGGTTAATTCAGCAGGTGTGATTGGCCGTCCAAGTGCCTTTTCTATTTCGGAATATACATCTTTGCGTACGATATCCTGAATTTGCTGGAGATATTCTAACAAAATTCCATCAGGTTGTCTCCTTCCTAATATTATTGAGATTGCAATATCATTCTGTTTTGTAATTTGGGCATCCATGAGTTCCGGGTTCTGCTCTTTGAGTTGTGCTAATACTTTTTGCGTCGATTTTTGGATAGCAGATTTAAACTCGGCATGCTCCTGTTCACGTTCTTTCTTAAATTCTTCAATCGAAAATTTTGGAAATTCAGGTGTTGAAGATAAATTATTCATCATAACCTCCTATTATAACGCAAGTTGCCACCTATTT
>CAZQIP010000361.1:0-18759 GCA_964593655.1 uncultured bacterium | reverse complement strand
CAATGCTTTTCTGGCACGTGTTTCTGTTGTTTCACATTCTTAGGACGGACGCATTTGGGTGAGTACACCGCGATGCACTTCGCATCTGGGCGAGTACGCTGCAAAAATCGCACTACTACGAACCGACTCTAAAATTCAAACCGGACGAAGCACTACTGATGGTAGATTGTTGTTTGCGGGTAATAGCGTGCCCAAGCGAACCAGTAGATATTGACAGCGGGTAACCGTTCGAGACGCGTCCCTTTTTCTTTACCGGATGTTGCCTCGCCTGTGACAGTATTCCAACGGGTTCCGGTGTTATCTTCTACAAAGTGTCCCGCTTGCGGACTAAAGGTTCGCACGTCCTCCACGACGTTCCGCTTAAAAACCGCCGTTGCAAACGATGCTTTATCATGGAAAATTAGCAGTGGTACTTTGCCAAGTGTATCGTTGATGACTGCAGTTTCAGCGAAGTGTGCTAACGGGTACGCACGGAACTGCGTGTTACCGCCTTTCGTCTGTACTTGAACACCAATCACAAGCGATTTATTCGGGAGTCTGTCATCGGTGTATTCCGTTCCACTTACACCCGTATCTTGGCTGGTGTGATACCGCTGATATGCGTCACGGCTAAGACTTTCGCGCATACCATCTCTAAACGGAACCGAAAGCACGCTTGTATTTGGATAATTTGTCTGCCATGTTTTCCATGCAATCTGTGGCATAGAGGCGAGCATCTTCAACCGCTTTCCCTTCAGTGGTCCCTGTATCGCTTCCCCGGTGATATGCGACCAGAGCGAACGGGTCTGATGGTCGTACATCAACAACGCATCCCGCCACAATTTACCACTGACACCGAAAGTATAGGTTTTACCGTCAAGATCCCGGCTATACACGATAGCCGTTTTGCAGAGCGGTCACCACGTCGTAGCGATGTTGAGTCCACCGACAACATCGTTGACGATTTCGTGTCCGTTGAGCAGATAGAGCGAATAGGCGTGGCTCTCATCATTGAAGGTTACGCCGATGACGGGGGCATCCGGGTCTAATTTTGCGGCACCGGCAGAAACGAATTGTGGTTCAGTAATCGCGGGGATCGCATCGAAGGGCAATAGGGTACGGATTTTGTCGTCGCTATAATCTGCCTGATCTTCGGCACTTGCGCAGGAGATGGTGGCAAGTAGGAGTATGAGAATAAACATGTAATTTTTCATAATCTTTCCTTGTTTTTGCGTAGATCAGCAGTAATCTCGCCTAACGTTTTCCGCCTGCTCTGGGCTAAAGCAATGAGTGCTTCGATACGCTTCATGTTCCGAGCTTCCAGTTGACTCAGCAATGCCTGATACTCTATCAATTCATCTTCGCTTAAGGTCTCATTTTCACACTTACGCCACAACCGCTGATACCGCTGTTGTTCTTTTTTCGGCAATTGCAAGTTTTCCTGAATAGTTGCTAATAGGAAAGCTTCTTTATCGATCATCTGTTTTTGTGCCCGATCATAATTAGAATCTTGTGAGTTAATTTGTAACATGAGGTTTCTCCTTCAGTATGAATCCGAGCAAATATTGAGGCGTAACTGTTTGTGCATATCTTGATAATAAGGGGTGTAATCGGTATCCGTAGCAATTAAAATAGGACTTACGCAAATTGACAGACTTGAACGACTTAGGGAATACAAAGAATCAATGGTACGAAAATGGTCAGGCATGTTTTCAATGACTTTTTGGTAGCTGCTGAGAGGAAACAAGGCTTGTTCCGCAACCAGAGATCGAATCCGACAAGAAAGAGAAGGAATTTTTTCCTGCGACTCTTCCAAAAATACCTCAGGAAAGGACCGCTTATTCCTTTCGTTCTTCTGCAAAACACATGCCCTCAACTTCAATGATTGAGCCATCTGGGTTAGAGGAAATCAACAGGCTAGGACCTTCTTCTGACAACAAACGCGTTTCTGTTGACATGCCTATGGAACTATGATCTTTTCTTGAAGCGATGACTATATTCCCACCGGTCGCCTCCTTGTTGAGAAGCCCGATAAGGGGCTCTCCGCTGTTACTGAAAGTGAGATTAATCGTATTTTTGCCCATCCCAAGCTGGATAACAGGTTTTCCGTCTTGAAACCAAATCGTGACAGCGGCTTCTGGATGCTCTTTGCTAATGAGGTGGATTTCATCTTCTACCACAATCTGCTTACATCGTATTGTATCGGTGATTATTTCTTTGAGATTCATTCTTTCTCCGTCTGAGTAAGCCTGCAATGCTTAAGTTTCGTACAATCTACCAGTAGACTGCTGTTAAATTAGGTGTAATTGCAATGTAAGTCATTCCTCGAGGGTGTTTTCATGTGCCTCATCAATAGCAGCATTAAGTTTGAGTAATTTCCGAATTATGGAGGTCAACTCGTTATCAGGGTCGGACTGATTCCACTTCAGATAAATTGTGAGAGTTTCAAGGCATACTTGCGTTAGCTGGCATCCTAATCTCGGTTGAGGTTCGTCAAAACCCAAATCGGGCATATAATAGTCGCCTGTTTGGGTTAGATGATATGAGCGGAGATCATGCCATCCTCTATGAACCCAATCTGTTTCCTTTTGGAATAAGTACATATACAGAGAATCATTGTAACTGGAGTTCTCGCAAGATGGCGGTACATTTTTTTTATCAATATTTTCCTGATTGTTACACGTCAATTCCTTCCGTGAAATTCCATCTTTTTTTAATTGTGATAGAATCAATTCATTTATGCGGTGCTCAATTGGCGTAAGGGTACGTTCTTTCGCTTTATTTTTCAATACGCGAAACATTTCCTGTTCGCTTGGGTAGGAAGCCAGACCGACACTGGAGTCGATATGTCCGCTTGACTCAATAAGGTGTCTGATATTTATTGCGATTTCAAGAATAGGGCGAAAAAAAATGTGAGTTAATTCAGGTTGGGGTCCACAAATATGAATTAGCGCGCCTTCATATAATTTTGCAAGTTGAACTATGTGCCCGACAATTATTGCTTTGGATTTGGTGTATCCCGTTTTCGCTGTTCCTTCATTTGATGCTGAAGCAGCACCTATCCTGAGTAAATACAAACATCTGTTCATAACTTCAGCAACGAATCTCATAGATTCAGCTTTGGTTTTAAACTCAGAGGGCGGCGGGAAACTGAAGTCAATCCATACTTTTATATTTGCCAGGTTTTTAATCATTCTCTCCATGTTTTCCTCTGCCTCGGTGTTTTTTACCTATTCAAGCGTTGATATATTATTATACCACATTTACAAGGTTAGTGAGCACTCAATTGTTCGAGGGTAGTCTTGGACTATGCTTGCATTGGTTCGTGATGGAGTACCATAAGTTGAGAAGCACGAAGACCGAGGCATTCGTACGTCTGTCCATCGCTGTCGCTAAATTCAACCTCAAATGCATCGCCATTTGAAAGAATCTCAACCACCGTGCCGACTTCGCCACGTCTCAGATTGTGTTCAGGTATATCGTGTGTCAGTGCGACAATATCAAGAAGGGTAATTTCCCCGATTTCCGCACGTCTTGGATGGTATTCGGGCAAACCACCTATACACGGAACGGCATCAAAAAGTTCAATTTTCACGGTCTATTCTCCCCTGTCAATGGATATGCAGTTACCAATCTTGGTATTTTTGAACCCCGGTCAATAATCCATCCACTCCGAATTATTGCCTGCCTACCACGCCAATCAAGCGTAAAGTTAATCGTGTAGCGTTGTCCATGGACATCATGTAATCCTAATTGTGCCTCATGCGTCTGGGCTGCGTGCAATAAGGCATCGCGTAACGCTTCTGCGTCATTAATGCCCATACCAAGTGCAGCAGAAAATAGGCGTGCTTTATGTTTGCCATCATTATGTTCAGAATTGAGACAATAATCCCGCAATTTGCCAATGTCCACGATAGCAGGTTCTGCATTTGGTATTTTCATGAAATTTGCTACACAATGCCTACTAATTTCGCGTGGGTATCAAAGTTTTTCTATATCTATTGTGCTTTCCGTAAAACATTAAAAGTTGTCACAAAATATCAAGCATGCTATAATTTTACCAAATTATAGCACAATTGTCAAAGGAATACAATAATGAACGAAACTTCAATTGAGTTACTTGAATCATTAACACAAGCAGACGGAATCCCGGGTTACGAGGGGGAAGTGCGGGATGTTTTTCGCGAGAGAGTCTCTGATGTGGGTCCGATAGGCACAGACAAATTAGGGAGTATCTTCTGTACGCGCGCTGGAAATGCTGAACACCCACGCATTGTACTTGATTCACATTTAGACGAGATCGGTTTTGTTGTACAAAATGTTACAGATAAAGGGTTCGTCAAGTTTCTGCCGCTCGGCGGATGGTGGGCCCACACACTTTTAGCACAACGCGTCAATATCACAACGAAGTTAGGTAAAGTGCCGGGTGTTATCGGCTCTACACCACCACACCTGCTCTCAGGGTCACGTGATAAGGTCTTAGACATAAAGGACCTTTTTATTGACATCGGTGCCGAGAGTGAGGAACAAGCGATAGAAGAGTACGGCGTGGTCACTGGATGTCCGATCGCACCCTACGGTCCCTTTATGCGGTTGAAAAATGAAAAACTGCTCACGGCTAAAGCGTTTGATAATCGTGTCGGTGTTGCGATTGTGATTGACGCACTTTTGCAGCTCGACGAACATCCGAACACCGTTATTGGCGCAGGAAGTGTCCAAGAAGAAATAGGATTGCGAGGTGCCAGGACGATGGCGGCAAGTGTGGAACCCGATCTCGCGATTGTGCTTGAGGGCCCCCCTGGCGATGATACTCCAGGGTTAAGCGTTGGAAATACACAAGGGAAACTTGGCGGCGGTGTACAAATTCGGATTATTGATTCATCAATGATTGTCAACCCGAAATTGGCGGATTTTGTGGTTGAGACAGCAAAGCAACATGAGATACCGTATCAACTTGGGGTCCGTCAATCCGGTGGGACAGATGGTGGTGCAATTCATCAATTTGGGAGAGGTGTGCCGTCCGTTGTACTCGGTGTACCGTCCCGTTATATCCATAGCCATGTTTCAATCATTAACACTGATGACTACACCGCAGCGTTGGATTTGACGATGCATCTTGTGCGTGCAATTGACGCATCTGTTTTGGATGGATTTCTGTTCGATTAACCACAGTTTTAAAACGTGTTCTCTCGCTTGGAGGATAAACAATGGAAGCGACCTTACCAAAAGTTCCATTTTGTAATCATCAAATCAGTAAGTTGGTAATAGGCGATAATCCGATTTACGGTTATTCTCACTTTAACCAACTCCTCTCGCAGCATCAGCAGGCGTATCACACACCGGAACGGGTCGTGGCGACGCTCAAGCGGGCGGAGGCAGTCGGGATCAATGGTTGGCAGAACAGTATGACAGAACGCTCGATGTCTGATCTACAACTTTACCGGGATGCGGGTGGCACGATAAACTGGTTCTGCCTTAGCCAAGGTTCCCGCTGGTACGAGGATCCCGACCATGTTTTTGAAGCTGCGAAACACAACCCGATCGGTATGGCACCACACGGCGGTGGTGTCGGTCAAAGGTGTTTGCGCGAAAATAGGCTGGAGTATCTGCAAGACATCCTCAAACGGATTCGCGATACCGGTGTTCTTGTGGGTCTATCTGTTCATGATCCAAGACTGCTCCATATTGCTGAAGATGAGGCGTGGGATGTAGACTACTACATGACAGGCCTCTACAACCTCCACGGCGGTAGCGAAAAATTTACCCAAAAATTTGGCTACGCACCGTTGGGTGAAATTTACGCGCGGGAAGATCGCGATGAGATGTGTAAGGCGATACAACGTACAGAGAAGCCGTGCCTCCTCTTCAAGGTGCTCGCGGCGGGCAGGACGATCGGAAGCCCACAGCAGATTCGGCAAGAGGTGAAGTTCGCGATAGAAAACACTAAACCGATTGATCCGTTGTTGCTCGGTATGTATCAACAATTCGGGGACCAGATAGGTGAAAACGCTGCGTTGATTACAGAACTTTGCGCAGAATTAGGATAGATCGTAACATTAGCCATCAGCAGTCGGAAACCATCAGCAAAGCGTTTCTGGTGTACCGATATCCAGTTGGACAGGCACAAGATCTGCCCCACTGATTGCTGACGACTGACTGCTGACCGCCACACATCATGGAGGCTGAAAATGGAAATGCGAACATGTGGAAAATCTGGGATTGAGATTTCACCGATGGGCATTGGTTGCTGGTCTTATGGCGGTGGCGATTATTGGGGACCACAAGCACAATCAGATGTCACGGCTGTGGCGAATGCTGCGTTGGATGCTGGCATCAATTTCTTTGATACGGCGGAGGGATATAACAACGGACGGAGTGAGGAGGCACTTGCCGTTGCACTGAAAGGTAGACGACACGAAGCAGTCATCGGCACGAAGGTAAGCAGACCGGATCCCGCTACGATCCGTGAACATTGCGAAGCGAGTCTCCAACGTTTGCAAACGGATTATGCTGATATCTATATGATTCACTGGCCCGACGACGAGATTGCTATTGAAGAAAGCATGGCTGAACTAACGCGCCTGCAGGAAGATGGACTCATCCGTGCGATCGGTGTAAGCAACTTCGGGGTGGAGCAACTCACAGCGGCACTTGAGACAGGTGCCGCTATCGCTGTGAATCAACTCTGCTATAACCTCTTGTCACGAGCAATAGAGCCTGAATTGCTTCCGCTGTGTCAAAAGCATAACGTTGGTATTTTAGGGTATATGCCACTGTTACAGGGAATCTTGACTGGACAGTATAAGCGCGCAGAGGAGATACCACCGGTGCATTCTCGATTTCGGCATTTCCGGGATGACCGAGAACAGGCTTCGCACGGCGAAGCAGGTGCCGAGGCAGAGATGTTTGAGACCCTGGAGGCTATCCGGAAAATCGCGGAAGCTGAACAGGTCCCAATGGCCCGATTGGCGATTGCGTGGGCGATGGCGAGACCGGGGATTACGTGCATGCTCGTTGGTACTCGGAATATAAATGAATTGGTCGAAAACCTGCACGTTGTCGAATACACACCGTCTGATGATGTTATTGAGAGACTTGACACGGTAACTGCACCGCTTTTGGAAAAGATGGGAGCAAATCCGGATTATTTCACGGGTGCGCGTATACATTAGTTTTGGGTTGGCACAGCGATGCTCTATTCCCAAAGATGGTTAGAGAGGAAAAAATTATGACAGAACAGTTCGGTATTAAATTCAACAAAGATTTCGGGAATCCGTTGGCGACGGGAGCTGCTGATATTACACAGACGAATGCCGATGGTGAACCTGTTGTTCCTTTAACACAGGAACAGAAGTATCTCTTTGACAAAAACGGATGGCTCTTGGTGCCGGGTGTGTTAACAGAATCAGAGGTTGAGGAGATGCGCGATTTCTGTTACCGTTTAAAAAACGACCCTGAATCAATCCCACAACACCATCGATCGACTTACGGGGGTGCTTTGGAGAAGTTAACAGACCATCCGGTTGTGGTAGCGTTCGGGAACGAATTTCTCGCATCACCGTATCTCGCCTCGGATACCTGCTACGGCTTCCGAATGGAGATGAGTTTTATGGCGTTGCGTTCTGCAACGGACGATCCGCCCTTCACATTTAGTCCGCATAACGGGAACGGTATGTTTCGGATGCCGGGCGATTGCCACCAATACCAATGTTTACCCGGACAAGCGTATAGCGGTTTGACGCGTGTTGTCTGGGAACTTAACCCTGTGGAAAAAGGCGACGGCGGCACGCTGTTCATTACAGGCAGCCACAAAGCGGCTTATACCGCGCCAGAGGATGCCCATACACAGAACTGGGAATTTTGGGATACATATTCATGTCCCGCAGGGTCTGTCATTATATTCACCGAAGCAATTACGCATAGTGGACAAGCGTGGCAAAACCGGGACACGGATCGGGTCGCTATCTTCAACGCTTATAATTCAATAGATAAGCGGTGGACCCTGTCGAGACCGCCACAAGCGTTATTTGAGGAGATGCCTCCGAAACGCCAAACCCTTTTCCGTGATGCTTATGTAAAAGGCAATGTAACCGGCACAGCGTTTGATATGGCATTATAAATAACTGTCAGCGGTTAATTGTAGGAGCGAGCTCGGCTCGCGATTTCATTGATGCAGCCCGAAGATAGCGAAGCAGAAGCGTAATTGTAGGAGCGAGCTCGGCTCGCGATTCCGTCAGTTAAAATAGCGCGTAGCTTGGAACGGAATGGAAGCGGTTCTACGGAGAGGAACGTGAAAATCCCAATCCACCTAACCGAACCGCAAGGAAAGTAAAAAATATGACACCGAAACAACGTTATCTGTTTGATGTAACAGGATATCTTCATTTAGAAAACGTCATCACTGGCGACGCATTGGCGGAAGCCGCTGAAGCGGTTGATAGATATATAACAACACCTCCGGATGCGCTGCCACCCGGCTTTGAGCAGAAAGGACTCCATCAGCACGGGTTCGCTTTCGATAAATCGCTTGAATGCTTAACGACGCATACGGCACTATGGCCGATTATCAAGGAGTTGACAGACAATCAACCACGGTTCGGCAGAGGTTCCCTGAAACATGATAAACACGATTTGTGGGAGGCGGGTGAGCGCGCAAAGGTGAACCCTGGTGGATTGCACTGTGCACGCGATGACTACGGATGGTATAGCACGCGTTACGAGGTTGACAACGGATGTATCTACTGCGATAACTTCGTCTGTTTCCCATATTTTACGGATGTCTATCCGGGTGATGGCGGACTCATCGTAATTCCCGGTTCACATAAGAGTGAGTTTAAGCGACCCGAGCAGCTACTGACACTTGACGAAGAAGACGGTATTGATCCGCTTGACGATCCCGTTTTTGTCAATATTACACCGAAAGCAGGCGACATCGTGATTATTTCGGAATTACTCACGCACGGTGTGCTGCGCTGGAAGCCAAAAGATCGGGATCGACGGTTCCTCGTCTTGCGATATTTCCCGCAATATTCCGGTAGGCATAACTTTCCACAACCCATTCTGGATCGGTTGTCCCCAGAGACGTTAGAATTGGTGGAATCTGCGGCGTACGGTCATATCAAGGAGATTGTAAAGCAGGATGCAGTTACACTGACAGTGTAAGCGGCGAATTTACGAAATTCAACAAGCAAATCACTTTAAACACGCCATTAACTCACACCCAGATAAATTGGCGAAGGTATTGTATAGATACAGTTATTACTTATTTCCATAACGCCCCGGCTTGTCCCTCAAACACCTTTCAGAGACATCCGTTGTGGATGCGATGCTCCAAACTTTGACGTATCGTCCCTACGAAACCCGATACGCGCACAACAACGGCTAAAAAATTCCATATCTTTTTCCATTTTCTTCAAATTATGTAAGATTTCTGTACATGAATTCGTCTTTAATATACAGAGACATAAACCGTATCGCGATGCTTAACTTATCAGATTCCGTATTTGAGGCAGTCATTTGTCAGATGTAAACACAACGGAATCTATTTATTGGAGGATCCTCGTGGAAAGAGAAGAAGATGTTCAACTCATTTACAATATTTTATCCGGCGACGAGGCGGCATTCAGCGTCTTAGTCCAAAAATACCAAAAGAGCGTCCACGCGCTCGTGTGGCGGAAGATCGGCGATTTTCATCATGCCGAAGAAATTACACAGGACATCTTCCTACAAGTTCACAAAAAACTCCCGACGCTCAAGGATCCCTGTCAATTTACCGGATGGTTGTACGTTATCGCAAACCGGTTTTGCATCGATTGGATACGAAAGAAAAAATTTATAGTGCAATCCATAGAAGACACACCTACGGCAGAAATTGAGAAATCCGCTTACGCACGTTACGTGTCGGAACAACGGCAAGCAGAAGCCTCCGAGCGTCGCCGTGAGACTGTTAAAAAACTTTTGGCACAACTTCCAGAGAGTGAACGCACCGTCGTGACGCTCTATTATCTCGGCGAAATGAAGGTCAAAGAGATTAGTACATTTTTGGGTGTCTCTGTCAGCACGATTAACACGCGCCTGCACCGAGCGCGAGAACGTTTACGGGGAAAAGCGTCCTTAGTTCAAGAAGTTCTCGGCGGCGTGTCTGAAACGTTTTTGACATCTACTACAGGAGAGAATTCCGAGAGGCACGAGAGAAACATAGAACTTTGCACACAAAATTTGCTTACAATCGGCGAGGCAATTCAGACCTACCAGAAGGAACACGAAGATTTTCCTGAACGGCTCTCAGATCTTCATCCGAAATACTTGCCAGATGCATCAGTCTTCATCTGTCCCGCGGATGACGAAGATGGGAAGGCAGGTTTTCTTCCGAACATAGATTTGGTTGCAATCAGCAAGATAATTGGAAGGATAGGTTTTCTCCGGGACATAGAGCCGAGAATGCCCGTGAGTTACGGGTATGAGCTTGCCCCGGAATATCGAGTTAAGAAAAGTGAACAACGTTTGGTATTCGGTGATGTCATACCGCTTGTCCGTTGTCAACATCACGTGAATGAAGACTTTGAGGCTTTGAACTTAAGCTTTTCTTCTCAGATTTACAGGTCTTCCACTATTTGGGAACACACGCCAGAGGATATGTACGGTAGCCACGAAGCGGCACTCACTGCTATTGAAGAAATACTTGCGCGCTCCCCTGACGATGCGCGTTACCCTGATGATAAGCGTTTCTTTGATCTCTATCCGCAGCTTGTCAGACTTTATACCCTATTAGAAAACGAACAATCCGCGGCTGCCCTTATTGAACGTCTCAAGTCGGGCATGATACAAGACCTGCAAGGGTATCAGACGCTATTTGACATATTCAAGACGGTAGAGCGATACGAGGATCTGCTTGTGTTTTTTCAGGTAGCTGAGCAGCAGTATCCAGACGATAAATTCATCTTCTATAAACTTGCCGACATTCATAGGCAGTTAGGCAATACTGAACTCGCTGAAGTGTATGAGCGCAAGTCTAATCCGAGATACGAATGGGTTGGAAAACCTGTCCCTGACTTTTCTGTGATCGACCTTGATAGAAATCCGATTTCGCTTCGGGAGTATCGTGGGAAAGTCGTCTTGCTTCACTTTTGGATGGTCTGGAGGGATTTTGGCACGGCGGAAACGTCAGATATCAAGAAAGTTTACGATACTTATAAAGATGCGGGATTCGACATTATTGGGGTCTGCCTTGATAACGAAGAAGCGATAATGCGTAGTTATACTATGTTGCGTAACTACATTAAAGCAAATGGCATTCAGTGGCGACAAATTTTCGACGCGGCAGCATATTCACTTTTACAACAATATGATGTCGCTGGTATTCCTGAAATGTGGCTCATTGATAGGGAAGGTAAGTTGATTACACACAAAGCGAAAGGGGAAAATTTAGAGATGCTCGTTGCAGAAACAGTGAAGGCACAATCCCAAGACTAAACCGCTTGCTTCCCTCACCACCAACCGGAGACTTTTAGATGTCCCCCATCTGGATAATCACCAAAAGAGAGTTCACAGAGAACATCCTCTCCCTCCGCCTACTCATCGGGTTAATCGTCTGCCTTGCGCTTTTCGTCGCCAGCACGTACGTCTTGATGGAGGACTACGAGAAGCGACGCAGCGTCCACAATGCCGCAGAAATCGAACACCGGAACGCCCTTGAGGCGGTGAAGGTGTATTCGGACCTGAGGGTAGACGTAGCAAAACCGCCTGAACCCTTAAGTGTTATCTGCTTAGGGATGGAGCGGCAGCTCGGAAACACCGTGAAGGTTTCCTACGAAGATGTCCCCACAGAAGCGAAAATCCTCGGCGGCGGTAACCCGCTCCTGAACATTTTTTCCGCTGTTGATGCCGTGCTCATGGTGCAGGTAGCGTTCAGTCTGTTCGTGATTTCCATCGCTTACGATGTCATCTGCGGTGAGCGTGAAAGCGGAACACTCGCACTTGTCGCCTCAAACCCAGTCTCAAAATATCATATCCTGATTGGGAAATATCTCGGCGGGATGGTGAGTCTCCTCGTGCCACTTGCGATCAGTTGGATAGCCGCGGCGTTACTGATAAACGTCCACCCGATGATAGAATTTCACACTGCTGAATGGTGTCAGTTCGCCGGACTCTTCGCGGCTTTGGCGTTATATCTCTCCGTCTTTTTCCTGCTCTCAACGCTGGTTTCAACCATCACTCATCGGTCAGCGAGGGCACTCGTCTGGTTGCTATTCCTCTGGATTGTGATTGTGTTTATCATCCCAAACGGAGCGGTGTATATCGCCAAGCAGGTGCGACCGATCCCTTCCAAATCGGTGGTTAACATGGAAAGCGCGGCACTCACGACAGCATTTTGGGAGAAAATCGGAGATTACGGCGCAAAGCATCAAAGTAGATCCTACTTTACATCGGAACGCAGTGTGGTCAGTGGTCATTATCCATTCGCCTTCCATGTGCTAACAGGATCCACAGAAGCGATGCTCTGGTATCTCGACGGTGCCCAATTTTACATCCCACACCGCATTGGATACGCAGAGCAGATCGGAAACCTCCATCAGGAATACTACCGTTCACTGAAAAGACAGACCGTTTTGGCTGAAAACTTGTCCAGGCTTTCGCCGGCATGGGTCTACTACAATATCTCCGCGGGTCTGTCCGGCACGGATTTGCGGCGGCACGAGCGGTTCATCCAGCAAGTACAGGATTATCGAGAGGCACTGATGGCATACATGCAGGAACAAGGGGCTTTCTCAAGTATCAGCTGGTTCACGTCCGCCAATCTCAACGATATGCCCTCACAAGCCGGACTCACGGCATCAGATGAAGAAACGTTTTTTGAAAACGTCACACCGAAAAGTTGGGATGACGTGGAACGGCTTGACTTAAGCGGCATGCCTGTCTTTAGCAGTGGACCGGTGTGGGGAAACGTCGCGCTCGGCGGTGTTCTCCCGGATTTGATCTACCTGATGATCCTAAACATTCTGCTGTTTCTGATCACCGGAGCGATGTTCCTGAAAAGCGAAGTGAGGTAAGAAGATGCTACGTGAAATTATCTGGCGAGAACTTTTAGATCACTTACAGAGCCTCCGTTTCGCCCTGACGTTGCTGCTGGTCATCGTCCTGATGTTGACCGGAAGCGTGCTGTATATCCACGATTACCGCCAACAAGTCGCGGATTACAGTGAAAATGTCAGCGAAAACTTGCGACATCTGGAAGATAAAGCGAAGAGCGGCTTACACAGTGTGGTCAGTCGCTACCAGCTGATATATCGTGCGCCGAGTCCATTGGGGTTCATCGCTGAAGGGCATGAAAAAGACCTGCCGAACGCCTTTTCAGTGGATGCGTTTGAACTTGTCGGTCCCCAAACGATCCTACGCAGAAACTACACACTCCAGCGGTTTGACGCATTGGATTGGGTGTTTACCGTCGGCGTTATCCTGAGTTTCGCAGCGTTCGCGATGACTTATGACAGCATCTCAGGCGAGGCGGAAACAGGCACGCTCCGACTTTGTCTTTCCAACGCGCTGCCTCGCGCGACCCTACTTTTTGGAAAATACATCGGCACAATCATCAGCCTCTCGATCCCGTTGATCATTGGGATTTGCATGAACGTGCTTATCCTCTCGCTTTTCGGGGTGCTGCCTTTTGCATCGACCTATTGGCTACAGATTAGCGGGGTCGTCCTGTTTTCAGTCCTCTATATTTCTGTGTTCACGACACTTGGGCTGTTCATCTCCTGCCTGACGAGAACCTCATCGGTCAGCCTCGTCCTGCTCCTTTTGGTTTGGGTGTGCTTTGCAGTGTTTATCCCGCGGACAGGCGGATTGCTCGCAAGTCGATTGGCGGAACTCCCTGATGAGAAAACGGTAGCCAGACAGGCAAACGATGCGACGCACGAGATCCTTAATCGATACGGCAGGGATAGATTTAGCGCACACTGGTCGCCGGGCGAACCGCTGACCCGTGCCGCTAAAATCGGCGATGCCAAGCAAGCGATCTACAATGAATATCGCCAACAACAACTGCATCAAGTGAAACTCGCGCAGAATATATCCCGCATCTCCCCAACGGCGATCTATCAAATTGGCTGTGAGGCGTTGGTCGGGACCGGCATCAAACATTACGAACGGTTTTTCAAGAAGGCTATCGAATATCGGCGCAGCCTCCTGCAGTTTACCTACGAGGAATACCCGTTCAATCCCAACCTCTTTCTTGAGGATGCGGAACGGCAGCAATTGCAAGAGATGCAAATAAGCGTGGATAAGATTCCAAAATTTGACGATACCGCCGCCGATTTTTCTACCGCGTTCACTGAAGCCAGTCTGGACATTCTACTGCTGTTTCTATTCAATATGGTCTTCTGTATGGGAGCATTCCTGGCGTTCACGCGCTATGATGTGTGAGTCTACAGCTGACTGAACCCTTTTCCTATGGTGTCGGAATGCCAGTCGTCGGACAAGTCTCTGTGTGACACGTGCAGTGAGTCTACAATGTGGATACCGCTACGCGACTTTTTTCAAGATCCTCGCCTTTTCATCACAAAATGTTCGGACATCCAAACTAAACCTGTGCTGTGATCAATTCAGATGACACCCCAGGTTGATCTTGAACAGGCGGTGTAAACGAAGGTTGTGGAACAATCTCCCCGGCTTCCTGTAGTCCTTCAATATGAAACTCAATGGCTTCGGCAATCAATGTGCGCACTTCTTCCAATGTTTCACCGACAACACCGCATCCTGGGAGATCCGGAGCATAAGCACTATAATTGCTTTCGCCTTTTTCAAAAACAACAACATATTTCATAAGGTTTCCCCCTCAATTCTTGAGATCGGCTTGTTTTAGAATGTTATTGAGTGTTCCTTTGGAGACATCCTCGTTGGGTTTTCCTGCAATCGTCACGACTCCAGTTTTAGTAGGATGTTTATACTGTTTATGGCTGCCTCGCGTTCGGTCTAAATACCATCCATCATCGCGAATTATTTTAATGACCTGCCTAAACTTCATAATGGATATCTATTGGATGTCAGTTAGTGAATTATAAGCCTATCTCAAATGTCTGCTTTGATTATAGCATCCGTTGGCGTTAAATACAAGAAAAGACACAATTATAACTGTAAGGCATGCGCAACTTCGGTGTGTGAGGGGCGGCCCGCGTCGAATATTGAAATCATTGGGATTCCCGTAAAGTTCTCTTCTTGACCCGAGTTATTTTACCTTCAGCTCGGCATAATCTGCGAGATGTTCGTGGTAAAAGTATTTTTGTTTCATGATCTTCCGGTTGCCTGGGATATAGTAGCATAGGGTTTACAGGAACTGTGTTAGAAGTTCAGAGAGTTTGGTTATTGTCCTCACATCAGGCGTGAATTCTTCTTGTTCTAAATTGTGCGTATTGACGCTGAAGTCAAACGCATTGCCCTCGTTATCTCTTTGTATCAGTATTGGAACAAGACCTGCAGCGCGGGCGGCTTTGATGTCATCTTCTGTGTCTCCGACATAAATGACTTCTTCGGGTTTCATGCCAGTCTGTTCAAGAGCCGAGTCAAATATTCACGGATCCGGTTTCTTGATGCCCACTTCAGCGGAAACAACAACTGAATCAAAATAGGGTGTAAGACCGAGCTTGTTGAGAACTGAATGGACGTGTGGTGGATGGTCGAAATTTGAAACAAGGGCAAGTTTTTTGGAGTGATGGAGTGTATGCAGGACGTGGTGTGTTTCAGGATCAAGCGACATATGTGCTTGCCAAGCATTGGCGACTTTGTTTGCTATCACTGTTATATCTTCGGAAGTGAGGTTCAGTTTTAAATCGAAGCAGAGATTCTGGATACGTTGTTCAAACACCGTCAAATTGTGTTGGCGCGGCGTTGGCTCACTTTTACCAAAAAACTGGTCGCAAGTTTTAGCCAACGATTCAATTGAAACGGACAATCCGCGCAACTTGAGTTGTTCATGCAGCGTGTTTAACCAATCAGACCATGCGGTATCCATATTTCCGTACACCAAGAGTGTCCCGTACAGGTCAAAGAAAATCTCGTTAATTGCCATTTCTACTTGCCTCTCTCAAAGATAGATTTAGTTATTGAATGGATTTTATTGAACCCGGAACTAAGTGAACAACGTCAACAATTCAGTGAGACGCTGGATCGTTTCATCTCACCTGCCCGTTTATGTGTTGTCTCACTGAGTCTCTTTCAATTAAACCGAGCGAAATTTGGAAGATTCGGTTCAAAAAGATAAGCTAACTTCGCAAACACAGCCCGATCCCCCGGCAAACTATCCACAACCACAAAGAAAAAATGGCTTTCCGGCGTAAATTCGTAATCGAAAATCGAATTGAGGTTGTAGGTGACCTCATCTACCATCCGCTCATCTACGCGCTCAACGTAAATTCGCCAACCGATTTTTTGCGTAAATTGGTAATTGCTGCGAAGCCGGAAAATGAGCGTATTTCGATATGCACGCCAAAAGAAATTCTCAAGATCCAGATCAATCGTGAACTTGCCGAAAAGGTTAACACCCCCGGAAAAACTGGTGAACCGATTGAATTCATCGCGACGGGTGCCGAAACGATTGAGAACTGACAACTGTCCCCACGATGCCTGATAATCAATATCTGCTCTAATGAACTTGGTATCAAAAAGTTGACCGACCTCGCGAAGCCGTCCGAACCCACCGGCAGTGAAGAAGTTAAACCGCCCAATATCAATGTAGAAACGCGACTCGCTCAGCCGTTCTCGCAGCAATCTTTGGGCATTAGTTTGGTAAAAATGACGCGTATCCACCCAAAAAGATTCCACGAAATGCGCCGCTGGAAACTCATATCTGTATCTAAGCTGTGCGCGCGCCCGGCGGAACGCCTCCTCCTCAAGTCCCATTTCGTTGGGGCGAAAGCCGTCCTGAATCTCTTCAAGCTGGACGTTACCAAGCCAACCTTCGTGAATCCATTCCATAGCGGTGTGGTATGCCGAGTGCATCTCGCCGTCAATCAAATCAATGGCATACTGAGATACTGCTGTCAAGTCTCGATGCAATCCAAATCGCCCATTCAGCGACAAGAGTGCGACATCTCGATCCGATTGGTGTTTGTGGATGCCCATCGCGCCGATGACAGTCCGTTCACCGATGTCGTGATTAAGCCGTCCAGCTAAAAGGTTCACCTGTTTCTTCTTATCCCCATCGTACCGATCAATCATTTTGCCATAGGTATTGATGACCGCGAAATTAGAACCCCCAATTCTGCCTGTTGTTTTCGCACCGACATCAATCTCTTGGACGCGCCGGGTATAGAACAGATCCAGTGGTAACTCAAATAACTCAGCACCCTCCCTGAAAAACGGACGACGTTCTGGAAGGAATAACTCTCGGTCGCTTGAGATATTAATTTGCGTCGGATCGCTCTCCAACTGCGAAAAATCCGGATTCAGCGTCACATTCGAGGTCAGATGTGTTGAAATCGGAAGCATCAGGTCTAACCCACCATCGAGGTCGTTAGGACGATTCACAAGCGCGCGATAGCTGCCGTAGGGAAGAACCCCCAGTTTACGCTCCGTTTTCACTCTTTCTAAATTCAATCCAGTCAAATCGCCATACTCTGATACGCGTGAGAAAAAAGCCGTCTCTGCCCATGAATGAGATTGACCATTTATCGGACGCACCCGCCAAAAGTTGATGCCCCAGGTGGTATCCAACCGATTAAAACGGACCTCACGAAACGGGATCGCAAATTCCGCTGTCCAATGATCGGCGTGTTTCTTGACTTTCGCCTCCCACTTTGCGTCCCAACTCATGTCAAAAGCACTTTCATTGCCGACCCGCTCATCCGTCTGTGTGCCGAGTGTGTTGATTGCGAAGATGTAGCAGTTGCGCTGATCGTGATAGGTATCAAGCATCACCTCAATACAATCGTTTTGCCAGACAAAGGAATCCCGACGCGTCATTGTTTCTCGGAGGCTCTTCATGTCCGGCTCCTCACAACGCACGCCGATATAAAGTGTATTTTCATCGTACAGCACCCGAACTTCGGTGTCTAATTCAGCCGGATGTATTTCTCCCTCCTTTGCTCGGAAGAAATCGGTCGCGATGTCGGCATCTTGCCAGACCGTGTCTGTTAAATCTCCATCAATAATGGGCGGGTTTTCCACCCAAGTTGCCTGAATGGAGCGTCTTGTATTTTGTTGTGTATTTGCGAAAATCGGTGTAACCAAAAGCAGTATCGGTATCCAAATGAGTGTGCATGACCATTGCACGCGTCCAGCTTTTTCCATTTTCACCCCTTTTTTTCTGGTGTGTGTCTATAATGTCTTTAGTCGTTTTGCGAATTAAATCAAATCTCCTTCCGTAAGGGTTTAACCCACACCGACGAAAATTCATCAGAAAATCGGTTTCAGAATCAGGATTCAAGGATTTCATCGTAGGTTGGGTAGATCCGCTGAAACATAAAAATAGACCTATCAAGAAGATCATGAAGCAGGACGTAATTACACTAACAGTGCATGGCTAAATGACGGATCCTCGGGAGAATACTCGGGATATTTTTTTGATATTTCCCACTGGATAGGTTATCATATATTGACGATTGATATTTTTGTCCGCATTACAAATTGAGAAGCGGTACTTATAAATCTGGTATTTATCAAATCTATCAAGGAGTCAGTAATCATCAATAGATCGTAGGTATAGCACTATGAAAATGCGTTTGTTTTGAAAAAGTTGCTTGATTTTTAGAGCATGAGATGGCATCGTAGTGACTCAGAAAAACCACC
>CAZQIP010000360.1:0-51423 GCA_964593655.1 uncultured bacterium | reverse complement strand
ACTCTTAACTTATAACTTATAACTTATAACTATTCCTCTGACAACTATTAAGCCTTGAACAACTCCTCTATAACCGATCCGTCATTGACGACTCGAATTGGTCGTCCGGAGCGAGAATAATTTTCTTCATTCCCATCAATGCCAAGTGCGAAACAGAGCGATGCGAAAAGGTCAGGTACACCGACAGCACCACTAACGACTTCGCTACCATCTTCATTGGTACCACCGACGATCTGTCCACCACGGGTCCCACCGCCTGCGACGGCAGCCGACCAACCGTTGGTATGATGATCGCGTCCATCGTTTTCGTTGATTCTCGGCGTGCGTCCGAATTCACCAAGCCAAAGCACAATAGTCTCTTCGAGGAGATCCCGCTCGGATAAGTCTTTCAGGAGCATCGCGAACGCTGGATCCACGCTATCAAGAAGTTCTTTTGTCCGATCAAAGTTGTTTTGGTGTGTATCCCAACCATCCAATGTGACTTCTACAAATTTGACCCCCGCCTCCACAAGTCGGCGTGCCATGAGACACCCTTGACCGAATTTGTTCATACCATACGCTTCGCGGATGGCGATTGGCTCTTCGTCGAGCCGAAAGGCATCTATTTTCGGGGAGTTGATGAGTTCATCTGCTTTCTTATAAATCGCTTCATGTGCTTCTGTGCTGCGTCCCGTTCGTTTCGCGATGAAATCTTTCTCAATCGCTCTGAGCATCTTGAGCCGTTCGCGAAAACGGTGTGTGTCCATCTGCGCTGGATAGGAGATATCTTCGACAGGTTTCATCGGATCTTTAACGACAAACGGATCGTGCGTTGCACCGAGAAAGCCGCCGGAGTATGTCGGCGAATTAATGTTAACACAACTCGGCAGATCTAAAAGTGCGTCCTCAAGATAGTAAGAAGTGATTGATCCGAGGGTCGGATGTCTGACGGCGCCACCGGGAGCATATCCTGTATGTAGTAAGTAGCGGGCGCGTTCATGATTTCCTTCACGCGAAACCATGGAACGGATAATAGAGAGATGGTGTGCCTGCTCGGCAACATTCGGGAGGTGTTCGGAGACCTGTATACCTGTAGCACTCGTCGGAATCGCTGCGAAGGGACCCCCGTTTTTGGTACCGGGTTTCGGATCAAATGTATCTAACTGGCTGGCACCGCCACTCATAAAAAGCACGATACAATGCTTGGCACGCGGTATTACATCTTCAAGCTGCGCGAAACTATTGGCACCGAAGTGCTGCATTGCAATCAGTCCGAGAAAACTACTGATACCGCTCTTGAAAAAACCGCGGCGTGAGATCTCTTTGTGCCATAATTCTGGTGTGTCGTATTCGGGAACCCACAATTTTGTGTCCATGTCCACCCTCCTCAATTATTTCGTCTACTTTCATTTTAACACGATTGTGTCTTTATAAACAAGGGAAAAATTTTAAACGATCTTTAATTTTCATCTTCTGAAGGGGAACGGAAGGGTGGAAGGAGGGTCTTTTGTGTTAATCGTCTGAATAGCGGAAGGACACGACTGACTCGGCGATCACTTCATAACTCATACCTGAATCAATACTATTATACATCAAATTTCACACGAAGCGTTTGTTTTTCAGCTTGGATGGTTTTGAATCGTGCCCCTTCCTCGTGAGTCGTGAAGTGTCCAGATAGTTTTCACCTTAAGTCCTGCTGTTTGAGTTTGCCCCAGAGCGTGGTAAGCTTATTCGTGGGTTCAACAGCATGTGCTCCAGATTTAGCTGCGTGGGTCCATTCAAACAATCGCACACCACGATCATACATTTCCAAAATTCGCTCAGGAGGACCACCAGCAACGGGCACTGCGTAATTTTTACGGGTGAGATTAGGAGCTGCTAATGTGTAAACGATGTATCGACCATCAGGGGACCAAGTGAAGTAGAGAGGTGAAACGTCTGCTATGTGCTTCAAGTTCTGCGGGTTCGTAAGTGAGAGAATGCTAAGTCTCGTGGGTTTTGTCCTTGTCAAAAAAGCGAGTTTTTTGCCATCTGGTGAGAAAACGGGACGATACCCATCTTTGATGATAGGTAAAACATTTGTTGTTAAAATATTAAAGAAAAAAATGCCTTTGTCAGTACTGTAGGCAATTTGATATCTATGAGGTGCCCAGTCTACATAATCGGCATCAACTTGCTTTAATAATTTGGCTTTCGGATTATGTTTCTGTGTCGCCTCATGATTTGGAATGAGAAAGGGACCACGTTCCTGCACCTTTCCGTTCTTAACCAGAACAAATGGACGATTTGTGAATACGACATCGCCGTTTCGTGAGATAGCTGCATCAAGAATCTCACCATACCGCCCCTGCGTTAGGTTTTTCGCTTCTGCATTCGGCATCTTTTTATCTAGAAGGTAAGCATCAATGTGAAGATGCAATTCATCATTGACGAATCTCTCAGCAACGGCAACAAGGTAACGATCATCTTTTTGTAGGGATAATTCCATAATGAGAAGTTTTTGTCTGAAAACGCTTCGTGCGTCCTGTCTGTCCTGCACGTTGCCGATCCACAGTCCAAAGAAATCCGCTGAAGGGCTAAAGATGATTTCGCCTGTGGGTTTGGCGTGTGCTGCGAGTGGAAGAATGCAGGCAAGGCAACAATAGAGGAGGCACAGACGAAAACGATTAAAAAAGGGTTTCATGAAACTCCTATTATGATGTGAAGCTGAATTGGATGAAAGACGTTCGATTCCTTGTCAAGCTCACCAAGTTGCGCACGCAGTTTTTGCGCTTCCGTTTGGATTGACTTGAGTCGTGCCTTTTCTGGATCTGTGAGTGAACGTGTGCATCAACGAAGGCATCTTTACGCTGGAAGCGATTGAAAACGTCTGTGAGTCGGCAGAAATTACGTTTTATTTTGTTGAGATTTTAACGGAATACCCGTTTTCTGTCAGCTCCTCCTTGACGCTTATACCCATAGAACGTAATTCGGCGATAGCCTCTGGATTAATGTCACCAATATCTTCAGGAGAATTACCACGTGGATACAACCACTTATAATAAGCAAGCGTTTTTTCGTTAGTAGAACCCGGATAGAGCTTAACAAGTGCCTCCTGATACTCAATTTCTTCTTCAAAAGAGATTGGGGCATCGCTCTCAAATTTACGGTGAAATTCCATAACGGTATGAACTTCCGGAATATCACCAAACCTCTCAAGTGTTTGGTGATATATAGCGTTATACAATTCTTCACCCGACGTATCTGCAGTAATCAGCGTACCACGCTCAATTGCCTCCTGCAACACCAGATAATCGGAGAACGGATCGCTGCTGTCCTGTTCCAAGTTTTCACGTGCTGCCTCGTCGTCCGTCCAGTCTAAACCTATTGGTATCTCATTTTTCACCGCAGCCGTGTCTTTTTCTGTGTTCTCGGTTATATGTTCTGAATCAAACGACGGCACAGGTTTAGCAGTCGCAGGCATATCACTCCGAACAGCGTTGACTTGAGGCTTATTACTTGCTTTACTGGTAGGAGCCTTCGGAAGGCTATCAACAAAATCGCGTGTGCTTACTTCAATATACACGCAGAAACCCACCAGCCCCACAAGAAAAATACATAGTAAAATAATTCTTTTCATTTTCAGACTCCTTTTCAGCAAAGGTAAGAGACCGGTCAGAACACCAATCTCTTACTCGCTTTCCCTAATTACATTCAAGATCTATTAGGTAGCAACTTGGATTAAAAGGAGCAAGTATCATGCCAATTGACAGAGCTGGATAGTTATTGGATCCACACCCATTCTTGAATCCCGTCATTTTGACGGAGCACCTACGCATCACTGACCCAACTGCGTCAAATATTTGAGTGTGTCTGACACCCATCAACGTTCACACAGGCACCTGTTACAAGGCTTGCCCGTTCCGATGCGAGAAAGACAACGACATTTGCGATCTCCTCCGGTTTTCCGAATCTGCCGAGCGGCATATCGCTTTTTACAAAAGCCTCCATCGCCTCCGGATCTGCCGCCATGCGCCGCGCCCAACCGCCACCGGGGAAGAGGATTGAACCGGGAGCAACACTATTCACACGGATATTGTCCGGTGCAAGCTCTTTCGCCAATGACTTGGTCATACTAATCTCAGCGGCTTTCGCGGCGTTATACGTAATGTGTCCACCGCCTTCCCTGCCGTAGATAGAAGTTATCATCAGGATCACACCGCTGCCCTGCTTTTTCATTTTAGGGATCGCGAGTCGGTTAACGCGCGCCGCAGAAACCAAGTTCAGATCAAGGATTTCGTGCCACTCGGTATCCGAAATCTCTTCCAGCGGGGTCCATCGGCTGCCGCCGACATTGTTTACAACAACATCAATTCTACCGTAGGTTTCCACTGTTTCCGCCATAAACGCTTCAACCTGTGCTGTGTCTGTAACATCTGTGAGCTTGGCGAAAACCTTCGCGCCTTTCGCGGTGAGTTCGTCTGTTACACTTTGGAGCGTATCCTCGGTTCTGCCGCAGATGCTCAGTCGCGCGCCTTCTTCAGCGAATCCGTGTGCGATGGCGCGTCCGATCCCGCGGCTCGCCCCTGTCACAACGACTACTTTATCCTTTAGTCCTAAATCCATTAGATTCTATGTCCTTTTTATATTCGAGTATAACGCAAGTTGCCACCTATTTACTTATACCATTTCTAAATAAAAGCCTCTCATTAAGGAAAACCCGTTCGTAGTAGCACAATTCATTGTGCTCTTACAGGCCGATACCTCATAGAGTTCCAAAATCTCTATAATGCGACTTTATTTTTCAGATTTGGTATTACATAGCACTCCGCTGGAGTGCAAGACGTTGATATACTTTTTTCTATAGATATATCACCCCTCTGGGGTAGGGAAAGTGTCTGAAAACTGTGTTGAAACGCTCAAAAAAATCCGTTAGTAGCAACTTGGGTTATTATAGCCGACAACCTCCGAAAATGTCAACGGGATAGTTTTTTATGGGCAGGGTCATTCAATTGTCCGTTTTTGGTGTTGTATTTTTCGCATTTGCAGGTGTTAATACTTAATTTATGTTATGTATTATGAAAAAACGCTGAAATTTTCGCTAGATTTCGCTAGATCTCGCACCGGATCCTGGAAAAAAGACATCCAACCCAATAGTTTCTTAAAATTGAATGGCCCTGGCCCAGGATCAGAGCGATTCAGTTTTAAAAATTGACTTCATATATGGATATACTTTCCTCTGTAGGAGCGAGCTGTGCTCGCGATATTGTGGAAAAAACCTTACCATCTGTAAACGAAAACCAAAATCAAAACCGAAAACTAAATCGTCCTGGGCCCAGGATAAAAAGACACTTGACAACCTAACAACGATTGTGGTAAAATATATGTGTTAAGGAAATGGAAAAGTTCTGTCCGAATTAAAAAACAGGAAAGGACCCATGGCATACTATATCACTGACGAATGTATTGGATGTATGGCGTGTTTAACGAACTGTCCCGTTGACGCAATTACGGGGGATAGGAACATGCTGCATATCATCGATCCAGACGTATGTATTGATTGCACTGCGTGCGGGATGGTCTGCCCAGTTGAGGCGATCCGAGACCAGTTTGGTGAGGTGTGCAAGTTCATCCGCCGTCCAACACACCGTCCTATCGCCGTTATTTACGAAGAACTCTGCTCCGGATGCGATTTTTGTGTCCACATTTGTCCTTGGGACTGCCTTGAACTCAAGGATCCGGACACCGGCGAACATGCCGAAAGTTTCTTCGGTATCTGTGAACTTGTTAAACCGAAGGAATGTGTCGGTTGCAAGCTGTGCGAAGAAGTTTGCATTAAAGACGCTATCCGCGTTGAATCCCCTGTACTTGTAGAACTTGCCGAAGCAGCTGAAGCAGCAGATTAACGTTATGGGAGCGACGCTTCCGATGGCGAACACACGTCTCTATAAACCGGATCTTGTCATTGTCATTTCTGGACCATCTGGCTCAGGAAAAAGTAGCGTCATCAATGCGCTCTGCAAGGCGGATGAGACCCTGCGATTATCTGTCTCAGCAACGACAAGAAAGCCGCGTCCGGGTGAAATAGAGGGTGTTAACTATTACTTTCTGTCAAAACCGGAATTTGAAAAGCATATTCAACAAGACAGCTTCCTTGAATGGGCAGAATATGGCGGCAACTTCTACGGGACACTCAAATCTGAAATAGATACCGCACGTGAATCGAAAAAAGACGCTATTTTAGAAATTGAGGTAAAGGGTGCCCTGCAAATCCGAGCGCAAGACTTGTCACCAAAGAGAAGTCTCCTTATTTTTATCATACCCCCATCGTTTGCTATCTTGGAAGAACGACTTCGCGGTAGAAAAACAGAATCGGAGGCGGAACTGAAAAAACGTCTTGCTATCGCGAAATCCGAAGTCCTTGAGATTGAGCATTATGATTACTGGGTCAGCAATCCAGAGGGCGCACTCCAACAAGCAGTTCGCCAGATTCAGACTATCATCGCCGCAGAACGTTTCCGTATTGATACGCACTTGATAGAGACGATTAACCCACTGCTCGGCGTTGATGGAACGGATTAAGTGTTGTCCTATTAATAAAATAATGGAGAGAACCATGGATACCATAAACGACTTTGGATTCAAGCAGAGAAAATATATGCCAGTCTTTCCAAAAGCAAACGGCAAAATGACTGTCTATATTGAAGGTTATCCGTGTGAAGATGACGAACCTATGTCCGCAACCGGTTTTCACGGCGAACAGATTGCAGCAATTTACGAACAGTTCAAGCGATACTTCGCAATCAACGAACTTGTTTATATTGGCATTGACAGTTTTATCTACTATAGCGAAGGCGACATCACAAAATGTGTCGCGCCAGATATTTACGTCGTATTCGGCGTTGCGAAGTATCCGCTACGGCGTAGCTTCTATACGTGGGCAGAAGGCGCCGCCCCGGTTGCTGTCTTTGAGTTTCTCTCTGACGCGACGGCACGTCAAGATCGGAATGAAAAAGTCGGTGTGTATCTCAATGATATAGGTGTCCAAGAGTATTTTATACATCAACCGGAGTTGAAGAAACCAGCAGAGTTTCGCGGGTGGCGGCAGGATCTATCAGGTGGTATTGTTGAGATGGAACCGGATGCGGAAGGCAGTCTGTTCAGTGAAGCGTTAAATCTCTACTTTCGCTGCGAGGAACAACATCGGACGCACGTTAGACTGTTGCGTCCATATCTGCCGGATGGTACGCCGATTACAACATCTCTGGAGGAACAGCACCTGAAAGAGGCAGCTGAAGCACGCGCCGAAACAGCTGAAGCACGCGCCGAAGATGAAGCACTACGTCGACAGCAGACTGAAGCAGAATTGGAAAAACTACGCGCACAAATGGCTAAATCTCAACGCTCATAAAAAATATGGAATTCAGAGATCGGACGATTATCTTAGGTGTCACAGGCGGCATCGCCATCCACAAATCACTTGACTTGGCAAGCCAACTTGTTAAGAGTGGTGCCTCCGTTCATGTGGCTATGACAGAAAACGCCACCCGCCTTGTCCAGCCTTTGCAATTCCAAGTTATCTCACGGAACCCTGTGCTGCTGAACCTATTTGACGCAGGCACAGATTGGAAACCACCGCACATCGATCTCGCCGACCGTGCTGATCTGCTCGCAATTGTCCCGGCGACGGCGAACATCATCGGTAAGCTCGCAAACGGTATCGCTGACGATGCACTCTCCACCGTTGCTGTCTCCGTCCACTGCCCGATACTCCTCGCGCCTGCGATGAACGGACACATGTATCAAAACCCTTTCGTCCAACGGAACATCGACATTCTGAAAACACACGGCGTGCATTTCATTGAACCCGCGAGCGGTGATTTAGCATGCGGCTATGAAGGCATAGGACGTTTGAATACAGTAGAAACGATCTTCCAAGGCGCGAGCGATATACTCTCATCTGTAGCGTCAAGAGAAAAAACACAGGATTTAAAAGGGACGCGTATTGTTGTCACAGCGGGGGCAACGCGCGAACACATCGACCCTGTGCGCTTTATTACAAACCGTTCCAGCGGTAAGATGGGATATGCGATCGCTGAAGCGGCGACCCAGCGTGGCGCAGAAGTACGCTTGATTAGCGGCACCGCTACTGTTCCTCCACCCGTTGGCATCATGACACAGCGCGTTGAAACGACTCTTGATATGTACGATGCTCTTCTGGAAGTATTCAATGAGACAGACATTGTGATTATGGCAGGCGCGCCCGCTGATTATCGTCCAAGCGAATACACACCGCATAAAATCAAAAAGAGTACCGATACATTGACACTTCCGCTTGAAAGGAATCCTGACATCGCACAGACCCTTGGTGCGCAGAAAACGCATCAAACACTCGTCTGTTTTGCTGCCGAAACAAACGATCTTCTTGAGAACGCAAAAAAGAAACTGATCCGCAAAAACTGTGATTTGATTGTGGCGAACGACATTCTTGAAGAAGGCGCGGGCTTCCAATCCGATACGAATATCGTCACGCTGCTGGACCGAGATGGCACCTGTGAACAACTGCCCCGTTCCTCAAAACGGGATGTGGCGGATGCCATTTTGACAAAGGTTGTTTCTATACGAAGCGGCACGAAATAGACTATTCAGAAAATCAGGCTTACAAGGTTTCCCCCTACAAGATGAACCACCAACAAATCCGCGCCTTTTTCGCGCTAAACCATACCCGTCCCAAAAAGCACTTAGGTCAAAACTTCCTTATTAACCCAGGAGCCCTCGAAATCATCCTTGAAGCCGGAGCACTCACAGAGGATGATACGGTCATAGAAATTGGTGCCGGATTAGGATGTCTCACAGAGGTCCTGGCGCAGCATGCCGAACGTGTGATTGCTATCGAAGTGGACGTGCTATTATATAACGCCTTAGTAGCCCATTTTGGCGTAACTTGTGAGCCAAAACTTGCTTTACAAAAGTCGACAAATTCACGTGTCCAGCTCCTTAATACCGATGTTCTCAAATTGGAATTCAATTCATTGTTGGTTGACGGAAACCCAGGGACTGTGCCTACTACTTTTAAAGTGATCGCGAACCTGCCTTACAGTATCACAACACCCATTTTGTGGAAACTTCTCGCACATCATAAACAAATTCATAGTTGCGTGTTAATGATGCAGAAAGAGGTCGCGGAAAGAATTGTTGCGGGACCAGGCGGGAAGGACTACGGCGCGTTGACAATCGGGGTCGCCTATCGCGCCGAGGCAACACTTATTGCCACACTGTCGCCAGAAAATTTCTATCCCGCCCCGAAGGTAGATTCCGCACTTTTAAAACTAAAAATGCGTGAAACGCCAAAGGTTGCAGTAGACAATGAGGAACTCTTCTTTAAAGTAGTACGTACCGCGTTTCGGACGCGACGGAAGATGCTAAAAAATGCTTTAGCCAGGGGTGAGTTTGCTTCAGGAGAAGTATTGGCAGCTGCATTTGAAGAACTTGGTATAGCTCCACAGCGGCGCGCTGAGACATTGGACATCACCGAATTTGCAGCCCTCGCAAATTTTTTGTCCCAATCCGTATCAGCGAAGCCGGGTGTTTGATCGCGAGCACAGCTCGCTCCTACAGGGAAAGATTACCCTCGCGAGCACAGCTCGCTCCTACACGGAGAGATTATAGGCGGATGTCTAACTCAATCAGCTGCCAATATATAATCTTCCAGTCTGGTCCCTCACGGCGGAACTCAAATTTACAATGTGCCTTGAGTTCCCTTGGATCCCGTTGCTCCCCCTTCTCCGCGTTTACATCAAGTCGAAGTGTTACTGCCATTTTCCGTGCATGCGTCACATCTATCTCTATATCATTGAATAGGAATTCAAGGAAGACGTATTCTTCAAAGAGTTGTGTCATCGCTGGAATAACATCTTCATAATTTTCAGGAATAATGCCTGATGCAACACCGAAGAGTGTCGCAGCGTCGTCGGCAGCGACGTAGGTCTCCGAAAAAAGTGCCAGAATCGCTTCAATGTTGTCCATATCCAGCGATTCAAGGAGATCGGAAAAATTATCAAAGAATTCTCGGATTTCCACTGCTGGATCCTTTAGGGGTGTCAACGCAACATCCACAATCAAGCGTCCCTGATTGAGCCCGAAGGGTTGGTTATAAGGTTTATAATCCACATCCTCAACAATGAGTGTGTGCGCATCGCCGTAAACAACACCTTGAAAAGAGTAGACACCCTCCACGCCAGTTTCGACTGATGACCCTAACAGTTTTACAGTAGCACCCGGAATAGGATTCCCCGTCCCCGCATCGGTGACAGTGCCAGAGACTGTCCCGTATTCAAGAACGACCGGTTTTTCAGGTTCAGGTTCAGGTTCAAGTGGATCTTCAGCTTTTTCACACGCAGAAATGCATACCATGAATAATAAAACCAAAGCGAATAATAAAACCAAAGCTATTTTCTTAGGTATCATAGTTTATCTACCGCTCCTTATAATTGCTTTTCAGCGAGGTCATCGCCTCGCCACCGCACGTTTTCAACGAAACTCCCATTAATCAAAAAACTTCTCAAGCGTTTGTGAGCTCGGCGGTTTCGTGAGTAGAGAAACGATTATCAAGGTAATAGATGAAACGGCGATCAGGATCGTAACAGGCATAATCCCTGTCCCGCCTACAGTATATCCCGGTGTCTGCCAGTTGCGGAGAAAGAAATAGAGCCATAACAGAATAACGCTTACAATCGCAGCAAAAACACCCCTTTTTGTGCTCCGCCGCCAGAACAACGCCGCGACCACGATTGGGAAAAGCCCTGAAAATCCGGTGAATGACCAGATCGCGAGTCTAAAAATGCTCGGTGTCGCGATGAGCGAGATGAGATAGGTAATACAAAGCACACCGCTTACAAATAGCCGTCCGACCCACACCCGCTGTTTCTCGGAAAACGCGCCTTGACGATAATGCCCAATAATATCGTGTGTGAACATGCTGCCAATAGCAAGCGATTGTGAATCCAGCGATGACATAATCGCAGCAAAGACACCAGCCCCTAAAAATCCAGCCAAGACACCAGGGGCGTGGATACCGATCATCTGAATCAGCACATTGTTTGCTTGCGATCCGTGTAAATCCGGGACATCCACATTTCCCAATATTCCGAGCAGCACGCTCGGAATCCACACAATTGCGATACATAATGGATACAGGATAATTGCATACCGGAAGGTACCGACATCTTTTGCGGTTAGAAAATGTGAGAAAATATGCGGAAACATACCGACACAGAGGGGAATACAGAGATATGTCAATAGTTCTAACGGCTTAATATGCTCCGCCTGCATCAGCAATCCCGGATCAACTTTAGAGAGTGCGTTTGCAAAACCGCCCATTCGATGCGTGATAACAAAGAAGGTAATACCTCCGAGTATCATGAAAACGAGTGTCTGGAAGGTATTCACCCAAGCGGTGCCTCGCATACCGCTATAGGTAACGTAACAGAGCACAACAGCGCAGATAAGTAGACCGCCGCCCCACTGTGGAATTTTGCCATCTGTAAGGGTCGCCAATGTCCCTCCACCGCCCATCACTCCGATCAGCAGATACGGTATGAGCAGCAACACAAATAAAATAAAGAGCAATAGTCCTATGCCATCGGACTCCCAGCGGTCGCGGAAGTACTGCGCCTGCGTTACATAACCAAACCGCTTTCCGAGTCGCCATAGGCGAGTCCCGATAAAGAGGAACACACACGGTACAACGATCGCAGAGGAAGAAGCCATCAGCGCAAAGACACCGATACCTCTATGATAGGCTTCACCGGATGCCCCAAGGATCGAGAACGCTGTCATATTCGTGCCGAAAAGCGTCATCAACAGGATGAACCAATTAATCGTCCGACTCGCGACGAAGTAGTCTTCCCCAGTGTTCCGGAAAAGTTTGTGGCTCAAAGCACCGAGAACCAGCACCATAGCGAGGTAGATAAAAATAACAGCAAGACTCATTTCTCTCCCCAATCGCCTCGTGCTTTGACGAAGGCTGCCATTAGCACCGTTGCCACAAGACAGTAACCGATATGATAGAGCAACCCTATCGGCAATCCGAAAACAAGCTGCGGCGTTTTCCAGAACCAGAAATCGTTATGGAGTAAGAACAATAACACGAGTAGGCAGTACAACATCCATTTAACTGGGTTTTTCATAGTGTGCCTCCTTTTCTCGCCAATTATAATAGAAAATGGCAATACTGGCGACTATTACTATTCCATGAATCCATATAAACTGAACATCAGTCGGCAGAAAAAAGAGGATGAGTGCAGCGGCAAATAAGATGCAGCGTGTCCATAGTGATAACCTGTTAAAAATATACCCGGCGATCGCAGCCGCAAAGATAACCGTGCCAACCAACGTGAGTGAGAAATTTCCGAAAACCGCCCATAATTCTGGTGTACCGCCATCGCTATCCAACCAGAGTAACGCGGGGCGCAATACAAACGCGTAGGGCAATGCGAAACCGACGAGCGCGAACCTGAATGCGGCGAACGCTGTTGCCATTATCCCGGACCCTGCGATCGCAGCTGCAGCATACGCTGCCAATGCAACAGGTGGTGTCACCATCGACATCATCCCGAAATAGAAGATGAAAAAGTGCGCTGCGAGCGGAACAACGCCCAAATCCAGAAGCACGGGACCTACCAAGATCGCCATCAGTAGATAACAGACCGATGAAGGCAAGCCCATCCCGAGAATGATTGTCGAAATCATCAGAAAGAACAATGCTAACATCAGATTTGTAGCCGCAAGCGGTAAGAGCGTTGAGGGTAACTTACTACCGATACCCGTCAATGTCACGACCCCCAGAATGATACCGACACACGCTGCAGCGGCAATCAACGAAACGCCGCTCTGTGCTGCCCGCTCACAAGGCGATATTAAAAAGTTGACCCCTTGCCTCAAATCCGAAGCACCGACGCCGGTTTCAGTGGTAGAATGTTGTCCACGTATTCGGCGTATCAAATAGCCCAACAGACTTATTAGGATGACTATCAATAGACTCCAGCTCACCGCTCGGAACGCCGTAGCCCCTATTAGCAAAACGCCGATAAGCGTAAGAAACGCAGCAAAAAAGATAAACCCTTGCAGCGTCAAAAGTTTTCCACGCTTCTCCGCCTGCTCGTCGGTATTCGCTGCTTCAGGATTGCCAACGTGCCTATTACTTTTCGCCGACTTCTCTTTAGCCAACTCGCGCGCCGAAAAATGCACCATACACAGCATTCCCGTATAGTAAAGGATCGCTGGGAGTAGTGCTGCCCTGATGATTTCCAGATATGTAACGGCAGGCTCCACGATTTCGAGCATCATATATGCGGCTGCACCCATGATGGGTGGTACTAATGCGCCGCCAGAACTTGCCGCGGCTTCAATCCCACCTGCTATGGTAGGTTGAAACCCAGAGCGTTGCATCAACGGAATCGTAAATGTACCAGTCGTCGCTGTGTTCGCTACAGCGGAACCTGACAACGATCCCATCATGCCGCTGCTCAACACAGCGACCTTCGCGGGTGCCCCCGCACTCGCACCGAACACGCGCCTCGCCAAATCCAAGACATAACGGGTTGCTCCCGTCCGTTCGAGCAATGTACCGAACAGGACAAACAGGAACACATACGTGAACATCACCCGAAGCGCGATGCCAAATGTGCCTTGACTGTGTAAAAACGTCTGACTGACAATACGTTGAACGGAATATCCGCGATGTGGAAACAACGCATCCGGCATAAACTGCCCAAAACCAGCATAGAGCAGAAATGCGAGAGAGAGTAGTGGAAGCGTCACGCCAATAGAACGGCGCGTCGCTTCTAATACTAAGACGAGTCCGACTCCACCGACGATGTAATCCAGGAGCAGTTCTGCACCAGCACGATCACCGAGAGACTTACCGTCTAACCAGAAGCCTTGAAAAACCGGTTCTGTTTGCACCACAACATAGCCGAAACAGAAGATTACGCTACCTATCAACACGACATCAAGCACTTGAAAAATAGGATTGTCTTCAAAACGTGAATGAATAGGGTATCTCAAGAATACCACTATTAATCCGAGCATTGCGAAGAGTGCTAACTCAGATTGGGGTGCCAGCTGCGGATAGTTGACCTCGGCTAAGATAAAGAGGCATAGCAGCACCGAAACTACAAGAAAGATATTATCTTTTAATTTTTCTCTCAACAGGTTGACCGACTCTGCTTTTTGTAGGGGTTGGGTTACCCAACCCCTACGGGTCTGAACTTCACCTATTTTCAAGGCGAATAACGGGATACTATAAATTCCTTTAAGTTTAGCAAGAAAAAAGCGGTAAATCAAGGGAAAAGAGATAGCACTGCCCACTCGCGATAGATCAGATGTTTCATCGCGCCCTCGAATATCAAATTCTGTTTGCTATGAAAAGGTTCGGAATTGCTGAGTCAAATCAATCTGCTCCCGAAAAAATATGATCATTTTGACATCCAGTGTTTCTTCAAACAAGCATCCGAGGTGACGAAGCGGGTTTTCATATCTGCTGCCAGTACAAGTCTCCCATGCCAAAGGTGCGGTAATTGCCCCTTGGAGCGATTGGATAACTTCCATCGGATCCACATGCGGCACAATCGGGTCCCAAATCAATCCACTTGTATGGCGTTCCGATGGTTCTGGCCATTCCGCGTATCCAACAATATTTCCATCGCGACGTAACACACGGTACTCGTTCAAATTGGATTGATCTACTTTCATATACCCCGGTTCCCACAAAACTCGGAAATTCTGCCTTGCCCACCTTTTATCCAATTGATGTAAGCCCTTTAAATCTTCAAGACGTGTGTTTGTCCACTTGAGTTGAGAGACATCTGACCTCGGCAAGAGTTGTGTTCGTAAGGTTCTGGCAATCTCCTGATATCCGACTTTCCGATACAATTGACGAGCCGCCTCGGTATCCGTGTCAAGGAAACTGCCGCGGTACCCTTTCTTTTCAAAGTACGTGTGCATATCTTGCGTCAAGCGGGTTGCGATGCCTTGTCGGCGCATGTCCGGAGCGACAAATACATCCATAACTTCTCCGAATTTCTGGACCTTTCCTGCAATACAGAGTGTAGTGCGTTCACCCATTGCATGTCCAACAACTCTTTCATTGAGAAATGCTAAACGAATCCCTTCAGGCTCAAGGTCTCCATCGTCAAACTTATGTCGGAACCAGTCTTTGTTGGTATTAGGTCGAAATGCCAAGACAGCGTCGTCATCGCTGGGTTGCCAGTGTCTGTAAATGATTGTATTACGCATATATCTATCCCCTTTCGTGTAAGAGTGGATATGAACCATACCGGACAGAAACATAATCTTTAGAGAAAAACGCATAATTTGAAAAATAGGAGTAATCTCGAAATCGTGACTTCTTTTAAAAACGAAAGCCAAATACCGATAAAAAACAGGAACTATCTTAATTCTCGGTTCGTAATGCGTCAATAGGTGAAAGCCATGCCGCGCGCAGTGCCGGGTACACGCCGAAACCAATACCCATAAGCATCGAAAAAATAACGGAGATCAGAACCCACTGCCCAGAGAGGACAACGGGCCACTCAGGCACAATCGGCACGATCCGAATGGCAAGTTGTGCCATGCCGTGAGCAGCGAGCCAACCGCCAGGAATGCCGAAGAGTGTCCCACAAAAACAGAGGCAAATAGACTCTGTCAAGAATTGTCAGAACATGTCAATCCGTTTCGCACCAACAGATTTACGTAAACCTATCTCTCGCGTTTTTTCACCGACGGAGACCAAACAAATATTCATGATGCCAATACCGCTGACAAACAGAGAAAAGCCAGCAATACCGCCGAGTGCTATTTTTATCACTTTTTGAATGCGTTCCAGTTCCGGAACGTAATATGTCGTTCTCCAATACTCAATAAAGTCGTCCCTGCCCCGATGCCTCTTACGTAGGACCTCTATAACGTTCTCAATGAGACGATCGAAGTCCGCATCTTTTTGAAAAAAGACATCAAGCGTCTGAACATACTTGATACCCGAACAGCGTTGTTGGTGCGTCGTCAACGGCACACAGATCATATCATCTAAAGAATACCAGGTACTGAAACTACTGCCTTTTGTTTTCATGACACCGACAACCCGGAGTCGTACTGGCGGATGTTTGTCATAGTATCTAACTTTCACCTCTTGTCCGATCGGAGATGCTTCTCCAAACAACTCCGTAGCCGTGTTGGCACCTAAGATACAGACTTGCTTCGCGTTGTCTACATCGTTTTCAGAGATGAATCTGCCTGTTTGAAGCTCCCAACGCATCGCCAACGGATACTCACGGGTGACACCTATGAGAATCGCTATGGCTTGGTTGCCGTTTTTACTGGTGACAAAGGGACGGATGTGGGAAGTCCGGGGCAAGGCGTAAAGAACATCGGGACATTCCGCCTCAATGGCTTTAGCGTCTTCAAGTGTGTACCGCTCGGTAGTGCGCCGTATGATACGGTCTCTTCTCCAAATGGCGTGGCGTGTCTCAAAGTGGACCTGGTTTGGACCGCCAAGTTTTTCGATATCATCTACGATGATTTGTTTCGCACCATCACCAATTGCCATCATGCATAATACACTCGTAATCCCAATGAAGATGCCAAGAATAGATAATCCTGAGCGGATCCGGTTTTGCAAGAGAGCTTCTATACCTGTGATAGCCGCATTACAAAATCTCATATTCACCTCCTTGAAGTGGAAATCCTATTCCTATAAAATGGTTCTGAACCATATTTAACAAACTACACGTCCTCTTATGACATTTCTCAGCGCGTGAACATCTGCTGTTACTGTCCATAAATGAAAAGCAACAAAGCAAACGTTCCCCTTGAAGTAACCACACAACGCGTGGGATTAAAGGGTCTCGTTGGCACATATTAAGAGGACTAAACTTATGGGAATTTCCCAGTAGGACACCGAGAACAATGAAAGCGTAATAGGGTAAGACTAACTTTAAGTTAACACCTTGAGAAAGGAAAAACCAATTGTTAACTTTCGAGAAAAGAAGTAGAATCAGTGGTGCACGCACAGCAATTGCCAAAGCGGTTAGCACCTTGTTGTTCAAAAAGTTTCTGGTTGAAGTGTTTAGATAGAATCGTCAAGTCATCTTCTTGTTATCTCCTTTGATAGAGTAATATAGGAAATTATACACACTAAAAAATCGTTTGTCAAACAAATTCTAAAACATAATCTTTGAACATCGAGAAAAAACAAGAGTTATCTTAATTCTCGGCGCGGAGTGCGTCAATAGGTGAAAGTCGCGATGCTCGTACTGCCGGGTAGACACCGAAACTAACGCCCATAAAAATCGAAAAGATAATGGAGATCAGAACCCATTGTCCAGAGAGGACAACAGGCCACTCCGGTACAATTGGCACGATGCGTACCGCGAGTGTCGCCATGCCGTGCGCTGCGAGCCAACCTCCCGCGATACCAAATATGCTACCACAGAAACACAGACAAATTGATTCCGTCAAAAATTGCCAAAAAATGTGAATTCGTTTTGCACCGACCGATTTCCGTAAGCCGATCTCCCGCGTTTTCTCGCCGACAGAGACAAGGCACATATTCATAATACCGATACCACCCACAAACAGCGAAAAACTTGCGATGCTCCCCAAGGCGATTTTTATCATTCTCTGCGTGTGCGCAAGCCGCTGAATATTACCCTTCGGTACCCAATAACCGATAAAGTCATCTTTCCCGCGGTGTCTTTTGCGCAGGACCTGTTTAACTGAATCAATGATACTGTAAACATCCGCATCTTTTTGAAAAAATAGAATCAATCTGTTAACGTAACGGTTGCGGAAAATCCGCTGTTGACGCGTTGTCAACGGGACACAAACGGTATCATCCAAAGAACGCCACGAGCTGAGACTACTACCTTTTGCTTTCATCACACCGACAACACGTAGTCTCACCGAGGGCAGCCGCCAAGAAAATCGCACTTTTACTTCTTGACCAATAGCCGCGGTGTCCGTGAACAATTCATCGGCAATATTGGCACCCAAAACGCAAACCTGAGTTGCGTTTTCAATATCGCTCTCGGAGAGGAATCTGCCTTCTTGAATTTCCCAGTGCATACCGAGTGCATAGTCTGCGGTAACGCCTTCAAGATGCGGACTGGGTTGGCTGCCGGATTGGCTGCTAATGAGGTGAGGGCGGAATCTTTCATTTTTCGGTAAAACAAATAAGACATCAGGGCATTCGGCTTCAATGGCATAAGCATCCTCAAGCGTATACCGTTCGGTTGTCCGCGTGAGTCGTCCGCGTCTCCAAATGGTACTCCGTGTCCACAATTGAACTTGGTTTGCGCCGCCAAGTTTTTCGAGGTCTTTGGCGATGAGAAGTTTTGCACCATCGCCGATAGCCATCATGCACAGCACACTCGCAATCCCGATAAGCATACCAAGAATGGACAATCCAGCACGCAATCGGTTTTGATGAAGATGAGAAATACCTACAGCGATAACATCACGGATTTTCATTTTATAGATTAGGTTTCATAGCCCAGAGAATGATAGTGCCATCAAGACTTCCGCCTGCAAGCAGTACGTCATCTGGCAAAAAAGGATGGTAGCCAGATATCACCCGTATAAAAACTGAAGGTAACAACCCTAATTTACCACTAATTTTTTCGACTTAAAGAGGGAAATATTTGGGGAAAAGGTTTAAGAAAATGAAAAATGAGGAAAAGCGGTTTCCTGTAGGTTGGGTCGAATAGAAACCGCATAAGGGACGGACAGGCTCCAGATAATTTTCCACTGTATGAAGGAGATTTCTTGTGAAATTCTTGCTATATTTCTGTTGTTTGTCAATTGTTCTTACAGGCTGCGGTTCTAAAGGTTATGAGAATATACCGCAGGATCCCATACATCTTCAGGCGAAAGTAGATGCTGAATCAGATGCCAAACACGATGTCAATTTACTGGCTTATTTTGGAGCAGGCATGAGTGCACCTCTCGCTGCAGGGATGTGTGCTTTGATGACTGGATGTATTGCTGACTTGCACTTTGGACATAGTCAGCCCGAACCTTCGTACATAATTGCCGCAATGAGTGCTGCAACGGTCTTCAGTCTGTTGACTCGATATTATATGCGTCTCCATCCACCGAATCCGCCACCTGAAAGATTGATCGGAAAATCGCCTGAATACGTTAAGTTTTACGCCGATGCTTATCGGGCGAAAATGCGATCGTATCAAATTAAATCAGGGACCGCAGGATCCGCTTTCGGTTGTATGACCCTAACCGGTGGGACCATTATTATTTTGGTCGGTGTGGTTGGTATAGATGACTAAAGAGGCAAACGAAATACTGTCCCCGGAGCTTGCACTCCGAGGTTACGACCTGACTGACTAAACTGTCCGACGACACACCAGCCCAAATGGAGATCGTCAAGATTGAAGCATTTCCATGACTTTATTCAGGAGGAAGCATAAAATGCGTGTGTTAACCGTTTTTTGTTTGGCTATCATCATCCTATCTTCATGTGGCGATTTGCAAGACGAAATACCTGATCCCGAAATACTTGACCTCTTTGAGGTGTTTTTTCGCTATAAATTTGAAAATAATGCCTCCGCACAAAAACAAGATGCCGAAGCGTATTTCTTGGAAATTGAGGGAGAAGACCCTTCGCCAGAATTTCTTGCGCGATTTAAGGGACACTCGCCACCCGTAAAGAAGGGTTCGGAATTTGTAATGGGGGGCAGTATTGTGATTGAGGGAGAGACTCCAACGGAGGGGAATGGTCTTCTATTCCGAATTGATAGTTATCAATGGGTTGGTTTGTTTGGAAATTGTGTTAAAATTTCTGGCGGATACTCCGAAGGCAATCTTAGCGCATCTTGGGCTTCATACATTTGGATCAGAAGAAAAGGAAAGTGGGAATTGGAATTTATTGGTGACAGAGCAATCGCATAGAACAGGACGCGACAATTACTTGCGAGCCTTTATTCAGAAAGAGACAGATGTTCCGCTCAACCCAACCTACAAGATTCAAAATCTTCTATCAAACTCACGTTAAGTACTAATATCTTCTTCGGTTTGCCGCGCCTGCCGAGCCGCACCCTTAAACACAGCGTAAAGATACCAGAATGCAGGCACTAATAGCGCACCGCCTACACCGAGCACAATCAGTACCGGACGCAGTACAGTATCTGGTGCAGCCGTATTTGAAAAGGTTAAGTCCGGCGTGACAAGATATGGATACTGTGCCAACCCCCAACCGAAGACGATCAACGTAACCTGTATCGGGACGAGGATACGCGCAAGGCGAAATTGACGGTTCCAAAGCGTCCAGATGCCCCACAACGCCACCGCACCTGTTAAGATATGAAACGGGATTGACCAAGGGGCATCACCGAGTCCACGTCGAATTGTCGGAGCACCTTCAGCAGACAAGATAAAACTCAGTCCTGCCATTGCGCCGACACTCACTGCAGCAATGAGAGCCCGTCGTCTGAAATCCTCTTGCAATGCGGGGTCATCCGTTTCCAGTGTGAGATATACCGCTGCAAGCAACGCGCAAAGCGTCAAGGTGAAAAGACCTATCGCAAAGGGAAACGGGGCGAGCCACGCTGAGATGAAGTCGGTGTCTACCTGTCCGCTTTCTATATCAATGTGAATCGTGCCGGAGGCAACCGCGCCCAATGTAATCCCCAACATGACAGGTGTGATAGCACTTGCCACGGCGAACACTCGGCTCCAACGGCGGTGTGTTGTATCGGATTGGTCATCGTAGGTACGAAATACAAAAGCTGAGCCACGCAGCACAATCCCGATGAGCATCAACGTCAGTGGAATGTGTAACGCTGTACTAATCGCCGCGAATGCAACAGGAAATGCCACGAAAAGCAGCACGACAATCACAATTAACCAGACATGGTTCGCTTCCCAAATAGGAGCGATGGCTTCTCTGATGAGTGACCGTTGTGATTTTGCGCGGGGACCTGTCACGAACAGATCCCAGATACCACCCCCAAAATCCGCGCCACCTGTCAGCATATAGATAATCAGGGAAATGAGCATCACGCCTGCGATGCAGAGTTCAAGTGTTAGCATCGGATTTCTCCATTAATCTGCATCATACACGCGCGGACTCTGGAAGATATGACGGCGTAATAGGATAACAACAATAATTGAGAGGAAAATGTAAAGCACTGTAAAACTAACAAAGGGAACAACGAGGTTCGGCATCGGGGTCACCGCATCTGCTGTGCGCATGATATTGTAGATAACCCAGGGTTGCCGTCCGACCTCTGTGACTGTCCAACCGGCTTCAATCGCAATAAATCCAAGCGGAGCGCAGAACGTAACGCACCGAAGATACCAGCGTTGGGTTGGCAAACTTTTGTGTTTCCACGCAAGCCAGCCGCCAATGATACCGACGGTAATTAAGACGATCCCACACGCGACCATAATCTGAAATGCGAAATGCACGATTGTCACCGGTGGACGATCCTCGCGCGGCACTTCCTTGAGCCCCACGATTTCTGCGTCGAAATCAAAATGTGCGAGGAAACTAAGTGCTTTCGGGATTTCAAGTGCATACCGGGTTACCTCGGCATCTTCATCGGGAATACCACCGATGCGCAAGGGTGCGCCGCGCTCCGTTTCCCATTGTGCTTCCATCGCTGCGAGTTTAATAGGTTGGTATTTTGCGACGCGCTTGGCACTAATATCGCCGGAAATCGGTTGGAGGAGGGCGAACACCGCGCCGACACTCAAAGCAATCGCAAACGCTCGACGATGGAATAGGTTATCGGGGTCACGTCTGAGAAAATAGGCGTGGATGCCGGCGACCGCAAAGCCAACTGCGAGAAAGGCAGCGATCGTCATGTGAAGTGCCTGGCTGAAAGAGGAAGGGTTCAACATTGCCGCAATCGGATCAACGTTTGTCACCTCGCCATTGACAATAGAGAAACCGGTAGGCGTGTTCATCCATGCGTTGGCAGTAACAACAAAGATACCGGAAAATATGCCGCCGAGCAGCACCATCATACCGGCAAACCAATGCGCATATTTCGGGATGCGATCCCAACCGTAGAGGTAAAGCCCTAAGAAGATTGCCTCTAAAAAGAATGCGAACCCTTCCAACGAAAACGGCATACCGATGATCGGACCGGCGTAAGCCATGAAATTGGGCCACAACAGACCGAGTTCAAAAGACAAAACAGTCCCTGAGACCGCCCCGACAGCGAACATGATAGCCGTGCCTTTCGCCCACTGCTTCGCCAGCGTTAGGTAGACTTCTTCCCGCGTCTTGAGCCACATCCGCTCGGCAATCACCATCAATAGTGGCATCGCTATGCCGACTGATGCAAAGATAATGTGGAATGCAAGTGACATCGCCATCTGTGCACGTGCTGCCAATAAATCTGTCATGAGAGTATCCTCCTTCATGCACGAGCTGCACACCGGCGAGTGGACTCAAGCACCCACCCTATTTGTTAACTATAGAGACGCATCACGCAACCCACGGTTCGAGTCCGAGAAGTTTCTTGCCCAACGGTGTCAATTCGGCAGTCTTACCGTGGAGATGCTCCTTCTCTTTCGCCTCTTTTCCGAGCCCTGTTAACCGTTCGCGCCACCCTTTAACACGACCTTCACTTGTATCTCTGCCATCATTTGGTGCCGGTGACATCGTAATGTACTGCGCCATCCGTGGACGTTCCGCGGAGTTTGGGCTGCTGCCGTGCGGTAGTGCGCTATGCCAGATAACCAGATCGCCAGCTTTCCCGGCAACCGGCACTGCTTCTGACTGGTATTCCCGAACCACTTCCCGTGGGTTCGCATCGTCAGGAAGGTCGTTCAACCACGATTCCAACTTCCGATGGAAACCGGGAATACAGGTAAACGCGCCTTGATTGCCCGGCGTATCCGCCAGATAGAGCACACCTTGCACTTTTAAACGCACCGGCATACTGTCTAACGACATATCCCAATGTAGGTAAGGACCGGTGAATTTCCAATCCGGACGTTCAGGCGGATTCATACTCGCGCGATCGAAACTGACCCAGAGTTTATCGTTTTCCCAAATCTCTGTGAACGCTTGATGAATGCGCGGGTATTGGCGGTTATCCCACAATGCTTGGTGCTGATAAATTTCTACCATGATGCTCCGGCGCGGTGGATCGGGATACCAACTGTCCGGATCATCACCATCCATTTCAAGAAAATCCCAGACGGCTTGTTCCGCTGCGCGGCAATTCTCAAGCGGTACCGCTTCCGGTACGACAACATAACCGTTTTCTTCCCAAAATTCTAAGGCTTCTGCATCAAAAACTGGCATAATTTTCTCCTTATCAATCGCTTTAGTTTCGTGCTGCTCTATGAACAGGAAACATTTCGATTATCTGAAAATCAGTGTAGTCTTAAGAATACCACAAAACGTTAAGAAAATTCAAATTTTTAGACCGTAGGTGTCAATTTAGGGATTTTTTTAGAGGTGTTTGATCGCAATCGAAACTCTGAAAAATTTTCTTGCAATTGACTTAATCCTGTGCTAAAGTACGGACACTTGCGAGGCATATAATTTAGCGAACACTGAGATAGAGGAGAGTCTCCCCAATGCTTAAAGCAGGATTTATCGGTGCAGGTGGACGTAGCCAAGGTGCCCATTACCCAAACGTTAATCGCTTGGAAGATGATGTTGAGATGCTCGGTGCGTGTGAATTAGACGAGTCCAAACTTGCACAAGTCGCACAAAAATACGAGTTTCCGCATACCTTCACAGACCATCGGAAAATGTTAGATACCTTAGATTTAGACGTCGTCTATTGTGTCATGAACGAGAAGTGGATTTTGCAGCCCGCCTTGGATTGTCTGAACGCTGGCAAGCATCTGTTCATAGAAAAACCTCCGGGGGCAAACAGTGATGAAACACAGCAATTACTCGATGCAGCGGTTGCCAATGATGTCTACTGCATGGTAGGGTTTCAGCGTAGATACGCCGCTGTCACACGCGAAGCCATGCGGCGCGTCGCAGAGAAAGGACCCGTTACATTAGCCGTCACCACCTTTAACAAACAGATGCTGGGCGGGAATCGGGAATTTACGACGACACTTTGGAACGATGTTTGCCACGTCGTCGATTTACTCCGGTATATGGCAGGTGGCGAACCGGTGGAAGTCACCGCGCATCGTGACACGTTTGGTGCCGAACAACGCAACTTTTACACCGCCTTTGTCCGCTTTGATAACAACGTTACAGGTGTGCTTTTTGGGAGTCGCGCATCGGGCGGACGCGTGCTGCGTTCTGAATTGCACGGTGTCGGCATCGGTTGTTATATGAAGATTCCCGAAGAGATCGAAATTCATGAAGATAACCAGAGAAATGTAATGGGCGGTTGGGAAGTTGACGGTGTAGATGAACGCGACTCACCGAGTTATGAAGGCGTGCTAACCATGCATCAACACTTCGTTGACAGCGTCCGCAATCGGACAGTCCCGCTCACAGACCTTCGTGATGTTATCCACTCCATTCATCTCGTGGATCAGATAGAAGGGCCTTTACCTGATTAATTTGTGCGTGTACCTGGATGAAACACGACGCATTGGAGATCGAATCTATGCTTGATGAACGCCATCTACAACATCAGATTACTGACGAACAACGCAATCGTTTAAATGAGGACGGGTATTTCACCGTTGAAAACGCGCTGCCCTTAGACCTTGTTGAACGCCTTGAAGCCCGGGTGGATAATATCTATCAGAATCATCTTGATGCCGGCTATGACCCGTATACCAAAAATCAGATGACTCAGCACAGTAACTTTTTCTACCCGAACTTCCTCGGCAGAGATCAGATTTTCGTAAATATTTTGGATTGGTATAAAACGTTCCCGAAAGTATGGGGCATCTTGGGCTGGAATATCTATTCTTACCACAGCCACTTCATTATCACACCGCCACGTCCGGAGGCAGTTCGCGGCAAACCCGCCCCCCTCGGTTGGCATCAAGACAGTGGACGCGTTAATATTGAGATCGAAAGCTCACCACGCCCCCGTCTCTCCATCAAAGTCGTTTACTGGCTATCCGACTGCTCTGAAACGGGGCGCGGGAACTTTTATGTGATTCCGGGGAGCCATCTGTGGGATAAACTTCAACGTCCAGAAGATGGATCATTACCGGAAGGTGCGACCCCGATCTGTTGTAAACCGGGTGATGCGGTTTTCTTTGACCGTCGCCTCTGGCACGCCCGTAGCGAAAATGATTCTGATATCACGCGTAAAGGTCTCTTTTACGGGTACGGTTACCGTTGGTTACGGAGCAAGGACAACATGACAATTCCACACGAGATGTTTGAACGGAACGATCCGATTCGACAGCAGCTGCTCGGGGGTGGGACTAACGCGAACGGGCATTTCTCGCCCAAGGATGCAGACGTTCCTTTGAAAGTATGGCTTGAAGAGCACGGTGCTATCTCAAATTAAGCACAAGAATCGGGGTTACAAACCCCTCCCATAAGAGTAATTGGTGACAAATTGAATGGCTCTGGACGGAAAACCAATTCACTTGACACCAACAACAAAATAGCGTATAATTTCAGTAACAACATATTTTAACGGAGGCATAACGCGATGTTTCAAACGCGGCTTAACGCAAGCGTGTTGGCTGTTATCCTCACAACAGTCATTTTGATTGCAGCAGCTTCAGGGGAGAAGGCAGTGACAACTCCAGACACACTAAAAGTAGGAATGATCGCCCCCGACTTCACATTGAAAGATGAAGAGGGTGTTGAGCGGAATCTCAGCGATTATTTAGGCAAAAAGAATATCGTCCTCGCATTTTATCCGAAAGATTTCACCGGCGGCTGAACGGCTGAACTTTGCTCGCTCCGGGATAATTTGAGCGAGATAGAAGCCACCGGAAGTGTCCTTTTCGGTGTCAGTGTCGACGATGTCGCTTCACATAAACGGTTTAGAGCAGAACAAAAATTTGGGTTTTCGCTGTTAGCGGATACTGAATTTGAGGTAAGCAAACAGTACAGCGGGATTATGGAGCGTTTCAACGCTTCAAAACGGACGACCTTCATTATCGATAAAGCAGGATACATCCGCGCGATCGACACAGAAGTCAATGTCAAAACGCACGGTGAAGATGTTGTCGCCCTGCTTAAGGAAGTGTTACCGAAGATAGAAGTCGGGCAATCTGCCCCAGATTTCATCGCAACGGATAGTACAGGCAAAAGTTATCAACTCAGTGAGTTAATCGAGAAAAAGAACGTCGTCCTATCGTTTTACCCGCGCGACTTCGGGCGTGGCTGAACGGCACAAGTTTGCTCGCTCCGTGATGAGTCGAGTCATTTAGCAAAATACGATGCCCAGATTTTCGGGATCACCCACAATGAAGCGGATTCGCGTCAGAAATTTTCTGAAGAAAATCAGTTGAACTTCCCGCTTTTGGTAGACACTGGACGTAATCTCGCGCTCCTTTACGGTGCAACGGATGCCTCCGATGGCGCAATCCAACGGTCCGCTATTATCATTGATAAAACCGGGAAGATTGTGGAAATTGACCAAAAGGTGAACGCCAGTACACACGGAACAGATTTAGTTAATTTCTTCAAAACTTTGGAAACGTCAAATTAATAGATGGTGCGTAGCAATTTATCAACAATTCCGGCAGGTATAGCGTGGGGAACGTCTGTCTTGTTTAGCCCATTTTTGGTGCCAATCGCCACGGCTGTCGGTGTTGTTCAAAAGCATGCGGACCCCCAAAATGCCCTCCGTTGGTTAGCGATTGTCGCGCTATTTGTTACTGTACTGCCAGCACTATCAATAGCGCTCATGGTGCGGTTTGCGAAAGTGAGCGATTTTCATCTGCAGAACAGAGAGGAACGGCTCTTACCTTTATGCTGCACGCTTGTGAGTATGATTATAGGGACTGTTCTACTCCACCGGTTGGGTGCGGCCCGGGAAATCGTTTGGGCGGGAGTCGCCTACATCACCAATAGTATCATTTTCTCGGCAATTACCCCGATTTGGAAAATCAGTTTTCACAGTAGTGTTGCCACCGGATGTGTCACTGTTCTTGTCATGCTCGTTAACCCACAATTCGGCTGGCTATTTCTGTTGATCCCACTGATTTCATGGGCGCGGGTTTACCGAAAACGTCACACGCTCCTCCAAACCGTTGTCGGCGCGGTACTTGCTGTTGGTAATACGGTCATTGTTCTGTATATGGTGCAACTTGGAAGTCAAACTTGAAGCAGAATATTAGGGTAGACAGGCTTGGTGGATCGCCTACCGTACGCCCCATAAACCCGAACAGAGTCCATGCTTAGCCGTAAGTCATCGTGTCTGTCTGAGAGGTGGCAAATTATCCCAATCGCACTCTAAGCAGAAATCGGCTTCTCTACCGAGTCGGCGTACGCTGCCGCCACACTCAGGGCACTTATTAATGCGAGGCGAGTTTGTATCTTCGGCACTCGGTGGAAACATGAGCAATTGTTCTATAGGTAAAGGTTGCTCTCTTTGACCAACAAGTTGGAGTTGCAGACTCTCAATTATATCGCGGGTATCCAGTTTAAAGGGCGGTGGTGAATTCTCAGTGAGGTTAATAAAATCGCTACGGTAGACCCGAATGGTGTTTTCTTCTCGTACCTGTCGTATAAAAAGTGTATATTTATCAGGTGCTACCAAATAAGCTGCAGTATCTAAGATGTGTCTGCGGGGTTTGATTGCTATTTCGTATCCGCCATAGTGGAAAATAGAGGTGTTCGCATCCGGCTGCATCTGGCAGATTTCAAAGAGTTCATGGGAACGCGAGGTGGAAAGGATCAATGCATATTGTCGGCAAGGATGTTGCGCGAGACGTTCAAATGGCAGAAAATCTTCAGGTTCAGCACTATCTCGGAGAAACGCGATAAAGGTCGCATAAGCGTTTTCAGTAGCTTCGTGCAAGATCACCTGGCTTAATCTTCGCGACGCTGGGGTACGCGGCGCATCAGCCCGGTTAATCTCCCGGGCGTAAAGTTCAACTTGCACATTAACGTCAATAGACTGACTTTCAGCACCGATATGCTGCAGGCGTTCTATAGGCTGATCCGCGATTTTCAAGACAAAAGGTAACATAGCAACCCGTTTAGACTCCTTAAATGAAGGGTGTAACAAGTGTAGCATAGATGCGGATCTTTGTCCAGTCCAATTATATTAACGCAATTATTTAGAAAGGAACAGGTTATGTCAGGGCACTCTAAATGGTCAACAATCAAACATAAAAAAGCGGCGAACGACTCCAGACGCGGCAAACTTTTCTCAAAGTTAGTCAAAGAAATTACAGCAGCTGCGCGCATCGGTGGTGGCGATATAGACACCAATCCACGCCTTAGAACCGCCATTGCCGCCGCAAAATCGAGCAATGTCCCCAACGATAACATCGAAAAAGCGATTCTTCGGGGGACTGGTGAACTTGAAGGTGAAACCTACGAAGAAATCCTCTACGAAGGTTACGGACCCGGCGGGGTCGCCGTGATGATAGAAGTCTTGACCGACAACCGTAATCGGGCTGTCGCAGCGATCCGACATGCCTTTACCAAACACGAAGGCAGAATTGGGGAACGCGGATGTGTGGCATGGGGATTCAATAAATGTGGATTGATCGTCGTCGCACCTGATAGCATTGATGAAGAAGAATTATTCATGACGGCGGTTGAAGCCGGTGCTGAAGATGTAACCGCTTCCGAAACAGGTATGGAAATCGTTACACCGTTTGAGATGTTCGATAGCGTCCTAACAGCAATTCAGGAAACATCTGCTGAAGTTCAACTCGCTGAAATTAGCATGATTCCACAAAATACGGTGAAACTCGAAGGGAAAGAAGCGGAACGGATGTTACGCCTCATGGATGCCCTTGATGAACTCGATGATGTTCAAAAGGTTTATGCCAATTTCGATATCCCCGATAACCTTTTGGAAGCTGCAGCTTAGCTACACACAGAGTAGAAAAATTGATGATTCTTGGTATTGACCCCGGCATTGCGAATACTGGATACGGCGTGGTTGAATCTCACGCGAACCGCCACACCGCGCGGGACTTCGGCAATATTAGAACCAGTCCGAAAACAGCATCGGAAGTACGACTGAAACAAATTTACGATGCCGTAACCCGTTTGATTGCGGAACACGCTATTGAGAGTGTCGTTCTTGAGGATATTTTCTTTAGTAAAAACGTAAGCAGTGCATTCGCCGTTGGCGAAGTCAAGGGCATCGTGAAACTTGCGGCGGCGAATGCGGATTGTCCGGTTACGCTATACACGCCTACACAAGTTAAACAGGCGATTGTTGGTTACGGAAAAGCTACGAAACCGCAGATGCAAAAGATGGTGCAGGTACTGCTGAAACTTAAGGAACCGCCTCGCCCCGATCACGCAGCAGATGCGCTCGCACTCACACTTTGCCATGCGCGTTCTTATAAAGTGCTTGAACTCCGTAAAAAATTGACGCAGTAGTCTTCGCGTCCCTCTGTCCAAAGGAATAGTCAGATGATCGCTTATATCAAAGGCATTATCGTCCATAAAGAGACAAAGCAAGTTATCGTAGATGTCAACGGTGTCGGGTATGCCCTTGACGTACCACCGAGAGTCATAACCGGTTTACCACCGATAGGTGATACCGTTACCTTCTATACATCTTATTACCAAAACCGCGAAAACAAGATTACGCTCTACGGGTTTCTTTCAAGGGATGCACTCAAAGTTTTTGAATTGGCATTGACTGTGTCTGGTGTGGGACCGGCACTCGCGCAAAACATCGTTGCGCGGTTGTCACCTTTACAATTTCAACGCGCTGTCAACCGTGGAGAACTTACTACGTTGATGCGGGTGCCACGTTTAAGCAAAGACCTTGCACAAGTTATCATTACCAAACTGAAAAAAAATATCGCGAAAATGAAATTTGAAGGCGACACCGACCCTTCAAAATCCATGGCTCCAGAGGCAGGGGTAATCGAAATGCTTGTCAATCTTGGTGCATCAGAACTTGAAGCAGAACAAGCCGTCGAAAAAGCACAAAAAGTCCTTGGTGACTCTGCACAACGGGAGAACTTAATCAAACAGGCACTGCGTTATATCCGAAATTAGTCTTTATTTTCAGAGTCGTCAGTTATCAGTTATCAGTTAAAGAGAGTTAAGATAGTCCTAAAATCTCTTTCTGAAAACTGAAAGGCTTTTCGCAGAAAAACCGCCTTGAAAACTGAAAACTATTCCTCTGACAACTGATAACTTCTTTGAAGTCATCCGATCACGATCATCGTGATGGGGCACTTCAAATGACGACTCTGACTCTGAAAACTGAAAACCATTCAAGGGCAAAACGAAATGGATAACGATAGAATATTAGATTTATCTGAAGACGATGATTTTGGATATAGTCTTCGTCCGAAAACGTTGAACGAATTTATCGGACAGGAGAAAGCGAAAGAGCAGCTTCGCATCCACATTGAAGCCGCCAAACAGCGCAGCGAAGCCTTGGAGCACGTCCTCCTTGTGAGCCCACCGGGTCTGGGGAAGACGACACTCGCAAGAATCATCGCGAATGAGATTCAGAGTAATTTTAAACAGGCGATCGGTCCTGTTATGGAAAAATTAGACTTAGCCTCAACACTGACGAATCTCGAAAAGGGCGATATTCTCTTTATTGATGAAATCCACCGCGTGAAAGGGTATGTGCAAGAATCGCTCTATCCAGCGATGGAAGATTATCAACTCGATTTAACGATCGGTCAAGGTCCTGGGTCCGATGTTATGCAAGTACCGCTGGATCCATTCACGCTCGTTGGGGCGACAACGCGCGAAGGCTTGTTAGCCGGTCCTTTCCGAGATCGGTTTGGTATCCGCATTCATCTCGATTATTATGCAGCAGAAGACATCCAACAGGCAATCCGTATCAACAGTACTAAACTGAAAATTGATATCGATAAAGACGCAGAATATGCATTAGCGCGCCGTTCGCGTGGCACGATGCGAATTGCCAACAAACTACTCGCCAACGTTAGGGATTATGCTGAAGTCAAAGGCGATGGTATACTTTCGCTTGAAATAGCAGAGGAGGCACTCGAATTCTTTGATATAGATGAACGCGGATTAAACACACAGGATTATGCCTACTTTCAGACACTCATTGAGAACTTCAGCGGAAGCGCGGGGCTTAAAGCACTCGCTGTCGCGCTCAGCGAGGATGAGCGTACTATTTCAGAGGTTTATGAACCTTACTATATTAAAGAGGGATTTTTGGCACTAACACCGAGAGGACGCGTCGCAACTGATGCGGCTTATGTGTACTTTAACTATCCTGTAAGTTCACAGGCATCGTTGTTTAACTCTTTTTAAATTCTGGCGAGGTCTCTATTTCATCCATAGTTATGAAGCTCACAGATTTCGATTACCATCTTCCGCCTGATCGGATCGCGCAAAGTCCCCTTCAACAGCGGGATGCATCACGCCTTTTGGTAGTTGACCGTGACACCTGTGCCTTTCACCATACCCAATTTTCGCAGATCGGGGAATACCTACCGAGCAATACCGTGTTAGTTCTGAACGACACGAAGGTAATCCCTGCACGATTAAGCGGTCATAAGATTGGAACTGGAGGCAAGATAGAACTGCTGCTCATCCGAGAAAAAGAACCGGATACTTGGGAAGTGCTCGCGAAGCCGCGGCGGCGCCTCCGAATCGGTACACAAGTAGCGTTCGGTAACAGTAAACTGATAGCAGAAGTGCTCGCGAAACCAGACGCTGGACACTGTATCGTTCGCTTTGACTATGACCCTAACGCCGCGTTTTTGAGCGTCCTCACAGCTGTCGGCATGATGCCTTTACCACCTTATATTCGCCGTCCACCGAATGCCGAAGATAAGGTGCGCTATCAGTCCGTCTACGCGGCGAGTGAAGGTGCTATCGCTGCCCCGACAGCTGGGCTGCATTTTACACAAGAATTGTTGGCGGAATTGAAAAGTAACGGGATAGAGCTAGCAACGTTAACACTGCATGTCGGACCTGGAACGTTCCAACCGGTGAAAGTCGACAATATTCAGACGCACAAGATGCACGCCGAATATATCCACCTCACTGAAGCAGAAGCGAAACGGATTCGCACGGCACGGGATGCAGGGACGAAAATTGTTGCTATCGGGACTACAGTGGTGCGTTCGCTCGAAACGGCTGGTGCAACGGGAACTGTCTGTCCTTATAGCGGTTATAGCGAACTTTTTATCTATCCCGGACACCAATTTAATGTGGTAGATGCATTGGTTACGAACTTCCATCTACCCAAATCAACCTTACTCATGCTTGTGAGTGCCTTCGCTGGACGTGATTTGATTCAGAAGGCATATCAAGAGGCACTCCAACACAACTACCGTTTTTACAGTTATGGCGATGCCATGCTAATTCTTTGATCTTTTAACAGCAAGTTTTGACTTGCAAAAGGAGATATTCCATGGGAATGGAAACAATCGCAAGTCCACTTTTTTTATTTGTGGCAATGGGTGCAATTTTTTACTTTTTGCTATTCCGACCTGAACAAGCGAAACGCAAAAAACACCAGAATATGCTGGAAAATCTGTCTAAAGGCGATGAAATCGTAACCAACGGCGGGCTTCACGGCAAGATTCTTGGGCTCAGTAATGATAAAAACACGATTCTTATTGTCGTCGGAGAATTGAATAGTCAAGAGGTAAAGGTTCAAATTTCCCGGAGTGCTGTCGCTTTTCTCAAAAAGGGCGGTGAACTCATTGAAGGTGAATAGTGCTATGTCTATCTTCATCTTGTAGGCGCGGTTTGAAACCGCGCCTACGGAAATACGATTTTTACCTATAATTAGGGATATAGGCGGACTGTACGTTCTGATTAAATTTCACTGCAATTCAGGAGGAAGTAGCAACATGACAAATCGACAGATAATTTCCAAGGTCCTTGATGAAAATGAGAAAAACGGGTTATTGACAGGAAATTGTAAAGATATCTTGGCTGAAATCCCCAATGAAAGTATTGATTGCGTTATTACTTCGCCTCCGTATTGGCAAATGAGAAAATATCGCACCAATGGAAATGATGCTGATTCGATGATTGGTGAGGAAAAAACACCTGAAGAATATGTGAAAAGACTTGCTGGAATCTTCCTCCAGATAAAGCGGGTACTAAAATCGGATGGTTCAGTCTGGTTGAATCTTGGCGATAAATACCATAACAAAAATCTAATGGGAATGCCTTGGCGGGTCGCTCTCGCTATGCAGAACAATGGATGGATACTTCGCAATGATGTTATATGGCATCAAATGAAAGGAACACAAAGTGCGAAGGATAGACTCAGAGATGTTCATGAACACATCTTTCATTTTGTCAAAAGTAAAAAGTATTATTACGACACTGACGCTATCAGGATTAAACCGAAAAAACTTCCAAAAATCAATGGCAAAAAAATTATTTCTGCTACAGGAGTTAGCGGGAAAAAATACCGTAGACAGATTCTTGAGTCTAAGGAATTAAATGAACAAGAACGCACAGCAGCACTAAAAACACTTGATCAGACGTTAGAAAAAATGAAGGAAGGCGAGTTAGTCGATTTTAGAATGACAATTAGAGGCACACAACGCACCTACCACAGCGACAATTTGGAGGTTAGCGGACGAGCTAAAGAATTGGAAACAAAAGGCTTCTATATTATGACAAGCAACGCCAAAGGGCATTTACCCTCTGATATTTGGAACATTGTTCCAGAGGATGAATGGAGAAAAGATGTACACTACGCTGTATTTCCGACTGAGTTATTGGAATTGCCGATTAAAGCAACCAGCCGAATCGGCAGCGTTATTCTCGATCCCTTTATGGGTACAGGAAGCACCTTAGTGGCTGCCAATCAACTCAACAGACAAGCACTCGGAATTGAGCTAAGCGAAGAATACGTAGAGATTGCCAGAAATCGGTTAAACCCCGCTCAATTGAGCTGGTAATTTTAATCGCTTGTTGATATTATTTTCAAACTCACTGATGGTAGGAAATTCATCTTCAGGAGCCCCACCTAATATTTTCCGAATACCTTCTATATCTGTACTCATTCGCCTGTCAAATTCTAGCTGCCAAGCCTTTGAACTCCTATCCCATATCATCCGAAATGTACAAAAATGGATAGTATCATTATTCCGCGCCTCACGTAAGTCCTGGGCATCAGTAGCAGACTGAATATAAGCCAATCCGACATCTTGAATGACAAACACAATTTTTTTGCCCCAACTCTCCATCACCATTCCCTTTTTATAAACCTGCTGCATCATTGTTTTGACAAACTCATTCGCCCAATTGATTCCATATTTATAGGTTTCCTTCTGAAAGTGCCCAGTCTGTTTAAAGTCTATAACTGCTGGCCAAGGTGTTCCAGTCGTTCCAGCTGCCTGAAATTCAACACACAGAAAATCTTCTATTTCTTCTCCTTTCATTTTGGCGGCAACAAAATCAATACTTCCTGCCGCCCCGCAAGACACTTCAGATGCCCATCTTATCTGATAACTATCCGGCAAATCGCCAAGGTATAATTCCCTAAGCGTATCGTAGACGATTGCTTCTTCAAGACGGTGGGGGCATACAATAACAGGCGTTATCTTTTCAAGAAACTTGCCTTTGTAGCCAAGCGTGCAAACCCCAATTTTAACTTCAGGTTGACTTTTTCGAGGTTTTTTACATTCACCATTTAAGAAAGGACAGAACTGTTGTTCCCGTTTCGCTTGTACAACTGAATCTTTGTTAGTAAAAGGATAACCAAATATTTCCGTTGGATGCCGAGTAAATAGGGGTTCGTTCATAACATTTTTCTCCTATTAGTGTGGAACTATCACAAATTTGGCTGTACCCACAACTGGTAACCAACGCCTTCAGACGTTAGCAACACAACGCTATCCTGCTCTGGAACAGCAAACACATCGTTGTGATACAATTGCACGCGTGCCGTTTCAGTGGTACGCGTGACATTGAAAACAGCAACACCATCCGTATTTTGGAATCGATGGAGGCAGATGGCTTCCGATTCGTCAGGTATTGTTGGGGTACCTCTGGCACTTGCTGCCAAATCATCTGAAAAGACATTCTCCCAAATTCTAAGGTGCGTCTCATCTTCATCTACTGCCTCACCCGCCTCCAGAATAATCGCTGCGGATTCCGAGTGAGACAGTACTTTACATACTGCGATTTCGACTCCCGTTTCATTTGCGAGGACTTCATAAGTTGTGTGATGTGGGATATATGCAATACATGCCTCTCCTTGGAAAACATCCGGACGCTCACCCAAAATCCCGTAGGCTTTATTGCCGTTATGTCCCACCAATAAAGTACAGTCTCCACCTAATGCAATCAGTGCGACTTCAGTATCGTCAGAATGATCAAAGAAGGTTGATTTGGGGGTGAGGGTAAGAACCCCGAAATGGAGTTCCGTGATGCCCAGCTCACCAGGCTTCACAATTTCGGTGTATCCGTTGGCAGGTGTATAATTTTTAGACACCGACATTTTTTAAATTTACCTTGCGGTTAAACAGCAGGCAATCAATAATTAACATGCACTTCTTAAATCCGGCTTCGCAGTGAGAACCATTTCATTACGGACTACGGACTTTGGATATTCTTAATCTTCCTTGGATTGAAAACCCGAGAGATGTTCAACGAGGCTTGCTAATGGAAGTCCAACGACATTAAAATAGCACCCTTCAATGCGGCGAACAAAAGCGGCCCCGCGTCCTTGAATTCCATAAGCACCGGCTTTGTCTGATGCCTCTCCGCTTTCAATATAGGCGGCAATCTCAGCAGAGTCTAACTGTCGAAAGTAGACTTGGGTCGTTTCTGCCCAACCCCGGTTCTGTCCGGTTGCTGCATCAATTAATGCCACGCCTGTCACAACTTCGTGGCAAGTGCCGCTAAGGCGCGACAACATCACCCATGCGTCCGCATCGTCAGTGGGTTTACCGAGCATCTCCCCATCTAAAGATACTAACGTATCGGCGCCGATAATCAGACCGTGATCGTAATATTGTGTAACAGATGTAGCCTTTAGCAAGGCAAGTTCTTGTGTTACCTCACCGACAGGCTTGTGTGTGTGGACGTTGGGCGGTGGTTCAACAATATCACTGGGATGTATTTTAAATGTTAACCCAATCTGTGATAGCAACGCTGAGCGTCGAGGCGATGCAGAGGCTAAAACAAGGTGCGGAACTTCTACAATAGATTCGCGCGTTTGCATGCTATTTTAGACAATACCATTTTGTATCTTGTCCCTCGTGGATTTGCAACAGATTCGCCTGGACCAATTCTTGAAGACCGTTTTCAATATCTGCCTTAGAAAATCCGATCTTTTGAAGAAGCGGGTCACGGCGTGGCATGCGAAACCACTCGGGGTTGTCGGAAGAACGATATCTTTTTTTAAAGACCTCCAAAGCATTGTACAAACGCAGCGTCCTCGGAGGCAATCCAACAAGTGGGTTAATCTCAGCAAAGGATTGGAGCGATTCGTTCGGCATTGCTTCAGTCCATAGATAAGCAGAGTTATTCATACTATGCATAACGTATGTAATTGAAGATTGGTTACAAAAAGTAATAAATGACCTTCGGTACCTTCTCGGTATACGAATATTGCAGCGTCCTTTGATGTACCCACCCCGCTGCTTTTGACAATTTTTTGAAGGTGTGGTAAACTCTACCAAATTTCATACAGGACGGTGTGCTATTGCCTTCCTCAAACGCAAATCGCCTATCTGTGCGCTCCCTCCTGCTCGGTATCTGCTTCGTTATCCTGATATGTTGCATCGTCTCCTATGCGGAACTCGTAATTACCTACATCCAAATCGGGTTTTTACAGCTGCCGCCAGCAGTGATCGGGTTGTTCTTTTTCCTTGTATTAGGGAATCGGCTACTTGCCAGACTCAACGCTCGGTTTGCCCTGTCACCGCGCGAGTTGATGTGTATCTACTGCATGATGCTCGTTGCCTCGATGATTTCATCGCGCGGTGTCATGGAAAAACTCATCCCTGCGCTCATCGCCGTCAACTATTTTACCAACGAGACTAACAGTTGGGATACCCTCTTTTTTCCGCATATCAAGCCGTGGTTGATCCCATTTTCACCTGAACAAAAGGGACAAGCACCTATTGCCATCAGTTTCTATGAAGGCACACAAACAGGCGATGCTATTCCGTGGCGCGCATGGTTAGAGCCGTTGTGTGCTTGGAGTGTCCTGGTCTTTTTAGTATTCACCGCCTTTCTCTGTCTGGCAGCAATTTTGCGTAAACAGTGGATCGAAAATGAGAAGCTCTCGTTTCCATTAGTTTCCCTCCCGCTTGAGTTCGTCCACGAGGGGCGCGGTTTTCTTCGGAACCGTCTTATGTGGTTAGGGTTTACCCTGCCTGCCTTCATCTTTACGTTAAACGGGCTTCATGAAATCTGGCCACAGATTCCGAATCTCTCGCTACGGTATCTACTCAATCAATATTTCACGGAACAACCTTTTAATGCTATCGCTTACACACCGATTTTTATCTCCTTCGCAGCAGTAGGGTTCTTCTATCTACTACCGACCCAACTCCTTTTTAGTCTATGGTTCTTTTTCTTACTTACGCGGCTCCAAGACGTTGTCGCTGCAATGTTCGGTTTACGGGTAAGCGGAATGCCACTTTATCCAACCCGTCTCTATATTGGTTACCAAGTCGCGGGCGCTTATATTGTACTCGTGGTTTCGTTTATTTATATGGGACTTCCACATTTCCGACGTGTATTTCGCCGCGCATTCACTGCCTCACAAGCGGAGGATCGGGAGGAACTTTTACCGTATCGCACGGCGGTCTGGGGACTCATTATCAGCCTGATCCTCGCAATAGGATGGTGTTACGCAGCAGGGCTGAATTTAGGCTTTGCTGCCTTCGAGATACTGGTTTATATCTGCATTGTTGCGGTCGTGATGGCACGTAGTACAGCGGAAGGCGGGCTGCTAATGACAGAAACATCGTTTCGACCGTTAGACTTGTATCAACTCGTTGTGAGCAAAGCCGCATTGGGTGCACAGAGTCTCACTGTGCTGTCGTTCCTTGATGCGATTTTGACTCGCGATCAGCGCGGATTAATCCTAACAGGCTTCCTTGACGGCTTAAAAATCCGGGATCGGGTCGGAATGTCTTATCGGTCATTGGTAGGGGTGTTCGTATTAGGCTGTACGTTGGCGTTCATAACCGCAGCAGCTATCCATCTATGGCTTCCCTACACTCATGGTGCAAACTATATGTATAGCTACACGTATCGTGGGAATCCGCTTTGGGCATTTCAAGACAATGTCGCGGCGATGGAGGGGTTAGGCACAAACCTCCGCACAACAGGAGGACTCTTCTTCGGGATAGGCATATTTGTGACGACTATCTTGGTTGTCTTGAGAATGCTATATTGGTGGTGGCCCCTGCACCCACTTGGATATGCGTTATCGGCTTCGTGGACCTTGATTGTTTTCTGGTTTCCTGTGCTAATCGCGTGGGGCATTAAAACGCCGCTTCTCCGTTACAGCGGGATTCGGCAATATCAGCGGTTTCGCCCTTTCTTTTTAGGCATGGTCTTCGGAGAATTCAGCATGGCGGTGGTGTGGTCACTCGTCAGTTGGGCAGCAAATGTGCCAGCACCGTTCTTTCCGTGGCCCTGAACACCAGATTTCTTCACGCGGCAGTCCGATTGCGTGCTATCACCTCCCATGTGCCCCGACAATATCCATCGGTATCTATGACGTAGTAAAACGGATGCAACGCGACACATGGACAGATATGCGTCGGACAGACGTAAATTTCTTGCCCGATGTGCATCGGTGTACTGTCAGGGACGTTAATCGCCCAATGTTCTTCGTGCTGCTTGTCTACCTCAGCGTTCTCAACATTCAAAATGATCCCGCGCACGCCATCGGGATCCGCGGCGATGGCTTTATGCCCCAAATCAAGCGTAATCCGATGCGGTGTAGGAATACTGATGATACGGCTCAGGAGTAGTGCTGCAGGCGTAAAACCGAGGTCAGGAAAGTGGGTTGTATAGCCATAGTCGTGGAAAACGAAGGTACCTGGTGATGCTTCTACACCCGGTGTCTCGGCATACATTGGAAATGTCGGTGTGCCGCCCATCACAATCAATGGCACGTCAAGTCCTTTGGCTGCAAGTCTATCTTGCATCTCTGTTACCTGTGCAAGGCTTTTGTCGCAGGCTGCCTTTCGCTCGGCGACATCTTCATCGTGGATATGCCCATCGTAGACGTGCAATCCCCACGGTTGCAACCCGTCTGCTGCTTCAATTTGTGCGTAGACATCTACAGCAGCATCACCAACGGGTATCCCTGTGCGGTTCATTCCGACATCCAGATCCAGCATGACTTTGACCGTTAAACCGAACTTCGCCACTTCCACCGAGAGTGCCGACACTGCTTCTGTATGATCAACGATGACTTTGAAATCTGCATCGGGATATTGCCGCTGTAGCGATACAAAACGGTTGACGTTGGGTCCCACCATCTGATAGGCGATTAGAATATCCTCTATACCGTTCTGTGCCAACATTTCCGCTTCCCGTAACGTCGCACATTTGTGCTTAAGGATGCCAGCATCACGCTCCATCGCGATAATCTCTGCGGTTTTATGGGTCTTGGCATGCGGTCTAAGCTTTGAAACATCCCCATTAACAGTAGCAATCGCATGTTCAATGTTCTGCTGAACCTGCGTAAGATAGACAACAAGCGATGGACTCGGTATCGTCTCAACGTTCTGAATACGGTATTTTTTATCCATGGATTTACCTCTTTGCGTGAATTTTTATAAATCCTATTGTAAGCACAAACTGTTATTCAGGTAAGGTCCATTGAAGGAAATTGAAACAACCACGCAGCATATTGCTGAGGCTGGGGCACCCCCATACACATACTGCTAATTAAATAATATCGCACTTCAAGATTCATTCGATCAATTTCAGCAAGGAAACCGCCAGCAGATAACTCATAATTCCGTGGATTGGTTTCAAACGCTTTGAGTTTTTCAACTATTTTTTTAAAGTGCTCAATACGTTCTAATGTTGCTTCAAGTTCTTGATTGTTCTGAATCATCGTGAATCACCTCAACTATACCGCGTCGCGATATTGCTTCGCAGTGAGAATAGCACGCTTAACCTGCTATGTTACGGATGTCGGGAGTTATTTCAGGAACAATGGATTCTGCCTCTTGAATAGAATTCCAATCAATCACTGCCGTCCATAACTTTTCTTCTTCAGAGTAGTGAACAACGCCCGTAACCTCCAACTCTTCACTATAGATAATAAGAGATTGCCCATCTTGTAGCACGATTTTTTGACGTTTGATATCCGCCCTCGTACCGGTGCAATTCAACCGCACCCTTCCTTTTGCATCTGCGTTGTGGAAGTCTGCGAAAACCCTTGGTTTGTTCATCTTGTTTGCTCCTTTCCAGGATTTGGAACTGTCGGTGTAAGCAGTTTACTGACTTGTTCAGGCGTAAGTCCTGTCAGCGTCGCATGATAAGGACTACGTCCAGTCGTTCGGACAACATCACCGCCTGCTTTTCGGACTTCGGCAAGGGTTGTTATACCGATTTGCCTATGTGGAATGGTTTTCGCCAATTCTGCAACGGACACACCTTCTGCACATTCTACCGACACGCCAATGATTCCAGCCGGATGCCAGCTAGTCCCGCGTTGAATGTCTCGCGTCTGGTTTCTACCGCCCCGAATCACAAGGGCCTCGTCGGGAATTTTTGAGATGCTAATTCGCATGTTCTATTAGGATTGCTTCGAGTCCTTGAGTGCTCTGAATCATTAATAGCTTTTCGCTCTTCCGCTCCAGCGGAGCGATCTGTTTATAGCATTAGGGATTTTGGAGACTCTCGCTCCAGCGGAGCGGTATGTCCAATGAAGATTAAGAAGTTATCCGAGGCCCGTCCGTTATTCGTTGTCTGAACCAGGATTTACTTCGTTGTCTGAACCAGGATTTACAAGATTAAAGGATTGCCAGGATAAACACGTGCTGCATTTCTTGCATTTCCTTTTAGAATGCCGATTGGTTTTATTAAGAAATAATAACACATCTGGTAAACAGATGTCAACCGAATTGCCGAATTGCGAACACCCCTTAAGTTCAAACTTGATGAAACATTAGTAGTCTTTCAACTTTGAATTTAAGGGCAGGTTTGTAGTAGTGCGATTTATCGCACTGCTTCGCAGTGAGAAAAGTCAATAACGGGCAATAATGCACATCGCATTTGGGGTTTTTGCAAACGCTAAAATCCAATGCGAAGAAAGTGTTTTTTCAAGCACGCCGCAGAATTGCCCTACTACGAACCTAATTTACCCGTAAACTCAACACTAAAGAACTATTAGTAATAACGGCATACGGCGTGTGCCTGCTACTTTTTAGGTTAACGTCGCCGTACGGAGGATAATCCGATCTTCGGTCCAATTATCGCGATACCATATACACGCCTCAAAGGTGTCGTTGAGTGTATCCATGCGTTGCTGCAACATTGCCCTGAACTGCCCTCGGAGTTCGGTCGATTCAGGGTCATCAATTAGATTACGGGTTTGAAAGGGATCGGCAATATTATCGAAAAGTTTCTCACTCCGATCAGGACGATGGACAGCGTAGGTATGCTGTTTTGTGCGAAGCGCTCGCCACTCATAACCGTCTTCCCATTTGGCGGTGCACCCCATCCCTTGCATGAACGCTGCATCCGGTTCATCTGTAGGTTGATTAAAGGCAGCTTTGCTTAAATCAGTGCCTTCAACGTCGTCTGGAATCGGCAGACCCAGCATTGATAGCAGCGTCGGCATGATGTCAGGTGTGTTTAAGCATGCGTCTGAGACATGTCCTGCCGGCATCTGCCCTTGCCACCGGACGAGAAATGGTACGCGCACGGCTTCCTCATAAAAGATGTTCTTTGCACGGCGACCCTGCGCGCCAAACATTTCACCGTGATCAGACGTAAAGACAAAGATTGTATCCTCGCGTAATCCAAGGTCATCAATAGCTCGTAGCAATCGCCCGATATTCCGATCCAGATTGGCCGTCATTGCGTAGTAGACACGCATCCATTCAGGTAGCTGGGACCTTTGTTTGGGGGACATAATTGCCCACGTATCGCCGTAAGGGTCGTTTTCATCGCGATAGTTGGGAGGCAGCGGGAAGTCGATATCTTGGAACATCTCATAATCAGCGGTTGGAACGTTGTCCTGTGTCCACGGGTCGTGCGGTGTCCCGATTGAGAGGAAAAGCGCGAAAGGGTCGTCCGCCCTTGATGCTCTTTGCAGATAATCAATTGCCAAATCGGTCTGTCCGTCAGGTTCATAGCCGGGCAGTACAATTTTCTCAGGTGAGTCCTTGTGATAATACGCGTCAAAATAGAGATGATGAAAATTGTACGCTGACCACTCTCCATCAAAACCGAGCCGATGCTGTCCGGGGGGGATGTAGGAATTCCTCGGATCGTTGTGTCTCCCCAATTGATTTGCCCACAGATGCCATTTCCCGATGTAACTCGTCTGATACCCGTTGCGATGCAGAACATGTCCGAAGCAGTCATGGTTCGGGTTCATCCGGAGTTCATTAATCGCCATGCCGGTGCTACTGGCGTATTTGCCGGTGAAAAGCGAGGCGCGATACGGTGCACACATCGGACTACCGGAGACAGTGTTGCAGAAATCGACACCCTCTGTCGCAAGCTTGTCAATATTAGGTGTCCGGGCGCGGGTATCTCCAGCGTAGCCACAGGATTGGTAACGGAGTTGATCCGCGAAAACATAGATGAGATTCGGTCGTTTTTTGCTTGAACGAGACATCAAAATATTCCTCTTGATTTGTGATGTCTACAATATAGCATATCGCAGCAGATCCCTCAAGGTAAAACGAGGTTCATGTGAAATTACCCACTGCTCGTAAAACGGTATTTTTTAGAGAAAAGCAATAAATTTAGACTGATTTTTCTTCACAATTTTTCCGACTTCTGTTAGACTTATGATGACTAAACAAAGATGGGACAAGCGCGTTATGAGAAATCTCTATCTCATCATAATTTCACCGAAAACCGTCCATTTTTTATGGAACTCACATTCATTAGTAAGGAGTATTTCTAATGCAGAATAAGGAACCTGTTGTTCCTAATGTTATAGGGCTGAAAGCCCACATTACAAAGATAGTTTTCCCAATTTTACTGTTAGGTCTTCTCACGCCTGCCTTTTCCCAAAACGAAGAGGCACCCTCGTCTAAAACGACTCTTCAACTGCTCCACGCAGCAGACATGGAGGGCGGGATTGAGGCACTCGAAAACGCGCCTCGCTTCTCATCCGTGCTGAACGCACTCAAAGCCGAGGTCGAAAATACAGTGATTATCGGTGCCGGCGATAGTTATATTCCGGGTCCGTTTTTCGCAGCTGCCAATAACGGGAGCCTGCGTGAAGTATTAGGGAGAGAAGGTTCAGGGCGCGCCGATATTCTGATGCTCAACGCGATGGGTTTCATGGTGGGTGCACTCGGTAACCATGAGTTTGATGCAGGCACCGGTACACTCGCAAGTTTGATTGCAGCAGATAGAGAATACGTTGGAACAGCATTCCCATTCTTGAGCGCGAACTTAGATTTTAGCCTTGATAGTAATCTCGCTTCTTTAGTCGTTGCCCCTGGACAAGAAGCAAGTACAATTCCAAACAGTATCACAAAGAGTGTGGTTATCACTACGCCTTCCGGCGAAAAAGTCGGTGTTGTCGGTATGACAACGCCACAGCTCGGCAGCCTTTCTATTCCGGGGAATGTCGGCATTACACCAGCAGATCCGAACGATATGGCGGCATTGGCGACCATCGTTCAAGAATCCGTTGACGCACTGACAGCAGCGGGCATTAATAAGATTATTCTTACTGGACATCTCCAACAAATCAGCCTTGATGAGGCAATCGCAACACACCTTACGGATGTTGACATTATTATCGCTGGCGGTTCAAACACACTTCTCGCAGATGAAACCGATCGACTCCACTCTGGCGATCCCGCAGAGCGTTCCTACCCAATTCTGACGCAATCCGCATCAGGCGAACCGATTGCGATCGTCGGTACAGATGGGAACTACCGATACGTTGGACGGTTGGTCGTCGATTTTGATGCGTCAGGTGTCTTAGTTGCCGAATCGATTGACACTACAGTCAGTGGTGCCTTTGTCACCGACGAACAAGGTGTTGTAGACACCGGTAATGCGGAACCTACAGCACGCGTGGTCGAAATTACCGAAGCGGTCCGGAATATCGTGACTGCAAAGGACGGTAATATCTTTGGACAGACGAGTGTCTATCTGAACGGGAACCGCGGTTCTGTCCGTACAGAGGAAACCAACATCGGTAACCTAATCGCTGAGGCTAATCTTGCTGCGGGGAAACGGGTTGACCCAAGCGTCGTTGTGTCTTTGAAAAATGGCGGCGGTATTCGTGCATCAATTGGCGTGGCTGCCTATGGCGAATTGCTCCCACCGCCTGCGAACGGTTTAGTTGGTAAAACAGAAGGTCAGATTTCACAGATTGACATCGAAAATACACTCCGATTCAACAACGGATTGACACTTTTGACCTTAAGCGCAGCGGAACTGCTTGAAGTCATCGAACACACAGTCGCTGCCTCTGGTAGTGGTTCAACCCCCGGACGTTTCCCACAAATCGCAGGCATGGCGTTCAGCTTTGATACTTCACTGCCGGAGGGTTCAAGGGTTCAATCGCTTGTCATCACCGACACAGATGGAAATCCGATGGACACAATTGCGCAGAATGGCGAAATCGTGGGCGATGCGGATCGCACGTTCCGAATGGTCACGATCACTTTCCTTGTCGATGGCGGAGACGACTATCCGTATGCTAATTTCCCGAATACGCATCGCGTTGACCTTACGGAAGCGATGACAGAGGAGCAGTCTGGTGGACAGGCAACCTTCACGGATCCCGGGACAGAGCAAGACGCGCTCGCAGAATATCTCGCGGCAAACTTCGCTGAAACACCGTTCGATATGGCGGATGTCGGACCCGAAAGCGACGAACGTATTCAGCACCTCGCATTCCGTGCCGACAGTCTGGTTGTGCCAGTGGCAGACGAAAACGCGTTTGACATCGCACTCAGCACAGGTTTGAACATGATTAGTCTACCGCTGATGCCAAACAAACCTTACACAGCGCGTTCTTTCATGGAAAAAACCGGTGCGACGACTGTTATTGAATTGGATCCCGTTACGCAACGATTCATCGGATTCACGGCAAATTCTACTGGCAACGGATTCCCGATTGAAGGTGGGATGGGATACATTGTCAATGTTACGGCACCGAAGGTTGTCAGTTTTACAGGAAGCGCGTGGCAAAACACAACGTCAAAAGCCGCAGCCTCACCGACACTGACATCTGTCCGGAATACGTGGGCATTTGTCTTACGTGCACAGATTGAAGGCATCAGTGGCGTAACGCTCACTGTCTACAACGGGCACACCAGAGTTGCCGAAGCGGATGCCGCTAACAGTTTTCACGCTGCTTGGGCAGATATGAACCGTCAAGCAGCGGTTTCTATCGGCGATACACTGACGATTGAAGTCCGTGATACCACCGGGGAACTCATTCGCACACTCCAGCACGACATCAGCGCAACAGACATCCATCGGGCATTCACCGAACTTCGACTCACACCGGCTGACCTGATCCCGAAACGGACTGTACTGCTTGCCAATTACCCGAACCCGTTCAACCCTGAAACGTGGATGCCCTATCAGTTGGCAAACGACGCGGAAGTCGCTATTCGTATCTATTCATCAGCAGGACAACTTGTCCGGCATTTGGACCTCGGATTCCAACAGGCGGGATATTACATCGGGAAGTCACGTGCCGCTTATTGGGATGGACGTAATGATTTGGGTGAACGACTCGCTTCAGGTGTCTATTTCTACCAGTTGAGCACACCGAATTCATCAGCAACACGTAAGCTGGTTATCATGAAATAATTTCACACTTAGAATAAAAAGAGGAAGGTTGGAAGTGTATCGTTCACTCCGATCCATTCTTCCAGCCTTCCAACATAATCCTTCCATTCGCCCTCTGTTACTTATTAGGAAGTTTCCTCCATTGTCCGTCAGTGACCTGATCAATCAGTATACGGGCTTTCTGACTCGCTCGAACCTGCTTTTCGATTCCAACTGGATCCCACTCTGCTAATAGTTGCGCCTCAAGTTCTTGGCAAATCGCTTGATGTGCCTTGTCATTGGCAAGATTCCGAAATTCACCCGGATCTTCAGCAATGTTGTAGAGTTCCGGTGCATCGCCGAGGCTATAGTTGAATTTATATTCTCCCTTCCGCAGCATCGCCATTGGGCGTTCAACGCCGTGTGCAAGGTATTCAGAAAACGCGAAATCTTTCCAGTCGCTTGTCGTGCCTTGCATCAGAGGTAGTAAACTGTCTCCATCAAACTGCGGGACAGGCTGCACACCCGCAATGTCAACCAACGTCGCTGTCAGATCTACGAGCGAAACCACTTCATCAATACGCTTACCTGCGGAGAGTCGGTCAGGGAACATAATCTGTAGCGGGACGCGAGCGGATGCCTCATAGAAATTCGACTTGCGCCACATCCCGTGTTCGCCGTTCATTTCACCGTGGTCACTGGTATAGACGACAACCGTATTCTCCAGTTGTCCGGTCTCCTCAAGTGCCTTAAGCAAGTTGCCAATCTTTTCGTCAAGGTAGGTAATCAATCCATAATAGCCTGCTCTCCCGCGACGGACGAGTTCTTCAGAGAAGTCAATACAACCGAACATGCGTCGCATCCGCTGGTAGACGGGATGCTGGTTTTTGAGGTGTCCCTCTGGAATGTCGGGGAGATCAATTTCATCAAGCGGATAGAGGTCCCAAAATCGTTGCGGCACGATCAGCGGAAAATGGGGGGCAATAAACGAGACATTGAGTGCCCACGGCTGTTCCTGTCGTGCTGGGTCACGGAGATAGGTTAAAGCCTCTGCCTCCGCGAGGTCATCGACTTCAATCTCTACAGTTGTTCCGGGCCGTGCTTGCGAGAGTCCTTGCCATGGACGGGGTGCTGGTGGTGTACCGTTGTCCCAGTCTGTAAGTCCGTGTTGTCGTTCTGCGTGCAGATCGCGAGCGAGTTGGGCGCGAAATCCGTGAAGTTGGTCCATGCCACCGAAATGCTGTTTTCCAGAGAGTACAACGTCATAACCTACCGAGCGTAAGAAGTGTGCCCATGTGACCGCATCTGGACGCAGCGGTGCAGCGTTGTCCCACGCACCGATTTTGTGGATATACCGACCTGTCATAAACGACATCCGAGACGGCATACAGAGCGGTGAATTGCAGTAAGCGTTTGCGAAAGTGGCACCGTCTTCAGCGAGTCTGTCCATATTCGGTGTCTGGACAAGCGGGTGTCTGTACGGACCGCTGTACATCGGTGCGTGCTCATCGGACATGATGATGAGGAGATTGGGTTGCTGTTTTGCGGGCATGGTGTTCCTAATATCATGGGAAATTATCAATTTCCTCTAAGATACCATCTCTTTTACACACTGTCAAGAGAAAACAACTGTAACTTTTTTCAGCAGAGGACAGTTGTCTCCAGCAATATCAGTATGTGACAAGTTCCCATAAAACCGAAAAACATTGACACGGACAGCAAACTTTGATAAAATGTACAGCAAGTTCGTGAAGATCGCCGTGTGACCAGTTTTCAGTAAGCTCCGGTGCATCGCGAAGAAGGAGGAAAACCGTGTCAGTTAAAACCAGAAAATGGCTACTTGATACCGTTGAAAAATTATCCGACTCTGAAATAGTAGAACTAAGAAGGTACTTGGAATACCTTATTTGGAAATCACAATTTTCAACAGCAAGCCTTGAAACCCCACCAAATTCGCCAAAATCTGAACCAACGGGCCAACCTTCACAAGTTTTAGCAGCCCTTAACAGATCACATCAGGTGTCGATAGAAGATGCTGAGGCATTGCTTCGATCCATTAAAGAAGGTGAAATCCCAATCCGATTTGATTCTGATTTTGACGAATCGGCAGGTAAATAGTTGATGAATTACCTCCTGGACACATCAACATGCAGCCTTTTGATGGCACACGCTCCTTACGTTAGTTCTCATTTCGATTCTTTGTCCAATCTCAACGACTATCTCTTTACCTGTACCATTGTTAGAGGCGAAATCCTCTTTGGAATTCAGAGACTTCCAATAGGACGCAGGCGACAAATTCTGGAGAATCAAGCCATTAATTTATTTCAAGGATTGCCATGTTTAGCAGTTCCAAAGGAAGCTGCCGATTACTACACGACGATAAAGAAGTATGCTGAACAACATGGAACACCCTTATCAGAGAATGACCTCTGGATAGCCGCAACGGCAATGGCACTTGATGCAATTCTCGTCACTGCTGATTCAGACTTTCAAAGGATTGCCGAGTTCGGCTTGCGACTGGAAGATTGGACACATTGACTCGTGGCAGGAATTTACTGAAGCACTCATTTTTTCTACTTCCTACGGACACAATATCTATAGCATAGCAATAGCATTGTATGCATTAATATGATCTTTAAATAATACGCAAGGGAAACATTATGGCAGAAACTAGACCGAACATCTTACTCATCACCAGCGACCAACAACATTGGAACACCTTGGGCTGTCTCAATCCCGAAATCCAGACCCCTCACTTGGATACATTGGCACAGCAAGGGACACTTTTCAATAGAGCTTATTGTCCGAATCCGACCTGCACACCGACCCGTGCATCTATTATCACAGGGAAGTATCCGAGCCAACACGGTGCCTGGTCGCTCGGCACAAAACTCTCTGAAGATGAACATACCGTCGGCGAAGACTTCATGGACGCAGACTACCGGACTGCCCTGGTCGGAAAAGCGCATTTTCAACCCTTGCACGGGACTGAGGAATACCCGTCTCTCGAATCCTATCCGATTCTCCAAGATTTAGATTTCTGGCGGAGTTTCAACGATCCATTTTATGGGTTCGAACACGTCGAACTCGCACGCAATCACGCCGATGAAGCACACGTTGGACAGCACTACGCCATCTGGATGGAAGAGAACGGTTGCACCAATTGGCGAGATTATTTCGCGCCACCGACAGGGAACGCCCGCGGGCAATATCGAAAGTGGCCCATCCCAGAAGAATACCACTACGATACATGGATTGCGGAACGCACAAACGCACTCATGGAGACGTACCAACAAAATGGCGAAAACTTCCTGCTTTGGGCGAGTTTCTTCGATCCACACCCGAAATACCTTGTTCCTGAACCGTGGGATACGATGTATGACCCAGCAGCATTAACCGTGCCTTCTGTGACGGCGGGAGAGCATGATAATAATCCACTGCATTTCCAATTAACGCAGCAGGAAAAACCTGATTTCTCCGCTTGGCGCGAAAGTGGTAAAGGGGTACACGGTTTCAGATCACACTTACGAGATAGAGACGAGCTCGCCAAAGACATCGCTGTCTATTACGGGATGGTGAGCCTGATGGACAAATATATCGGGAGAATCTTGGCAAAACTTGATGAACTCGGACTTGCAGATAACACCTTAGTTGTGTTCACATCCGACCATGGACATTTTTATGGACAGCACGGTTTGATTGCAAAAGGTGCGTTCCACTACGAGGATGTCATCCGAGTACCGTTCATCGTGCGGTATCCGGGCGTTGTGCCTGCGGGGCAGCAGTCGGAGGCGTTGCAGACGTTGGTAGACTTAGCACCTTCGTTTCTCAGTGCCACCGGTATTGATATTCCGCGCCCGATGACGGGTGTAGATCAGATGCCGGTTTGGTCGGGGCAAGCAGAACAGGCGCGCGATCATATCCTCGTCGAAAACCGTCACGAACCGACAACGGTCCATGTTAAAACTTATGTCGATGATCGCTATAAACTGACAGTTTATTATAATCAAGACTATGGTGAGTTGTTCGATCTGAAAGAAGACCCTGGAGAAATCAATAATTTGTGGAATTCCGCTGCGCATGCGGAACTGAAGGCAGATTTGGTGATGAAGTTGCTCTTCGCGGAAATGGGGAAAGAACCGCTGTGGATGCCGCGGACTTCGGGGGCGTAGAAGACGGGTAAGGCGCGGTTTCCTTGTATTTAAGAGGTTCAGTTAAGCAGGCTATGGTTTTTTGTTGCTAAAGAGTTGACGGGAGTTCTTGTATCACAGGGATGACGTAACTCCGAATTTCCGCCCCCTCAACTGTTTCGATTTCCAGGCGCGGTTCTGGCTCTACACGATGATCAAATACGACATAATATCCTTCTTTCACACCCTCCAATTTAAGATATGCGGCGAGTTGCTTTTTACCTGCTTGATAGCGGCTGGCACCTCTCCAAACTTTCGTTTCGACAATATATTTTCGCTGATTGTGGGTAACGATGAGGTCCATCCGCCCGCGCCCGGTTTGCACCTCGATGTGCATCACACCGCCGACGAGCTTAACAAACTGATCAAGATAGGCAAGCAGGAGGTGTCTGCCCACGGACTCTCGTGGCGTATCTGGTACCTGCAGAATCTGGAAACCTGCACGCCCGATGAAGTCCCGGAAATTATCCAGGAGTGATACGATGTCAATGTGTCCAGCAGGCGTGAGGTAATCGTCGAAGCCTGCGTCAGTGTCTTCCGGGAGGTATTGGTGCTCTAACCCATTTATCAACGGTTTGAATGTCTGTAGAATGCAATAGAGATAAATCGGGTTCAGGATTTCACATAGACCGTCAGCCCCTTTAGCAATCACTCCGTACGTAAAGAGCGCGCTGATAAGTTCATTTCGGAGGTTAAAGTTCACACTCTCCTCAGCGGCTGTGATCCTCATGAGCAGGGTCTCAAATCGGCGATCTCTGCGAATATTGGTAATCAGATGTGTAAGATTGGTATTGTCTTCTTCAAGGAGTTGCGCGTGTGCCTTTGAAAAATGTGCCATCGTGAAGGTTTCGGTTTTCGGAATGTCCAACGCTTCAGTAAGTATCTGTCCGAATCGATTCACGAGGAAAGGTTGACCAGCAGTCTGTTTGTGAATAGACGCAATGACCTCTGGAGCGAAGGCTTGTCCCATCTCATTTGTATACTGTTGGAAGAGTTCTTGGACCTGTTCAAGTGTGAAGTTCGGCAGTTTGAATTCATCTTGGATATTGAACGGAGAGACCGATCGGTCGTAGTCGAGCTGCGCGATGCTCCTGACACCCACGATACCAACACTGTAGGGACATTGCATCTCTTGAGAGAGATAAATCTGTCGGAGCGAATATAGAAAATTGCTAATGACTGTTCTTGGGATGCCATCAAACTCATCAATGAGGAGCACAACCTTCGTGGAAGCAAGGCTTTGATTAGGAAAATCGTTGTCCAGAA
>CAZQIP010000359.1:0-10741 GCA_964593655.1 uncultured bacterium | reverse complement strand
GTTAGGAAACCGAACCTACCGGGCCTGGTGGTGAAGATTTGAGCGGAAAATGGAGAATTGAATGGCTGTGATTTCCTCGAAACAAAGACTTGACATTGACCTAAAAATGTAATATAATTTATGCATACATACAAATTGAGGTTCCCTGCTTTTAAGTAATAGGCAACATCGCGAAGGAAAAGTTATGAACACATCAAAACAGCTTTCACGTCGAACATTTCTACAGGGTTTAGGCGTTACCATTGCTCTACCGTGGTTGGAAGTGATGGGACCTGTTACATCGTGGGCAGCCGCGTCCACAAGTGCGACATCGACCGTCCCCAACCGGATGGCGTTCCTCTATGTGCCTAACGGAAAGATCATGGAGGATTGGACTCCGAAACAGGTTGGGGCAGACTACGCGCTTACAGATATTCTGAAACCGTTAGAGAACGTAAAGGATAAAACACTGGTGCTCAGCGGTTTAACTGCGGATAAGGCACGCGCCAACGGCGACGGCGGTGGTGATCATGCGCGAGCGATGGCAGCCTTCCTTACAGGCGCGCAACCGCGTAAAACTGACGGTGCTGATATTCATGCAGGCGTTTCTGTTGACCAAGCCGCAGCAGCACACATCGGTACCCAGACCCGTCTTCCGTCACTGGAACTCGGCATTGATCCGGGTTACAGATCAGGAAACTGTGATTCCGGTTATAGTTGCGTCTACTCCTCAACGTTGTCGTGGCGTTCTGCGACGCAGCCGCTCCCGAAAGAGGTGAATCCGAAACTCGCCTTTGAACGCCTGTTTTCCACCATGCCAAATGCCCGACGCGTCGAACGCGATCAACAGCGAAAAAGTATCCTTGATTTTGTCATGCAGGACTCACAAGATTTGATCCGTCAAGTGAGCGGGAACGATGTACGTAAACTTGATGAGTACTTCTCCGCTATTCGGGACATTGAGCTGCGCATTGACGCAGCCGAAAAGTTCCCACCCATCGAAAGCCCGGATTATACCGCGCCGGAAGAGATTCCCAAAGATTTTGAAGAACATGTCCGACTGATGATGGACCTGATTATACTCGCCTTCCAGACAGATGTGACCCGTGTCGTGACTTTTACGTTAGCAAACGAAGGGAGTAATAAGTCGTATCCGGCTGTCAACGTCACTGAAGGTCACCACAACTTGTCGCATCACGGTGGTGATGAAGAGAAGAAGGCAAAGATCAAACGGATCGATATTTTCCATTCACAACAGTTGGCATATTTCTTAGAAAAACTTGATGCTACACTTGAAGGGGACGGTTCGCTGCTGGATCATTCGATGGTTCTATATGGTAGCGGAAACGCGGATGGCAACCGACACAGCCACCACGATCTCCCGATTCTGCTTGCAGGCGGCGGCTGTGGCACGCTTAAAAGTGGTCGCCATATCCGTTATCCGAAAGAGACCCCGCTGAACAACCTCTGGCTCTCAATGCTGAACCGTATGGATGTGAATTTGGCACGAATAGGCGATAGCACCGGTAGTCTGCCTGATCTCTCTTAGGACCGTGGTTTTTGACGTATTTGCTGGCGAGGTTTCCCCAACCTCGCCATTTTTTTTCTCTATTCATATCCCTTTTACGACAACAAGACTTACGCGACCGCCAATTTTTTGGGTATCCGTTTAAGTTAGGACGGACAATCACCACCTGCTTTTCTGTTTTATTTCACCAAAGCAATAATAGAAACAATGACAGCGATAACAGCACATCCGATCGGTATCCATTCTTTGAAAGCAAGTCGTCTGCCTTTGATTTCAGCGACATCTGTCTCAACTTTGCGGAGCCGAGCTTCTACATCGTCAATCCGAGTATCTATACGGTCGAGCCGTGCGTTGATTTGTTCAAACCCTTGCTTGGTTTGTTCAAACCCTTGTTTAATTATTTCGTGTAGTGCTTCTATCGTCATGACAGCCACCTTTTTTGTGTGATTTTTCAATTGAGACTATGAGAATTAAATCACAGATTGCCAGAGCTTGTCAAGGAAATTTTTCTCATTCTGCCTTCAGAAGCGCGCTGATTTCCACTCAAAAATTTATCTTTTCGTTAATACCTTCCGAGTGCCAGATCAGGATTTTTAAAGAGGTAAGAACGCCTTTTCTGGTGTCAATGCTGCTGAACCTATCAGGTGCGTCCACCCTTGAAACATAAAACCGATCCCGAAAATTATAGTGTTAGATTTTCGAGCGTTAAAGCCTTCAAACCAACGTCCTACGTGGGTTTTATGAGAAATATCATTACTTTGGAAAAACTATATTGATAATGGGTTTCATTATCAATAAGTGTAAATGGATGTCAATTTAGATGCGGTTAATTTTAGAGGGGTCTTATAGGTAGCAAAGTGAATTACCAGTCCTTAAATGGAAAGATTCGGGTCTCGGTTGCCATGCCGTAGAAGCTCCACAAACTGCCTGCGACGAACTCGCCGAGGATTAAACCGAGGAAGAAAGGTGCTGCTTTTCGGTGTAATTGCAGTCCGCCCTGCTTGATAATCAGCCACTTTGCGATTGTGCTAATCATGAGTGAGATCCAGAGCCAGTTCATACACCAATCCGCTGCCCCGGAGACTGCATAACCGACAGCATGGAAGGGCCACCAAAAGAAACGCATCCGTAGAAACATCAACAGGAAGGTGAATCCCATCCCGACTCCCATAAAGGTCACCTCAGGAATGTTTGGGTTTGTTGGGAAATTGAGCTGCTGTTGGAGTCGATTGAAAGGATGATGTGCGAAGCTGCCTGACGACCCAAATCGATAGACATCATGGAGATACGCCCAGAAAGAGCCAATAGACCCGACAAACACAGCCAAAAGCATTACCCACACCAGCGGTTTGGGGTTAAATCTTGCGCGTGAAGCGAGTTGGAAGCCCTCCTTGATGCGGCATCGGGTGGCTCCGGTGTGCGCGATTGAAGAAAAACAGAAAAGAGAGTGCCGTCAGATTAGAGCCCCCCATGCCACGTGAACCTAAAATCGCTGGTAGCGCGTAATCCGGTCCCATAAAATGTAGATCATGTGCGGGCGCGCCAGATTCTACCCGCATGCGCGTGATTCCGGTTGAGAGTGCAAAATACATGACGAAAAAGGCGATACCGAGCGAAACACTGATGCCTATCTTCACAGAAAACGCTATGAGATAGATACAGCCCAAGACAATACCGATAATAGCAGCACGGTACCGCATCGGCTCAACTGATTCGTCAAGGCTTGAGCGTCCTGTGGTGACTTGCTTGAAGACTTCAGCGAGGTATTTACGGCTCGCCCATACAGCGAAGATTGCAAGTCCGAGATATGCGCCTAAGGATTGTTGCCGGTCATAAGGGAATCCCGGTAGCCCTCGAACGCCGATGATTGCCCCACCGACCCGCTGCATCTTGCGAAAGAGATAAAAGAACCAGCAGGAAAAGGACAAATCCAGTGGCATAAAGAATCCGAGTCCAATGACAAACGGATAGATAGAAAAGGGTGTCCATCCGATAGCATTCCAGGGTTTTTCATTAAAAAACTGGCTGATGTTCCGAAACCGAACGCCGATGATCGGGATTGTTGGAAAGAGATAGCTGAGTCCGTTCACAAGATTTAGAAGTGAAACGAGGATAAAGGCAGTCCAAAACACTCTGCCCCGGAAGAAGTTTGCTCCGCTGTCCCGCGTCATTTCCAATGGCAGTTGGATGATCGGATAGGCGAGTTTCTCGCGTTCTGTCCACTGTTTGCGTAGCACAACGTTGATGCACAGCATAACAAAGACGAGCACTAAAATAAAACTTGTCCACCACAATGTCGGCCCTAACCATGCCCGTAAAACCTCTGTGTCATAAACTGTCGATTGTCCTTCGTAAAATCCCTCCAAAATCCGTTTATCTTGGACTGTTCCCCATGTCGGCATGTATCGGTAGAGAAGTTCTCGCCACTCGTTTTCCGGTGTATCAAACCAGAAGACGTGTCCGATCATGGGAATAAGCACCTGCGCGTGGTCGTGTGATGCGATAGCACTCGCCATACAGAGCATGACATAGATCACAAGCAGCTCACCGTGCGTCAATGCCCACTGCTGTTTTACTCGCCGCAGCAATAGATTGAAGAGTGTAATAATAAAGAGAAAAAAGACTGCATTGAAAAAGAGCGACATCGTTGTCGGAAAGAGTCCCCACCAGACCATCTCCGTATACATAATCCAATAGCAGTTGATCGGGATTAGGATCAGAGCTAATGTAACCGATTTTAGGGTGACACCACGGGTCAGAACCATTGCGTTCTCCTACTGTTTCCTCAATCTTTAATCGTTGCGACCTTGAGCATCTCCACAATTTCGAGATGTCCTTGTGATTGGGCAAGCGTTAATGCCGTATCGTCCTGCCTATTTTTTAGGGTAGCATCGGCACGGTTTTCAAGGAGGAGGCGAACAATATTCGTATGCCCGCGCCAGGCTGCGTACATCAACGCCGTTTCACCGGTATGGTTTTGGGTGTTCACTTCTGCGCCTTTTTCAAGCAACCGTTTGGTCATCTTCAGATCCGCTGTTTTGTGGATAATAAAAATCAGAGGGGTATTACCGTTGGCATCCGTTACGTTGACATCTGCGCCCGTCTCAATGAGAAACATCGCCACATCAATGTCCCCCTTCTCCGCTGCAATATATAGAGGTGTCCGCCCGACGGCATCTTTTACGTTTACATCTATGCTTGTGCGACGCAGGGCTGCAACATCTCCTGTCCATACTGCTTTGAAAAGCTGATCCTCCGGTGTATTCAAAAATTCAGAAATGACGTGTTCCTGATTAGCGGGTAGGTCTTCAAAGACTTGCACAACGCCGCTCTGCCATCGCACCTCAAGTCTATCAACGGTTGTGTTTGCTCCTAACCCAAAATAGGACCGAGCGTCGTGGCTGGACATGTAACTTGCGGCTGGATTTACTTCCCGCGTCTGTGTGTGCCCACCTGCGGTCGTAGTGAGACGTGTGCCAATCCCGTTTCGGTTGCTGATCCTCCCAACGGTTTTAATCGTTATCCAGTTGTTTTGGGCTGTCGTTTCATTGCGCAATAAAGTTACAGGACCCCTGTTTTCTGTAACGAGCAGGTCAATGTCCCCGTCGTTATCATAATCACCGAATAGAGTGCCTCGGCTCACTGTGGGACGCTGAAAATAGCCACCTGCGTTATCAGAAATCTCCTGAAACGTGCTGTCTCCCTTATTACGGAAGAGTTGATCGGGTTGGCGGTATGTTAGGATATCGTGTGTGTCTTCAATATTATCAATGATATGCCCATTAGCGATGAAAAGGTCAAGCCACCCATCATTATCGGCATCAAAGAACCCTGTGCCGAACCCGACATATAGATAACTCTCTTTTCCGAGGTGTGCCTCATAAATCACGTCTGTGAAGGTGCCATCGCCGTTGTTCCGATAGAGGGCATTGGTTTCATAAGAGAGGTTGGTGACAAAAATATCGAGCCAACTGTCGTTGTTGTAATCACCGACGGTAACGCCCATACCGGCTTGTGCGACACCGTTGAAACTGTAAGCGCAGCCTGCCAGGAGCGAAATCTCACTGAATGTGCCATCCCCATTGTTATAGAAGAAATCGTTTCGGGTATCGTCATTTGCAACGTAAAGATCGGGTGCGCCGTCGTTATTGAAATCTGCTGAGACGACTCCTAAGCCTTTTCCGTGAAACAAACCACCAATCGCATCAACGCCAGCCGCTTGACTGACATCGGTAAAAGTACCGTCGCCATTATTGCGATAGAGTCTATCAGGCGCGCCTTCAAAGAGGGATGGATGGCAATAGGTGTGTATGCCGTCTTCTCCACACGGCAGATAGGTAACATCGAGTGAATATACAAGGTAGTTGACAACGAACAGGTCGAGATGCCCATCAGCGTTGTAATCGAGAAAACAGGCGCTGCTGCTCCATCCGGTATCACCGACCCCTGCTGAGGCCGTCACATCAGTAAAGGTGCCGTTGCCGTTGTTTCTGTAGAGAACGTTTGCCCCGAAATTGGTTACATAAAGATCAACGTTTCCATCGTTGTCGTAATCTGCGCACGCTGCGCCCTGTCCATAGTTGCCCAGGTTTTCGACCCTTGCGGGCGTTGTGATGTCAGTAAAAGTGCCATCACGATTGTTGCGATAGAGCGCGCTCGTCGCTTGTTTTACCGATGGTGATTTCTCCCAATAGCCGCTGTTGACGAGGTAAATGTCAAGAAACCCGTCGTTGTCTGCATCAAAGAACGCGCCGCCAGCCCCGAGGGTTTCGGGCAGCCGGTAAGTGCCTTCAGCTCCGTTGACATGTCGGAAATTGATGCCTGCTTTTTCGGTTACATCAACGAATTGAATCGTCTCAGCCGCTAACAAGGGTGATACACATACGAGACATATCATCAAAAGGAGTGTTTTTTTACTTTTCGTGTTTTTAATTTTCTTTTTATTCATTTTCATGGGGGGGTGGCGTTGCATCTTTCGCGAGGCGGAATCCGATAAAACTGGTACCGATTGGGGGGTGCTGACCGAACCGCGTGGCACACCGCGCGAACGTTTCGGGGTTTAACCACGAACCACCTCTCACAACGCGCCGACTCCCAACGACGGGTCCCTTCGGGTTTCGATCAGGACTGTGGTGATAGAAGTTTTCTGAATACCAATCCGCCACCCATTCCCAGACGTTACCGGCCATATCATGTGCGCCGTAAGGACTGACCCCTGTAGGGTAGGTTCCAACGGGTTTCAGGTGTGCGCCCGATTTTTTCCAAATGTTCGCGTGGCGGGTTGCGTCTTTAATCCGTTGCGTGAAGGTATTCCCCCAGGGCCATCGTCGAGCAGTCGTTCCGCGAGCGGCTTTTTCCCATTCCGCTTCAGTGGGCAATCGCATGCCTCGCCACGCCGCATAAGCGGTAGCAGCATCCCATGACACACCGATAACCGGGTAATTCGGCTTCGTCTTCGCAATCTCGGGCCACGTACCGAATTTTCCTTGATAGCTGATAGGCGTATGCTCACTATCGGTGCCACCACTTTCAAGCCAAAACAGATAATATTCGGCGTTGGTTACCTCGGTTTTACCAATATAGTAGGCATCCAGATAAACTTTATGTGCTGGTGCTTCATTCGGAAGGTCGTCATCACTGCCCATTGTGAAGGTGCCCGCTGGGATGAGGCACAGATCAGGTTCCGGCGACGCATCCGGTAAAAATCCCGCGATTATGAAAAGTAGGATTAGGAATTTTGTACAGGGACAGATACGCGGCTCTGTCCGGCCGGTTGTTTTATTTTCACTTTGATGTAAGACGCTCATATTCTTTATAGGTTTTCTCGGCTTCTGCCTGTGCCCCAGCGAGTTCATACGCTTTAGAGAGGTTCAGATAGAAGCGCGGTTCGGAAGACTTTAAGTGGATAGCGGTCTGGTATTGTTCTATCGCTTTCGGATACTGTTCTAACATCAAGTAAGCACCACCGAGACTGTTGTGGTAAGTTGCGACGTTCGGTTTCTGCTGAATCACTTTCTGATACATCGCCGCTGCTTGCTTATAGTTTTGCTGTTGAAAGTGGACATAACCGAGGGCTTCATAGCCGCGCGTCTCTTGTGGGGCGAGTGTAACGTAACGTTCTAAAGATTGTGTCGCTTCACGCCATAGCTGCCGCTTGAGTTGGATTCTACCCAGTCGGTACCACGCTTCGGCATTAGTGGGGCTTTGCTGCACAAATCGTTTAAGATGTGTCAACTGCTCCGCTTCAACAGACAGCCCCTCAAAACGTTGTAAACGCTTCTGCGCTACTTCTATTTCGCCAATACGGCGATACGCGGTACCCAAACTAAAATGTGCCTTTGCGTGGAAAGGGTCAATTTCAATGAGTTTTTTGAAAGTATCAATAGCAGATTGCCACGCTTCCTGTTGAAGAAATGCGGTACCGAGCGTGTAGCGTGCTATTTGTGATGTAGGATCCAGTTTAATCGCGTGTTGAAGTTCATTAATAGCAGCATCAGTGAGATTATCACGAAAATAGGCGATGCCTAATAGGGTCCGCGCACGCGCATGATCTGCATCTATTGCTACTGCTTTCCGTAGGACTTGTGTCGCTTGTGCGGTGTCGCCTAAGTGAATGAGTAGTACATCACCGAACTCATAATACGCCTCAATATAGTTTTCGTCTGCGATTGTCGCGCGTTGAAACGCTTCAGCTGCGGCATGGATTTCCTCGGCATCTTTATAAATCACGCCCAAAATGCAGTGTGCATCGGCTATCGAACCATCAAGTTTAACTGCCTTTTCTAAAGCGGTTTGGGCTTTTTCGTGTTCTCCATGTGTAAGTGCGCGTACCCCTGCGTCATACAATCGTGCTGCTTCGGGATGATACCGCGGTGCGGCAATCACAAGCAGCGCGTGGAGAAATATGAGAAGCGTGAAGGTATATTTGAATAGTTGCATACGATTCTCTTGGATTGCCTAAACAGAACGTTGAATTAATTTTCCCTATTTTATTTGAAAATACGCGCAATGTCAAGCGGAATCTATTTTCTTTTCAGAGGCATTTAGTTTTAAGAAATTATAGAGTTTCTCGCCTTTTTTCAGGATTCGGTGCGGTTAGGAAACAGTGCTATAAGTGTCAATTTAGGGGTTTGATAGCATTTGTAGTAGTCTCTAAACATACCGACCTTACAAGGCTTAGGAGATGGAGGAGGCGCATTTCTATAAACATGCTGAAGAAACACCCAGGCAAATAAACCCTACGGGACTAAAGAGGTTTTTGAAGTCTTCAAGGTTTTCGCGTAAGAGCCGGTTCGGTTCCAAACCGAACCTACCGGACCCGAGACTGAGACGGAATTCAAGAGGTTTTTGAAGTCTTCAAGGTTTTCGCGTAAGAGCCGGTTCGGTTCCAAACCGAACCTACCGGGCCTGGGGGTCGCGAGGGTTATTTTTTCTTAAATTGACACCTATAGTACACCGCAAAACCGTACCTACCGGGCCCCCTTCCCAGTAACGGGTGGGCCCCCGGGCGTCCAAAATTGAACTAAAAAACTGAGAACTGAATGGCTCTGGGAAATACCGTTTTAATTAGATTTAGGCATCGAAATCTGCTATAATTTCATAATAGGTAATTCTACTCGGTTATATTTTGTTCCATTTTTAACGCTATAGTTGCGTGCTTTAAGGAGAAAACGATGGATGGTAATTATCTACCTTGGCATCTACCTTTGACAGATTGGTGCATAGGCGCAATGGTGCTATTCGCGACCACTGGCACTATTATCCTGTGCCGATTCTTGTTACGTAAGTGGCAATCATGGCGGATTCAAAGGTTTCTTGACCAACGGGCAGCACTTGCCTCACCGGGGGATCAGAAACTGACAACTTACGATAAACAGGTACTCACGAAAAAGGTTCGGCAATCCGGAAATGAACGTTTGGAAAAAAGTTTTGCCTTCCAAGGGAATGCCGATCTTTACGTTGCCATCGGACTTTTCGGTCTGGCGATGGTTGCTTTGGTGGTGTTAGCCGTCGCCAATGGTTTCCATAAACATGGAGGTCCTTTCTGGTAGCATCTAATTCGAGTCACATCGTTTATATTATTAAAAAGTGGAGATCTTCATGAAAGTCGTTGCAAAATTCGGTCCCGAAAGTGCGGGCTTAATTGACAAACCCGACCCGGTTGCTAAGGGTAAATTCGCTGTCGTCAAAATTCATTCAGCACCGATGTGTACGGAATACAAAGGCTTCAAAAATGAAGGTAAAAGCGACACTTTCGGACACGAAGCCGCGGGCGAAGTGGTGGAAATCGCACAGGAAGGTAGTGTGAAGGTCGGCGACCGCGTTGTCGTAATGCCACACTACCCCTGTGGAAAGTGTTACCTCTGCTTAGCGGGTGAATATGCTCACTGCGAGAACGATCATCAGCCCCCAAACATTCCCGAACAGACGGGTGTGACAGCGACTTACGCGCAGTACATCCTTAAACAGGACTGGCAACTGGTGCCTATTCCAGAGGATGTCTCCTATCATCACGCCGGCATGGCATGCTGTGGGCTTGGATCGACGTTTAATGCCATGCGGTTGATGAACGTCAACGCGCTTGATACCGTCCTCATCACCGGGATGGGACCCATTGGACTTGGAGGTGTGATTAATGCTGTGTATAGGGGCGCGCACGTCATTGCTGTTGAAAGCCACCCGTATCGCGCAGCCCTCGCGAAAAAACTCGGTGCAGCCGAAGTTGTCAATCCACAAGATGCGGATGCTGCCAATCAGATTCGGGATTTGACCGATGGTAGAGGCGTTGATAAAGGTGTGGAGTGTTCAGCGGCTCCGGCAGCAGTCCAATTATTGATTGATGCATCGCGCCCGAAAGGCCATATCTCCTTGATCGGTGGCATTCGTGAAGTGGCAATTGAGAGCTGGGGGGTTCTGATCAATCACGGCTTGACGTTACACGGCACCCGGCATTATAATCTCGTAGACACACCTGCTATGATGCGGATGATTAGACAAGTGAAGGATCAACTGGATACATTCATCACACACACCTTCCCTATGAGCCAGATTCAGGATGCATGGGCATTGCAGTGTACGCACGACTGTGGGAAAGTTGTCTTGGACGCATGGAAATAGGGATTCAGGTCTTACGCAAATTGCATCGAACAGAAAAGCGATATATTTCACCAAAAATGTTGATATTTTAGTTCTCTAACCCCCTAAATCCCCCTTATCAGGGGGACTTTAAGATGG
>CAZQIP010000358.1:0-5062 GCA_964593655.1 uncultured bacterium | reverse complement strand
CTTCAACTCACCGGAGAAAGACAGATACTTACGGACTTCATAACGCATTTTCATACAATAATACCAAAAGAACCTTGATAATCACTGCTTTACAATAACTTTTGAGAAATATCAGTAAATTTTATTTTCTTGCTACATGGAGGTCTCAGATGCAGGCAACGCCACAAAACATACTGGAAGCATTCAACCAACTTCCTGAGATTGAAAAACACGTGATCGCTTCTGAAATTATAAAGCAGGTGGCTCTGCTGGATATTCCACCTTTGACAGATGAAGCACTCACGGAAATTGCTGACGCACTGTTTGTTGAACATGACAAAATGGAGGCGGAAGATGCCGCAAAATCACACTACCACGAACCTACCCTCAAAATCCAGATTGACAAAGCAACCGACAACATATAAGGAGGAAAATGAGTCATGAAGAAAGAACAGATTATCTCCCAAGATCCACGCGTGATGCACGGCACCTTAGTTTTTGCTGGCACTCGCGTGCCGGTTGAAAGCCTGATTCAACACCTTGTTGCAGGCGACTCACTTGATATATTCCTGGCAGATTTCCCGACAGTCTCACGTGAACAGGCAGTGGCTTATTTGCAGATGACTCTGGAGTTCGCTAATGCGCGTGTTGCTTGATGAGCATCTTCCTCACAGACTGAGCCAACTTTTTGCCTCTCTAATTGGAAAGGAGCATTTTATGAAACACAGAGATAGTTTATTGTGGACGTTTCCCCGAGCCGCTATTGCTGTTTTGCTTCTCCTCTTTTGCACAATAAATACTACACTTGCTCAAACTACACTGCCTGCTGAAGATATTGCTGAAAAAGCGTTAGCAGCGACGGTATATTTAGAGATGAAGGACAGTAATGGCAAAATCCTCGGATTTGGCAGCGGTTTCTTCATCAAGTCCAACCTAATTGCTACTAACTACCACGTGATTGAGGGGGCAGCACGCGGCACCGCAAAGTTAGTCGGAAAGCATACCACATACAATATTGAAGGCACCACGGCAACTGACAAAACAAACGATCTTGCACTTCTAAAGGTTACTGCTTATGGTATCAAACCACTTCCGCTTGGTGATAGTGATACCGTTCGAATCGGTGAGACGGTTTACGTTGCAGGTAATCCGAAAGGTTTGGAGGGCACGTTCTCGGATGGTATTATCAGCAGTCGGCGAGATAAGTACACGAAAGAACGACTCCAGATGACAGCACCGATTTCTCCGGGTAGCAGTGGAGGCCCTGTGTTAAACCGTAAAGGTGAAGTTATTGGCGTATCTGTTTCTGCTTATCAAGCTCTGGATGCACAGAATCTCAATTTTGCCATTCCTTCAAACGTGCTTAAGGTACTACTTGCTCAATCCAGCACGGCGAAACCTTTGACGCAAAATAATCGTACTATCTCTGCCGAAACTTACGAAAGGCGAGGCCGTGAGAAGATCCAGTTAGAAAATTATAAGGGGGCAATTGAGGACTTCACTAGGGCCATCCATCTCAAACCCAATTATGGTTTTTACTACTATAGCCGAGGATATGCGAAATACCTCCTCGGACAATACTCCGCCTCCATCGTTGATTATGACACAGCAATACGACTCGAAACCTTTAATTTTTCTAAGTCTTTCTTCTATCATGCTAGAGGTATCGCGAAGGAGAACCTTGGACAACATTTTGCAGCCATCCAAGACTTTGACAAGGCTATCCAACTAAAACCCTATGATGCTAGTAGTGCTTACAACAGTCGCGGCATTGCAAAAACAAGCCTTAGACAACATTTTGCAGCCATCCAAGACTTTGACAAGGCTATCCAGTTAAGACCTGATTTTGCATTAGCCTATGTCAATCGTGGAGTTTCAAAGAGCAAATTGGGGCAGGACTTTGCTGCCATCCAAGATTATGACAAGGCTATCCAACTAAAACCCGATCATACATTAGCCTACTATAATAGGGGAAATGCGAAACACGATTTGAAACAATACCTTGCTGCCATTCAGGACTATAACATGGTTATCCGACTAAACCCTAATTATACCAAAGCATATATCAATCGGGGAGTCGCGAAGATAAACTTGGATCGAACTTCGGAGGCAAAACAGGATTTCCGAATGGCATTGAAACTTGCGGAAAAGGCAGGTGATGCAAACCTGAAAGCTGATATTGAGTCGATGCTGAAAAAAGTACGTTAAGGACCTCCTTTGTAATGAAACAAGATGCCAGAACAGTATTGGAAGATGGATACTCAAAACTAAGATTAGGTTGGCACTTCAATGTGGTTATCTAAAGCAAATAGTTGAAAGAAGAATTAATATGGATCAAAAATTTGAAAAATAGAACTTTCGATCTTCATTTTACGGGAGGATGTACAAATTATAATTATATTGATCCTACCTTTGTTGAAAAAGATCTGGACGAATTGAAAAAACGCAGTAGGAAATTGGAAGATTTTGCAGACAAAAGGGTTGCTCACTATGACAGAAAAGCACCAAAAACAATACCAACCTTCAACGAGTTAGATGCATGTATAGATTGGCTTGAGAAACTCATAATAAAATACACTTTGCTATTTGAGGGGAGAGATTTAGGAGAAAATTTAGTGATAGAGTTTTTAGAGGATTATTGGGAAGAAATCTTTAGCCAACCGTGGATAGTGAATACTACCTGATAAATCATACAAATCAGTAAACTTAGAGATCTGTTGAAATATATTGAGAAAGTGGATTCAGAAGCAAAAGGCACGCTACAAATCTCACCTACCAAAAAATCGGTATTGGTTCAAAAGTTCACGGAGCGGTGTTTATATCAGCGTATGAGAAGGGGTTTCTTGGATGACAGGGATGACATAACTCTGAATTGTTAAGCTGTCAAAGTGGTCGGTTTCTACGCGAGGTTCCGGTTCCTTCCGGTGATCAAAGACGACATAGTATCCCTCCTGCACGTTTTCCAGTTTGAGATACGCGGCGAGTTGCGCTTTACCTGCCTGATACCGGGCATCGCCTCGCCAAATCTTGGTTTCGACGATGTACTTTCGTTGGTTGTGAGTGATAAGGAGATCCATTTTCCCGCGCCCGGTTGGTACTTCAAATGACATGATGCCGCCCACTGTTTGGACGAATGAATCCAAATACGTCAGAAGCAGGTGCCGTCCGATATACTCTTGCGGAGTTTCGGGGACTTGCAGAATCCTAAAGCCTGCGCGGGTAATAAAATCCCGAAAGTTATCTAAGAGGGGTTCCATCTCGATCTGCCCTGCAGAGGTGATGTAATTGAGAAATCCGTTGATGTTTTCTTCTGCGAAGTAATCTCGCTCCAAACCGTTGACTGCAGGCGTAAATGCTTGCATGATATGATGCAGATAAATCGGGTTGAGAATCTCACATCTTCCCTCAGATCCTTCTCCGATAACGCCATAAGTTGCGAGTTCACTGATGAGTTCATCGTGTAGATTAAAGCGTATGCCTTCCTCATACGTCATGATTTCCATAAGTATTTTTTCAAAGTGGCGGTTTTTGCGGATGTTAGTTGTCAGATGATCAATGTTGGTATTTCGTTCGCGAAGGAGTCGGGCGTGTGCCGCCGCGAAATGCACCATCGTTATCGGCTCAGTTTTGGGAATATCCAATTCCTCTGTGAGTATCTGCGCGAATCGGTTGACGAGGAAGGGCTGGCCCGCAGTCTGTTTGTGAAGGCTTTCAATAACCTCTGGTGCGAAGGTTTGCCCAATTTCATCGGTGTACTGTGTTAGGAGTTCTTGCACCTGGGTCAGCGTGAAATTGGATAGGTGGAACTCATCTTGGATATTAAAGGGCGAGATGGACCGGTCGTAACTGAGTTGTGTGATGCTTTTAACACCGATAATACCGATACTGTGGGGACATCGGGGCTTACCGGGGAGGTAGATGTGACGGAGCGAATGCAGAAAACCCCTCACTGCGGCTTGTGGGATACCATCAAACTCATCTATGATAAGGACGACCTTCTGATTGTCAAGAAAACTCACGAGGTGTTCAAAGAACTCTCTCATTTCAACGTGGTCGGTTATCCTCGCTTTCTCTAAAAATTGGCTTAGCGGCTCAGCCAATGTACTTCCGCATTTTCGGAAAACCGCCTCAATTTCTTTGCGAATTTCTCTATAAAAGGAGGCGTAAAAAGCAGAAGGAGTGTAATCTTCATACTCTTCAAAATTCAGGCGGATTGGAAAGTAGGTTGGCTCTGCATCGGCTCCAGCAATTTCTGTAGAGGCGGTTGGAAGTGCGTCCAGGGCGCGTTGAAAAAAGGTGGTTTTTCCCGACTGGCGCGGTGCAAAAAGAACGATATAGCGTCCCTCTTTGACGCGGTTGCTGAAATCTGCAGTTTCTTCAGTGCGGCTGACGATGTAATTTTCCTGCGGATTGACGGGACCTCGGGTTCCAAAATTTCTCATTGCCCACCTCCACATAGGAACTGAGACTACGGGATACAGCAGGTCAATATCTACAAATTGCTCGCGACTTTGATGCGGTTTTGTGCGCGGGTGAGTGCCGCTTCTGCGCGCGGGCGGTTCAGGTCGGGGGCGTTTGCCGCGAGTTGTGCTTGGGCACGCGCAAGGGCACTTTCTGCACGCTCAACATCAATTTCGGATGCCCACTCCGCAGTCTCAACAAGGACAATGACACCGGTTCGGAGCACCTCAAAGACACCACCGCTGGTTGCCATTAACTGCGATGTGTCCGACGATTCACGGACACGAATCTCGCCGACATCTAATGCCGTAAGAAAAGGAATATGCCCCGCCAGAATCTGAAAATTGCCTTCCACTCCCGGCGCGTGAACGCTCGTTACGTCCCCTTCATAAACCAACTGTTCCGGTGTCCGAATTTCAAGATGAAAACTTCTGTTTAACATGTTTTTAATTATGTGCCTCTGAGCCCCGTTCCACTTCGTTTCACGATGGTTGCGCGGGACACAAACTAAAAGTTTGTGCTACAAATATGTCTGGTTAATCCTAAAATTCACTATCAACGGTATAGTTTTCAGTTATCAGTGAGGAGGTTCTCTCTTAACTGACAACTGATAACCGATAAC
>CAZQIP010000357.1:0-29883 GCA_964593655.1 uncultured bacterium | reverse complement strand
ATGGTACACTGCAAAACCGTACCTATTGGATTTGAGGAGAGAAAAAATTGACAAAAAAGCGTGAACACTTTACAATACATGAAAAAATAGAAGGTAGGGCAGAGAATGAAAATTGCAATATGCAACGAGATGTTTGAAGATTGGAAAATTGAAGATGTTTTCGCTTATGCTGCAGAACTCGGCTACGAGGCGGTTGAGATTGCACCATTTACCTTAGCGGATTCAGTATTAGACATCAGTCAGACTGAACGCGCGCGTATCCGTAAAGCGGCGGAAGCTGCGAAGATAGAGATTGCGGGGCTGCACTGGCTGCTCGTCTCGCCGCCGGGGTTGTACGTTAATCATCCGGATGCCGAGATTCGTGAAGAGACGCGGGATTATTTTCTGGCATTGGTAAATCTGTGTGCGGATTTGGGCGGCGAGGTGATGGTCATCGGTTCACCGCAACAACGGAATGTGATGGAGCCGCTCAGTTTCGAGGAGGCATGGGAGTACGCACGGGCAACTTTTTCAGAGAGTGCCGCACTTGCAGGCGAGAGAGATGTGATGCTGTGTATGGAACCGTTGTCAAGCGATCAGACGAACTTTATCACGCACCCTGATACAGCCGTTGAGATGGTGAAAGCTGTCAATCATCCGAATTTTCAGATGATTTTGGATGTGTGTAGTACCGCGAAAGAAGGGATAGATATGCCGACACAGATCCGTAAACACGCGCCGCACGTTGCACATTTTCACTCCAATGACGATAACGGATACTTGCCGGGTTCTGGCGGTGTAGACTATCCACCGATTATTAAAGCACTCAAAGAGATTGATTATAAGGGGTATGTCTCGACAGAGGTTTTTGATTTCAAACCGGATCCGAAGACGATCGCAAAACGGAGTATTGAATTTGTGAAGTCGTTGCTGTAGGAGAAATTGATGGACAAAACTATCCACGAGTGCTATACGGAGTATAGGACACTTAGAAATGAGATGGGACGTTGGCTGAAGCAGAGTATGCTGCTGGATCCGCCGGGTCCGAACGATGGTGGCGAAGATGAAGCGAACTACGCGCTCGCGTGGTTTCCGCATTATCTCATCACTGGCGATGCGACTGTGCTGCAGCATTTCGATATGCTGAAGGCAGCACTGCTCGGTTGGGTGAAGCGCGATTGTCTCCACGGCTATGAACCGAAGGCAGAGGCACACCACGGACCGGAACCGTTTCTGCTTTTCCTGCCACGTTATATCGGACTGATGCCTGAAGACACGGAAGCCGTCAATTTGTTGACAGATGCTGCAGAACATATCGGTAATTGGGTGCCAGAGATTCCACCGTGGTATGATTACGATCGGGATACGTTTATTGGGTACAACATCGGTAGCCGAGAGGTGACGAACGATGAAAAAAACGCGTATGAAATGGCGGAACATTTTCGATTTATCCATATTGCGATTGCAGCGTATCGTGTGACGGGTGAAGAACGCTACCTGACGTGGGGGTTGCGCTATGGAAGAAAGCGTGCGGAACGGCTGATTGCGGCACCTGACCCGATGCCGTTGATCTGGACGCTTGATGGTGAGGGACTTGATGAAGCTGCAGTCAACGCGAAGAATTTACAGCGGCTCGTGGCAAGTACGCATCACATTGTAGGGGACCCACTTGCTGGTATTGAAGTGCTGTTGGCTTCTGGTGCTATCTATGCGTTGGGAGACCTTTATCTGCTATCTGGAGACGAGATATTTAAAACGGCGGCAAAGCGGATTGTAGAGCCGCTTGTGACATCGTTGAGTGATCCGTTTAATGACCCCGCGGCGGCTGCGTTGAGTTACTACCGTTGGACATTTGAGGATACCGACTTTGATGCGGCGATCCGTGCGGCGTTAGCGGATTTGCCTGACGAACCGCCAGAACTCTTAGCGTTGATTTTTCCGCAGGAGATACGTCGTCGGGAACCCGGTGTCGGGAAACGTGCAGATATGGCATATTGGGGGGAATGGTCAGACGATGGCTCTGTGAGACCGATTCAGGAGCCGTCAACTGCTACGTTGACGCTTGCGTATCAGGTAACAGGCGAGATTGTCTATGCGCTGCGAGCGTTAGGAAGTGCAGCGACGCGTCTGAATATTGCGCGGCGGGTGTTGCGCGGTGGACGGGAACACGCCGATATGGGAGGTGCGGTCTGTTCGGTCGCAGCAGGACATGGACGGAATTGGGGACAAGGTGCGGTCACGGCGTGCTACGGTCCGCTGCTTCTCGGTACGCGTGAGGTTCAGAGCGAGGTCATACAACTTCTGGAGATCAAACAAAGCAACGGAAACAATCACCCACCGCCGACGCTGCTCTCTTTGGTACGCCCCATTTTAGGAAACCAGAAAGGAAATGCGGAAGCAGTGTTTTATAATGGCGGTGACGCGTCGCTTACCTTTTCGTGGCGGTTCCGAAGCACCAGCGAAACATCCGTGTGGTATGAGGAAACGCTTGCGGCACACGAGACACAAAGGCGAGTATTGTAACCGTAACTCACCCTAATTTCCGAAATTCTGGGCAACAAGTACTAAGTCGAGAATATTAACGGTGTCATCGCCATTTACATCGGCTTTTGGATCATTTTGACCCAAGCGAGAAGCGACAAAGGTGAGGTCCAAGATATTGACGACACCATCTTCATTCACGTCATAAGGATTCGTGGGTGTAACCAGATCGAAACTGACTAATTCAAAGACGATATCCTGACCCGTTTCAAATTTAACAGGTCCGAGATCGGGTGCGAGCCACTGGTAAGAAGTAGAACGGCTTGATCCGCCCGCAGCGGTGGTTTTTGTGAGTATTCTAATTTTCAGGCAGTTCTGAAACGTCCCAGCTGGTGTAACCACGTCTTCTATAGCAACAACTTCATTCGTACTGGAGACAGTAACGTTCCCCACCAGATACACCTCCGTCTCTCCAATCGTTTCCCATATTTCTCCAACTTGAAGTGTTGGTGGAAAAAAGATAGCAGGCGGTGAGAATTCTACACGCGATATACCGAACACATCACCCAGTTCTGCGACAACTTTATGGAGTTTCATCCCTTCCGCATCGACCTCAATAAGGAAAGCGTTTGTATTAACCGAGTTTGTCCCTAACACCTCTGTTATAATTTTAAGGGTGCGAAACTGTTCGCCACTGAGTTCTTCTGGGGATGTCTCAAGCGTGTAAGTGATACGTTCAGCAGCATCAGTGCTTTCCAAGACCCAAGTATTCCCAATATCTGTGGGATGGTAGTTCTGTGCAGATGTGGCAGTAACGAGCGCACAGAGTATCACCGTGAGCAATACGGTATTTATAGTCACTTGATTCTCCTTTTCTTCAATTCTAATTGATGGTTTCTCTTAAAAGATTCTAATGTTTTTAGTCATGCCCGGTGCGGTTAGGAAACCGCACCTACCGGCTTTTTTAAGTGAGGCGCGGTCGCAACGTACGCCTGCGGTGTGGTAAAAAAACGCCTTGATGGTGACATCAAGGCGTTTAATGGAATCGTGTTGATATTTGTGTCTCCTACTTGAGGATAACCATCCGTCGGGTTGCGGCAAAATCAGCGGTCTGAAGCGTATAGAAGTAGATACCACTTGAAACAGGCTCGCCAACCGAGTTTTTACCATCCCAATAGGCTGCAGTGGATGGTGTCATGTACGCACCTGTCGGCTTCAGACCCAAATCTAAGGTGCGGATTAGATGTCCTGCAACATTGTGAATATGGATTGAGACTTCAGCCGATTTGCTCAACTGATAGGGAATCCATGTTTCAGGGTTAAAGGGATTCGGGAAGTTCTGCGCCAAAACGGTATCCTTCGGTCGCACGTCGCCGACAGTCAGTTGCAGACTGAGGAACGCGTTGCGGATGTCATCGGTTGAAACGGTGCGTTGGAAGGGACCGGAGACGATATTCCCGCGTTCGTCGTAGAGTGCGATTTCGAGTTTATCGCCTGCTTCAACAACGCTCTTGCGGTTAAGATCAGCCCAGACAGCGGAGGAGCGTTTCACGTCGCTTGTGATGTTCCCCGTCGCGATGATACCGGTGCGGAGGTTTTCAGCGACGAGGATGTATCCGATGTCCGTCTCCATGTCGCGAATGTCACTGGTGACAACGAACGCCCATGTGTTCTTATCGGCGGAAAGTGTAGGTGCAGCAGGTGCGTCATCAGCGGCTTCAGGTTGGTTATCCCACGCCGTACCGGTGAACGTCACCATTCCGCCCGTTGGCGTATTGACGATATAACCTTTACCCCCATCAACACTAAATCCAGTGCCCTCATCAAGTGTGGTGTAAGCAATAAAACGCTGGGTTGCCACATCCAACCGAATAACAAGGGTTGCCTCTAACATTGCAGCCAACGATTTTGCGGTATACGGTTCTGCAGGCATCAGCGGGATAGATATCATGTTCAAACCCGGCTCAAGTGTGACATCAAAACCGTACTCTTTTGGCATCATTGGCTCTGCCGGCACTTCAACTTCGGTTCCCTCTTCAGCAGTTTCCTCAGTTACTTCTTCAGTGGTTTCCTCAGTTACTTCTTCAGTAGTTTCCTCAGTAGTTTCCTCAGTTACTTCTTCAGTGGTTTCCTCGGTTACCTCTTCGGTGGTTTCTTCAGTCGGTTGCATATCTTCAACGACTGGTTCAACTAAGTTGTAACTTACCAAGTCAAAAACAATTTCGTTTGAATCCTGGAATTTAACGGGCCCCACATTGGGGGCAAGCCATAGGGTCTCATTTTCACGTATAACGGCAATTGCCGTGGCGGCTTCTCGCTGAGTCTCTATCTTAACACAATCTTTGAATACGCCGATCGGGGTTTCAACGTCCTCAATTGCAACAACCTCTAAAGTGCTGGTAGTGGTTGCTGCTCCGACGAGTTTCAGTACTGTTTCCGTCACAATCACCCAGGTATGTCCGAGTGGTAGCGCGGCAGGGAAATTAGTAACCGGTGGATCAAAGGTTGCTTCTGCGATGCCATATGCCCCTCGGTCAAAGGCAACTTGATGTAGTATAATCTCTCCATCTGCTTCAACAGTTACCCAGGAGTTGTCAAACGCAACTACGTCTGTTCCGACTGTCTCCTTAGCGATCTTCATGAGGATAAATCCCTCACCGTCAACAGTTTCGGGTTCCTCAAAGGTATAGACGCGTCGATCAGCGCCGTCGGTACTCAAGAGCACCCACGTATTGCCAACCTCCGCAGGATAATAATTTTGTGCGGTCGCAGTAAGTGCGAAACCGCAGATAATGCTCAATACCAAGAATGGCTTCAGCCATGACCTAAGTTTGGTAACTTTCATAATTTAGAACTCCTTTTTTATCAAGCAGGACTTACGCAAAATTGGGAAATTACGCCCTATTGTTAGGTGGTAGGTGCGGTTAGGAAACCGCCCCTACCCGAGAATTGCATAAGTGCTATAAAGATAAAGATATTCCAGCGGGATGCCCACTGGCACCGAGGCAAGCACAAGCGGCGGATTGTGGCTCGGTAACGCGGTGTCAGAAGGTGTATAGTGTCCTTCTGGCGGGATATCTTCCTGTTCCGAGGCGTATCGATATCCAAACCACATCCCGATCGCCATCGCCAGAATAGCAACGATAATTACAACTAATACCACCTTCCAGCTTACCATGTTGATTTTACCCAGATCCTGAGTGATAGTGAATAGATTTTACAATATTTATCCGTAGAAATTGTAACACTTCAATTGGTTTCAAGGTTACAAGTAATTTGCAGCAGACCGCTTCTGATGGACGCCAAGATGGCTCTGATGCATAACGCTTAATTGCTGAGATTCTGGGCGATGCGGACTAAATCCAAAATGTTAACGAGACCATCACCGGTCACATCTGCTTCGGCATCCATTTCACCGAAACGCGCGGCGACAAAGGTGAGGTCCAAGATATCCACAACCCCATCAGCGTTCACGTCATGGGGGTCCGGTTCAGTTGGCAGATTGGTACTTACCAATTTGAAGAGCAGCCCGTCGCTGTTTTGGTATTGGATGGGTCCCACATCCGGTGCTAACCACTGATAAGTTGTTGACTCAATATTTATGAAACCTCCGGCAGAGAATTGCAACGCCAACTCAACTTTTGCACAGTTGTGGAAGGTGCCAGCTGGGGTCTCAAGGGTTTCAAATTCGACGACTTCTAAATTAGTCGTGCTTTCTCCGTCTATCTTTAGAAAGCCCGTCTCAACTTCGGTATCCGCCACTATCTGCCACTTATCGCCGAGTGATAAATGCAACGGGAAAAAGGTCGCAGGTGTCGGAAAATCCGCTGTCACGGTGCCGCCGATGGCGGCTTCCTCGAAAACGGTTCTGTGGAGTTTAATAGCCTCGGTGCCGACAGTTAGAAAATACTTATCAGTGTCAAGTTCGCCGGTAGTGAGTTCCTCTGTCTCAATTTTCAAGGTGATGACCTCTGTCCCATTAACCGTTTCGGGTCCCTCAAGGCTATAGGTACGTCGTTCTTCAACATCTGCGTTCTCTAACACCCAGGTGTTGCCGACCTCTGCTGGATAATAATTCTGGGCTGCTGCTGTAAATGAAAAACTACAAACAAGAACCAAGATCAGAACTGCCTTAAGCCAGGAGAAAAACATTTTTCTTTCCATAATTCGATTCCCTTCAAACAAAATGGTGATAACTATAAAGAAGCCACTTCCCAACTTAGCGTGTTGACTTTTTCCAAATTTCGTGTGATAATAAGAATATATTACTACATTTATTGGAATTTTGCAAGAAAGAAAAAGGGCATAGCCAGGGTCATTTAGTTTTAGATAAATTACCGGATTTTCTAATTTTTGAATCTTCTTTTTCAAGTCCGGTGCGGTTCCAAACCGCACCTACCGGGCCTGGAGGTCTAAAATCGGAAGAAAAATCGAGAACTGAATGGTCCTGAGGGCATATCACTGACTCGGCTGTGCTTGAAAAAAAAACATCTAAAGGAGCACATAGATGCGCTTAGAAGGGCAAGTTGCGATCGTTACAGGTGGCGGTGGTGGCATTGGAAAAGCGACCTGTCTCGCGTTCGCGAGCGAAGGTGCGGATATTGTCATCCCTGAAGTGAATATAGCCAACGCAGAAGCAGCTTCAGTAGAAATAACAGATCTCGGTAGACAATGCTTAGTGATTGAGACAGATGTGGCGGATGGCGACTCTGTGCGTAAAATGGTTCAAGAGACACTTGACACGCTTGGACGCATTGATATTTTGGTCAACAACGCTGGTATTTTCAGTTATACCCGTATAGACGCATGCACCGAAGCCGAATGGGATCGGATGATGGCTGTGAATTTGAAAGGTCCGTTCCTCTGTTCTCAGGCGGTGATGGAGACGATGAAGGCACAAAAGTCTGGACGGATTATTAACCTCGGTTCGTTGGCAGGACAGGTGGGTGGATTGGTTGCATCCGCACCGTATTCAGCATCAAAAGCGGGTGTGATGTGTCTAACGAAATCTTTGGCTCGTGTGCTTGGTGAATACGGTATTACTGTGAATTCCATCGCACCGGGTGTAGCGGCAACAGAAATGGCGAAAAATCATCCGGACATGACGGATCAGATTCCGTTAGGACGCGTTGCCGATGCTTCAGAGATTGCGAGTGCTATCCTTTTTCTTGCTTCTGAAGAGGGGCGTTATGTGACCGGCGCGACGCTGGATGTGAATGGTGGTATAAGAATGGCGTAAGGTGAGATGAAAGGAGAAATGAAATGGACTATAGGACACTTGGACGCGCGGGGGTGAAAGTTTCACCGCTCTGTCTTGGGACGATGATGTTTGGCGGACCGACGACTGAAAGGGATTCGATTCGGATTATCCACAAGGCGTTGGATGCAGGTATCAATTTTATGGACACTGCGAATGTCTATAACGACGGGGAATCTGAACGGGTTATCGCGAAAGCGGTTCGTGAAAACCGAGAGAAATGGGTTATCGCTACGAAAGTACATGGCTCAATGGGGGAGGATGTGAATGCTGCAGGCTCACACCGATTTCATATCATGTCAGCCGTCGAAGCGAGTCTCAAACGTCTCAACACAGATCATATCGACGTTTATTATTTGCATCGCTGGGACGTATCTACGCGCATTGCGGAGTCGCTTCGGGCTTTGGACGATTGCGTGAGACAGGGGAAAGTGCGCTACATCGCGTGTTCCAATTTTGAAGCGTGGCGCGTTTGTGAAGCACTCTGGACGAGCGAGAAGTACGGACTGGAAGAGTTCGTATGTGTCCAACCGCTCTATAACATTGTGAATCGGGATCCTGAAGTAGAGTTGCTGCCGTTTTGTGAGAAGTATGGCGTGGGGGTTGTGCCGTATAGCCCGCTGGCGCGCGGCGTGCTATCCGGTAAGTATTTGACCGGCGAAGATCCGCCTAAGGGTTCAAGAGCAGCGCGAAAAGATAGGCGGATTTTACAGACTGAGCTCCGTGAGGAGAGCTATGAAGTGGCCCAACAATTGAAACCCCTGGCGGATGCACACGGCAAAACGTTGACGCAATTCTCGTTGGCGTGGGTATTAGCGAATCCGACGATCACCTCTCTTATCATTGGACCGCGTACGATGGAACAGCTTGAGGATAACTTGGGATGCTTAGATTGCACGCTAACGGAAGCCGATGAAACAACTATCAACGGGTTAGTGCCACCGGGAGAGCATACAGGTAAAGGGTATAATGATCCAGCGTATCCAGTATTGGGACGGTCGGTTTAAACAGCAATTCCAATGTGTTTAACCCCCTAAATCCCCCTTATCAGGGGGACTTTAAAAAGAAATGCGTAAGTCCTATAACGGTTAAATTGACACACGGATCCGCAACCGTTAACACGGGCAAGCGGATCCGTGGCTAAATACGATCAATCACTATTATAGTAGATTTTGAAATTACTTATACACTCTACACTGGCGAGGTTAGGAAACCTCGCCTACCGGGGGACGAAAGTGTAAATTTAGTTTCATAATTCACTATAACAGGCACTTTAGTTAATGGATTTGAGGTTACCCCATGTGGTCGTTAGTTTTCCTTGGGGTTCAACGTCTAACAATTCGCCGAACCGATTGGTAATGAGTTCCCCGATTTCTAATCCAACCTGTGCGAGGTAATCGTCAGGTTTATTGCCGAGTGTTTCCATGTGGAAGTGGACGAAATAGCCTTTCATGTCTGGCGCGGCAAAGAGGATGGGATCCGCTGAGTTGCCGGCTTCAGCATAGACTTCGATGGGGTCGCATTTCTCTGCTTCCAACACGTTGATCTGTCCCGGACGATTCGGATTAAAGGGTTCCAAGCTGGGAATCAGTTTTTTGCCCTCGTCGGTCGGTTTAACAGCGGCAGCGGTGGTTGTGATGTACTGTGCCGAAAAGTTGAGAACATCCATTACACCTTGATTGCCGGGGACAATCTTCTGACCCGGTGCATCTTTCTTGCCAACAGCATAGAACGGCGTATCCCCCGAATAGATGAGCACACCACCACCGAACAGGAAGTTCTCCATTGGACTGTCATCCTTCATACCAATCGTGTAAACGATTTCGGGGACGACGATTGGGGAAACAATAACGCCCTCGGGATTATCTTCCATATAGGCGAGGAACTCATCAGCGTTCCCGACAACAGAGGCGATCTTTGCCGCATCCAACTCAGCGATAACGGCATCTTCAATTTTCTTGGTCGATTTCCAATCGCCCCAACCGTCAGGGTTAAAACCGTAGTTTTCATCATAATAGAGGAATACTTCAGGTGCTGCTGCCCACGTTGCCACGGAACAGCCAAGAAGAATTCCAATTAGCAGGAAAATCTTGAATTGCGAGCGAAGTTTGCTGGCTATACCACAGATGTTATACCTCATGACAAAAATCTCCTTTGCTTTTGCCTGATTTATCCGTGCCTTAGAAGCGTCCTCCGCAACCTCGCGGGTGCTATCCGTAAACGTTACCGCGATTCATAGAAAAGGCTTCGCTTACCGCAACCACGGTAAAATTCTGGAAAAGGCACGAGAATGCTCTTTAACAAGGAAAAAATTCCTTTGGGTTGTGTCAGAGAGCCTGTTACATCGTCGGATAGAATGTTTCCTGATTTCATAGAGTTGGTACCCCAAATCTGTGACGAAATCTTCAATTTCCGCGAAAGTATCACGGTTTGTCTCGCCAACATCTTTGAGTTCCGCCATTAAGAGGGGTGCATGCGTCTTTAAGTAGTATTCACCGCCTTTCAATACTTCTAACTGATATCCCTCAACATCAATTTTGACAAAATTCGGTGCTAATAGTTCGCGGAAAAGATTGTCAATAGTGTCAAGTGTTACACGTTCTGATGCTGCACGTCCGTCAGTATACTTTAATGAAGCAGTACCTTCAGCGAGTCCAGCTTCAGAATAGTGGAGGTGTCGGTGTTCCTGTCTGTCGCCAAGTCCTTTGTTAACGACCGTAACATTTGTAAATTGGTTTAGAGAAACATTTTCATGGAGGTACCTGCAGGTCCGGGACGCGGGTTCGAATGCGACAACTGCCCCGTTGTCTTCAACCAGCGAAGCGAGAAGGCAGGTATAGAACCCGATGTTCGCGCCGATGTCCCAACAGATATCGCCGGGTTTGATTATCTTCAGGAGTTTGGTAACGATATATCTTTCATCATGTGTGCCGTAAAAATAGAGATATTGATGCTCCGAGTTCGCTAAGTTGGCTTTCAGTCGGAATTGATACTTGGTTTCAAAGGTAGCAATCGGATTTTCCGGTGTAATCCAATCTCTGGTTAGATTCAAGAGCAGTCTTTTTCCATCAGTGATTGGGCACCATCGAAGATACCTGCGGATAAGCCAATTGAGTTGCGGGTTCATCCCCACGTCTCAAGCCCCAGCAGCCTTTTACCAAGTTCGGTGAGGTATGCGGTTTCGCCTAATTCATGTTCCTTTTCTGCCCGTTCACCGCCAAAGCCTGCCATGCGTTCTTTCCAAGCATTGATGCGTCGTTCGCGTGCTTCGGGGTTCGCCTCACCTGTCGGCGTCATGGTAATGTATTGAGCGACGCGCGGTTTATCGGCGGTATTAATGCCAGCACTGTGTGGCAATGCACTGTGCCAAATCACAAGGTCTCCGGCTTTACCGGGGACCGGCAGTGTGCCGAGTGCTTCTAAATCCTGATGTCTTGGATCCGCATGGGGTGGAAGATTTTTTATCCATTCATCAATCTTATTATGGAACCCGGGTACACAAGTGAACGCGCCTTGGTTGGCTGCGGTATCTGTAAGATAGAGGACGCCCTGTACATGGAATCGGACGGGGACCTCCACGGACATATCCCAGTGGAGTCCTAAGTTTGTGCGTTCAAATTTATCTGGAACATTGGGTGGACTCATGCTGGCGCGATCGAAACTGACCCATAATTTCTCGTTGTCCCAAATTTCGGCGAAAGCCTGATGGACGCGTGGAAACTGGCGCGTTGCCCACAAAGCTGGGTGCTGATAGATTTCGACCATGATGCCTTTGCGAGGCGGGTCGGGATACCAACTCTCAGGATCGTTAGCATCCATTTCAAGGAAGTCCCAAACAGCCTGTGCCGCGTTCTGAATTAATTCAGGGGGTGCTGCGTCGTGGATCACGACATAACCATTTTCTTCCCAAAAAGCGCGATCTTCGGAACTTAAAACTGCCATTTTTCCTCCAACTGTATTGTTCGTAAAGTCTCAATGAGATAGATTCTACGGTAGGCCGCTATCCCAATCGACGTAAATATGCAGATAAGAAGATAACTATCAATCCTAAGATTACCGTGAGGTTAAGCCACGGTGTCGGTTTCTTTTGGTACACGCCAAACACCGGATATGGGAACGTTAGGGCAATCGCTAACGTAAATATTAGAAAGACGATGAAGAGTTTGATACCTAAGACGAAGATGTAGAGCGAGTAATCTGAAACAACGGGGTCGATAGCGGCATCGGCACGTGCGCCACGAAAAAAGGTAATAAAGTTATACAACCCGGATATGAGGATCGTTAGCAAGGCTGTCCAAACAATACCACTGAAACGTCGCAGTGCTGATGAGATCAACGCTGCGGGATCAGCGGAACGGTTAGCAATTGGCAGAAAAACAACGCGTAAAAAAAAGAAGCCTCCTATCATTAGAACGACGGATCCGACATGTATCCATTGCATCAAAGATTCCATCTTTTTAATTATTGGGTTTTCGCGCCGATTTCTCCGTTGTCGAAATCGGGTTTTTGATGCATTTCAACAACACTGTGAATAATCGCATAATTCACAAACACTACGTTAAAGGGCAGTCGATCTGTCACCAACTGCCCTTCTTTGCCAGTTGTGTAGTTACACCACAGGCTTTCCGCCAACGGGAGCAAAGCAGTTACGAGACTGCTTGCAAGCGTCTGGTGACACGAACTGATCGTCGGGTCCGACGACTTGCATGGTGCAGTTACACCAATAGTGTGAACCCGGGTTGTTTTCAACAAGGTTCTGCAAATTGCCGCCCGGAATGTAAATTGCCTTCGTCCGGAGGTTCTGGCATATCGGACGATTAAAGATCGGAAGAGCTTTTCCGTCTAACATATTGATGCTCCTTTCTTTAGCTTGCGGCCATCATAGCGGCGCGGCTGATGAGGTTCTGTGTTAAGGTTACCTTATAGGCGTTGTCGTTCAAAGGTTGTGCGTCCTTGACAGCATCCGCCCCTGCCTGTTTACTGACCGTGTCATCAACCATCTTTCCGGTAAGCGCGGCTTCTGCTTCCTTAGAGCGCCACGGGGCAGGTGCGACGCCTCCAAGAACGACACTGGCAGATTTACAGGTTTTCCCGTCCATTTCAAAGACCGCTGCCACACTTGCTAATGCGAAGTCGGGGGCACCTTTCTCGCGCGCTTTGAGATAGAAACTCTTGGTATTAGGTTTAGCTGGGGGTACCTGGACTTCAACGACGATTTCATTGGGTTCAAGCACATTTTCACGGAACGGATTCGCTGCGGGTAAGGTAAAGAACTCCTCAAGCGACATCGTCTTCTCTCCATCGGGTCCAACGATTTTCAGCGATGCGCCAAGCGCAATAAGTGCGGGTGCGAGGTCCGAAGGATGTACAATGTAAACAGGGTCCCCGCCGAGGATTGCGTGATATTTGCTCAAGCCATCAACTGCATAACAGATGTCTCCACCTTTTTTCAGACAATGGGTGCTCTCATCGCGATAATACCAGCATCGTGGACGTTGACAGAGATTTCCACCGAGCGTCCCGACATTCCGAATCTGCGGTGTAGCAACGGAGCCCGCGGCTTGTGCCAAGACGGTATAATGATGCTGGATCGTCGGATGTCTGGCAATATCTGCAACGGTGGCTAACGCGCCGATTTTTAATCCCGATGCGTCTGCTTCGATGTCATCCATTCCGGGCAACGTTTTGAGGTTAACGAGTGTCTTCGGTGTCTCCACGTACTCCTTAAGCTCAGCGAGCAGGTCCGTACCGCCGGCGATAAGCATCACTTCGCCCCATCCACTGTCGCTGAGTAGTGCGGTGACCTGTTCGAGACTGGTGGCGTTGACGTAACTAAATTTTTCCATCTTTCTAATTTTCCTTGCGGTTCGGTTAGGTGAGTTGAATGAATGAAGTGCCTTTCCGTAAAGTTGAAAAAACACCCAAGCAAAAACCCCTCCATTTCATTACAGGCTTAGGTTTTTGATGTTGCGAAAAACGTCTTTCTTCCTTATGCCTTCTTCTCGGCAAGGGCGGTGAGAACTTTATCGGGTGTGATGGGCAATTCCCGAATTCGTACGCCAATGGCGTTATAAACGGCGTTCGCGATAGCACCCGGTGTTGGAATACATGGGGGTTCACCGACCCCTGTAACCTTTCGATGCGTATCAAAAACGATGGATTTAATCTCAGGAATCTCAAAAGTTCCGGGGACTTTGTAATCCTCAAGGTTTGCGTTGAGCATTCGACCCGTCAGGGCATCCATGAAACGTTCTTCAAGGAGTGCTTGTCCCAACCCCATGATGACACCGCCATTAATTTGGCTCTCAGTCGTCAAGCGGTTAATTGCCAATCCGCAATCTTGAACGGCGACAATTTTGATAACTCTGACTTCACCTATTTCGGTATCAACTTCGACTTCAGCGAACTGTGTGCCTGCGACACCACCTTGACGGAGTTCTTCATCCCACTCTCCACCTTCGCTGATGCTGTCCATACCGAGCTGTCCAGTCGCGAGTTCCCACTTAATCGTCTTTGTTCTATCAGAAACGACATAAATCGTGCGGTTGCCGACGCGTAGGTCTCCGACAGGTGCATTCAGCTGGGGCGCGATCCGCTCAAACAATTTCTGTTTTGCCGCTGCTGCAGCGGTTTTGATAACCGGTGCGACAGACGCTGTTGTCTGACTACCACCACTGCCGCCAGAGGGCAGCCCTGGTCCACTATCGCCAACCTTTACTATAATATCGGTTGGTGCCAGTCCGAATTCCTCAGCAACAATAATAGCGATCGCTGTTCGGATACCGGTGCCGATGTCCTGTGTTCCAGTGACCGCTTCGACAGTGCCATCCGAATTGATGGTGACCCGTGCTTGTGTGCCGCGTCCACCGCCGCCGCCCCATTGACCGCTACCGACACCGATCCCGCGTTTTTTCACGCCTTCACCAGCACCTGGAACACTGTTCCGGCGGTGCCAGCCGATCTCTTGTGCGCCGAGGGTATATTGTGCTTGGCGTACTTCACTCGTATCGTTGATACGGCGGAATTCCAGTGGATTCATTCCGAGTTTCTCGGCGAGTTCATCCATCAATGAATCCATGGCGAACGCGCCTTGCGGGTGTCCAGGGGCACGCATCGCGCGTTGGTTGCCGACGTTGACAGCGACGTTCACTCTTTCAGCACGCCGGTTTGGTACATGATAGACGTAAGGTGCTTGGAAACCGGCACCGCTTGAGATACCGCCTGTGCCGTGCCCTTTCATATCGTAAGCGATGAGCCTTCCGTCGCCTGTCGCGCCTGCGCGTACATGCTGTGTCATCGACGGACGGTTACCAGCGACGAGGTGTTCCGCTTTCCGAGTGAGCATTAACTTGACGGGTCTACCTGTGATACGTGCCAAGTCTGCGGCAGTCCGCCCTTCCACACCGGGTCCGAATTTGCTGCCAAAACCGCCACCCATGTGCTCTGTGATGACTCGGACCTGATTTGCAGGTAAATTAAAAGCGCCTGCCAAATCGTTACGGACCCCAAAAACGCCCTGTGTAGATGCCCAAACGGTTAGATTCTGCTCATCTTCCCATTCCGCAACATTGCCGTGTGTTTCCAAACAGACGTGTGTCTGGACAGGTGCGTGATAGGTAGCCTCTACTTCAACGGCAGCTTGCGCGAATCCGCCCTCAAGGTCGCCTTCTTCTCTGACGTTAGGATTGCTCTGATTCCCTGCCCAATCGTCTCGGATTTGCGGCGCGCCTTCTGCCATCGCGTCTTCTTCTGTGACGACATGCGGTAGTTCTTCCAAATCGACACGAATCAGTCGGATTGCGTCTTTAGCGATGTCGTCCGTTTCCGCTGCGACTGCGGCGATCTCTTGGCCTTGGTAACGAATTTTATTTCCAACTTCAACAATCTGTATAACTGCTTCGACACCGGGCAATGCTTCCGCCTCGCTGAGGTCCACCGCTACAACGTTCGCGTGTGCGACTTCAGAACGTAAGAAACGTCCATAAAGCATGCCGGGTCGATTGATATCAAAAGTATACTTCGCTTTTCCAGTGACTTTGTCTCTACCTGACAAACGGGGTATCCGTTTGCCGATGAGTCGAGATTCACTTGCTTCTCCCCATGATGCCATGCGTTTTCCTCCTATCTTTTTAACGATTGGGTTTTCGCGCCGATTTTTCCTTCGTCAAAATCGGGTTTTCTCTCAATTTCAACCGAGTTGATAACGGTTGGATATTAGTGCCTAAAACACAAGCCCCTCGTTCAATTCTTTTTAACGATTGGGTTTTCGCGCCGATTTTTCCGTTGTCAAAATCGGGTTTTGGATCAATTGCAACCGAGTTGATGATAATCAGATATTGGCGCATAAAGTCCAAGTAGAGCAATAGGGCTTACATCTTCTTGGATGCGGTCTTGACAGCATCAAAGATGAACGGATAGGTGCCGCAGCGACATGTGTTGCCGGACAGACCGACTTTAATTTCTTCAAGCGTCGGTTTTGCGTTTTCACTCAATAGTGCTGCGGATGAGACGATGAAACCGGGTGTGCAGAAACCACACATCAAAGCATCGTGCTGGATGAATGCTTCTTGGACAGGATGCAGCTCGTCCCCGTCTGCTAAGCCCTCAACAGTTGTTATCTGCTTGTCCTGTGCATCCATTGCGAGCATCATGCAAGCGTAGACAGGCTTCCCGTCTACCATGACGGTACAACCGCCACATTCACCCCGGTCACATATTAGTTTGGCACCGGTTAAATCAACATTGTTCCCGCTCGTATCAATTCCGTCGCGTAAAACGGTCAAGAGGGTAGTGCGTGCTTCAACTTCAACTTGATATGGTTTCCCGTTGATATTGAGTTGAATTGTTGCACCGGCAACAGCGTCTCCCTCTTGGGCATCAGCGGCTTTTTCACCACCGATTAAGACGCTCGGGGCGACAGTTGCAGCAACGGTGCCGGTGCCTACCCCTTTTAAGAAGCTCCGGCGCGAGATGCTCGTGCCCTGCTTTTTTTCTTTATCAGGCATGCGGTGCCTCCTTCAATTGTAAGTTCAGATTAAGGTTATCGCGTTGGTTGGCGAATTGGTTATTTCTCAATTTCTGTCAATATATCATATTTCACATTTTTTATCAAGCAAAAAAATTTTGAAAAATATTGTCTGGGTGCAGCAGAAAAAATGATTGGTAATTTTTCTTAAAATAGGGTATTATATTAATGTCTTGATGCACTCATAGGGGAGCTTGCTGACACATAATATTATTAAAGAGACAGTTTGTCTACCATAAACAAAAAGGAGCTATCATGGCTGCGAATACGTTTGAAATTAGTGACGATACGTTTGAAGGAATGGTGCTTACATCGGATACACCGATTGTTGTTGACTTTTGGGCGGAGTGGTGCGGTCCGTGCAAAATGATTGCGCCGATCTTGGAAGAACTTGCATCGGAAAATTCGGAAACTTTTAAAGTTGGGAAAGTTAATGTTGATGACAATCGACAAACTGCGATGCAGTATAATGTTCGGAGTATCCCTACGCTGCTTGTGTTTAAAGAGGGTAAAGTTGCGGGACAGATTGTCGGAGCGATGCCCAAAGATGCACTCAAAAAGAAAATCTTAGATGTACTGTAAATCCTTGCCCTTAAAATGGAAGGTTGGAAGATTCGGGATCGCCGTTCCCTTCTGTCCTTCCATTTTTTAATTCTCCTGTCGCCTTACGGTTCGTTATGTTTTGGAAACTTGCCTATAACGCCTTCGCAGTGCCAGCGATGTTCGTCGGTTTTCACTGCGCTGGATGCTGCAACCCTAAAATTCGAGAGGGGATTAAAGGACGGAAATGGGTATTCATGGAACTGGCTGAACAACTCCAGCGGGCGCGAGATTTAGAGAAAACAGCGTGGTTCCATTTTACCTCTGTCGGTGAGTTCGAGCAGGCGAAACCACTCATTGAAGCGATTTATGCTGGGACCCGAATTGTCTTAACTTTCTTCTCACCCTCCGTTGCCCCGAATGCCCAATCTTACCCCTACGCTGATGCTGCTGTCTATCTCCCTTTAGACACACTGCGGAACGCGGAACGCTTGATACGACTGATTGAACCCTCGTTAATAGTTTTCTCCAAATTCGACATTTGGCCGAATCTCGTTTGGAAAGCCTCTAAACACGGTATTCCGATTATCGTGGTCGCTGGTACGTTGCATGCCGAATCGAAACGGTTATCCGGTTTTGCGAAGCCGTTTTTTCGGAGTGTACACCGACATATCTGTGTGCATTGTGCGATTTCGGAAGCGGATGCGGCGCGTTTTCAAGAGCTCTGTTCATCGGAACACGAGATTGTTGTTACCGGAGATACGCGCTATGAACAGGTTTACCGACGGGCGGTCTCTGTTGAACCCGATGTGGAATTTTTTCCGGGACAGGGAAGCCTAAAACGTCCGATTCTTATCGCTGGTAGCACTTACACGGAAGACGAGCGGGTGTTATTGCCGGCGTATCAGTTGCTGCGGGAAAACGCGCCGGAAAATTATCCGCATCTCATTCTGGTTCCGCACGAACCGACACCTGAACGGATCAAGGAGATTCGTGGGCATCTCATGCGCGAGCGGTTGGCGCATCTCTGTTTTTCTGAACTCACGTCTGAAGTGGATTTGTCAGCAGTGGATGTGCTCATCATTGATACCGTAGGACTTCTTGCGAAGTTATATGGGTTGGCGGATATAGCGTTTGTGGGTGGGAGTTTTCGGGGGAGTGTTCACAATGTGATGGAACCGGCTGCGCTGGCGAAACCTGTAATTTTTGGTCCGACGATCCAGAACGCACACGAGGCATCCCTGCTCGTGGATCGGGGTGGCGCGAAATTGGTTCGGACTGCACAGGAATTGGCAGACGCTATCACGGTGTGGTCAGACGATGCGGATGCGCGGACGGCAGCAGGCGATATTGGGAAGCAGTTGATTGAGGAGAATCTGGGCGCGGTGGCGCGGACTTTGGTGCATTTGCGGAAATATATTTAATACCATACTATAGTTTGGACAATTCGTTCCACATTTCGGTCGAATTCTCAAGCGGCAGTGGATGCTCACAGATGTATCAATCGCTATTTTCCGTTAGCACCTGTGCAAAGTCGTCGAGTGTCTCAGCAAGGATCGCGGCGCGATGCAATTGTGCGAGTCTATCTAAGTCCTCAATCGTCTCGAGTGTAGGCTTGAAGACAGTCGCTGCATACGGTTTTAATCGGAGTGTAAGCACCTCAAGAATGTCTTTCAGGGCGCGTTCTCTGGCACCTTGTTCGATGCCTTGTTCGATGCCTTGCTGTAGTGCTTCTGCTGCGAAGTGTTCAGAAATGGAAGGGCGTTCCATGGTTTCCTCCGAGATAATATTCAAAATCGTTTCTGGTTCATAGACTAAGCTGCCTAAAACCGCCAACGTCCCAAGATAAACGGATTTGTGAAAAGTTATTCGCGGACCTTTTCTCGCCTTTGTTCATCCATACGGTATTCCATTTCAACGTCCGACGGTGAGCTTCTCTCCAGTGAGTGCGTGATATTTATCTGCAAGGATGGCGCGTTTTGTGCGAAGTTGCATTAGGTATACGCGTGCCTCCTCCACGAGTTGTTTCTGGGTAGTAACGATAACTTGTAACTGCGCGATAGTTGCCTCAAGTTCTGCCTCCTCGTCAAGGAAACTGTTAATGAACGCTTGATGCTTTTCTATTGCGGGTTTCAATGCTACAGCTTCCTCTGCATCCAGTTCTGCAAAGATAGTATCCAGTTCCGTGCGTTCTTGTTCCGTCAGGGTTCCTTCTGCCTCACGATTTTTTAGTGTGTCTAATCGACTTTGTCGGTTTGTAGCATTCATGTGTCCCTCGATCCCAAGTAATGTTAAGAGGTCAAAGCGAATTTCCTGGGTTACCCCTAATTTCAAAACCACTCTTTTCTTCTGCCAATAAGTTTATCACACGTTTTTATAAAAGCCAATATTTTCTCTGCGAAACACAGGGCTGTTTAGTTTTCGGATAAAAAGGAGAAAAGTCCCTTAATACGGGGGATTTAGGGGGTTAAAACATCCAAATGATTTAAAGTCCCCTGATAAAGGGGACTTTAAGAGGAAATGCGTAAGTCCTATGCAATATAAACTTTTAGAAATGGTATTATTTCATAATATAGGCAATTTATGTCTATGTTTTATTCATGTGCCTCAATTCTGACAGGTGGCTGTGTCCGGTAGCGGATTGTTAGGAGTGGACGGAGAGTTTCGTCGGTTGCTTCTTTTGAGGAGAATATGATGGGTACATTGCCATCTTGTAAGGCGAAGAGGTAGCCGTAGTTGTAATCGGGGTTTGCGACCCAAAAGCGGACGGCATCGGTGAGGAGTTCGCTTTTGAATGTATAATGTTTGTCTGCACCTTGAATCTCACAAGTGCCGTCAATGCGGTAGGCGACATCCTCGGAACCGTTGTAGTCGCTTTCGGTATCGCCGTCTATGCCTGACAGCATTGCTTGCGCGGGACGCTTATTCCACGGGAGGTTGCGATGCAATGCACTGTTGTAGGTGAGCTCGTTATCCTCTGCACGCGTTGACGTTCCTCTGCCTTCCTTCCACGGGAGCAGGACACGCCGGTAGAGGACGGTTTGCAGTGCATCTGTCTTACACTGCTCGACATGCAGGGTTATCGTTGCTTCTAAGACTTGTGTCGGTTCTCGGATCCCCATATCTTCAAATGCATCAAATAGGTCAAAGGCGACAAAGAAGACGCTTCCCGCCGGATTACATAAGAGCGTCGGCTCGGCACCGGCGTTGTCGTTTCGCGTCTTGCGATCCTTATTGACATGTAATGTGGTATCCTGTAAACCACCGGAGAAAGTAACAGCGTCGCCTGTGCCGAAGGTTATCTCGTTTACGGATGGGAGGGTTATAACTATCCCTGTTTGGATATTTGGCAGCGTGAGGCGGTATGTTTTTTCTACCTCTAATGGTGATGTGAGGAGCAGGACGCGGTTCAATCGGTCATCCAGTAGCGCATACTCGACTTGGACATCCGGCGCGATTTGATAGTTCGCTAAGTCTTCTGCGGTTTCGGTTTCCAATTGCCCGTCAAATTGCAATTGAATTGCGGTTTCGGAAAGTGGGGTTGCTTTCAGCAGTTTAGGGGTATCTGCTGCATCGACGGCTGAGATATAGCAAAATAGCAGAGCGATAAAAATTGGTAACCTATAAATTATTTTAGGATAAACGTTCAAAATAAGCCTCCGATATTGTTATCGCGACCGGGCGAATCGCTTCTACTGCGACGGGCGATGAATCGCCCTACTACGAACCAGAACAAACCAAAAATCAGAATCGACAGAACATTGCGACAGGCGATGAATCGCCCTACTACGAACCAGAACAAACCAAAATCAAAATCGACAGAATATTGCGACAGGCGATGAATCGCCCTACTACGAACCAGAACAAACCAAAATCAAAATCGACAGAACATTACGACGGGCGATGAATCGCCCTACTACGAACCAGAACAATCATAATTCAAAGTGCACAGAACACTACCGTATATCTGCTGTGATAAAGACGGCGTTCAGAACATCTCGCTCCTGTTGTCCGGAGGGTTTGTTGACGACGGTGTCGTTGACGATGAAGGTGCTGGAGGAGCCGCCGTCAAGATTAATGGCTTCCGTTGCGCCGAGTTCTATGAGGATACTGGCGAGTTCATAGAGCGTTAGACCAGTGCTGTATTGCGGTTGCCGTCCGTCTGCGACGACGAGAAAAAGTTTATCAGCGTTGTAACCGAGTGCTGTTCGGGGTTCATGGCTCAGGTTTAGCAGAGGGGTGCGTTTACCTGGGGTATGCTTTTTTTCGGCGTTGTGCATTTCTGCGATCGTCTGATTAATCTCTCCATTTTTGAGGAGTCGGAGTCGTCCACCGATGGCGTGTTCGACTTTGTTCCATTCGGGCGGTGAGAGGGAAAGTGTGAGGGTGCCGCTCGCGCCAGTCCCGAACTCAGAAACCGCTGGATCTCTCAGGCGTGCGTTAATCCAGAGAATTGCGCCGTCTCTGGGGATTACGCTGTTCCCATCGCGTGAAACCTGTTCCACACGATAAGGGTGCGCATAATTGGCGGTCAATGGCAGCGAGAGTCCACTAATTATCGCCTCTATACCTCGGCGCCGGTTGGTGCGTGTAGATTCACCGAACCGTGGCGTGTAAAGCGTCACCTGACACCCGTCAAGTCTACGCTGATTGATGCATCCGAGCGGGAGTGTATGTGTGCCTATCTGAATGCTGGCTTCCATTTGCACGGGGGAACTTAAGAATTCGCCAGCGTTGGTTACACCGAAGCACGCTTCCGTATCTGTCGGCTGTGTAATCAATTCACCGTCTTGGATATGTAAGTTCTCTAATACGCCCCCATAGCCGCGCATATCCCCGAGGACTCCGAAACCGCCGTTAGTTGCGACGAGAACACGCCGATCCCCGCGTTGGTTGCGACGGTTCGCCATAGACCGGACAGTCTCTTTCCCTAAAACTTGCGCATTTGCGAGTGCGACTTCAAAGTGGAGTGTCGGTTCCGTGCGCGACATCTCGGCGACGTAAAGTACGCACGTCTCGACATCCCAATTGTAACGGTAGAGATGCAGTCCAGGGGTGAGTTCAGGAAATAACACCTCTTTTTCGCCACCCGCGTGCGCAATAGTGGTTGTTATCAAAAGGAAAAAAATAATAGTAGAGAATTTAGGCATTACGGAAAATTTCAACAGCAAAATAGTCAATTGGTTGCTCTATGGGAGGCTTTAACTTTTTGACGGTGAGATGTACCTCATCCACTGCGAATTGCTCTAAAATTACGGATGCGATCTTTTCAGCGAGTGCTTCGATGAGTTGGAAGGACTGCTGCGTGCCGATCTCAACGATGCGCGCTATGACTTCAGCGTAATTGACTGTGTCAGCGAGTGCATCGGTATTACCTGCGTTGGCAAGCGCGCACCTTAAAGTTGCATCGACTTCATAATGGCCACCGACCTGTCGCTCCGCTTCGGGAACGCCGTGGTGGCCATGGAATCGAATGCCTTTGAGGATGAGTTTGTCCATTTGTTCGCGTCGTTAAACAGGTCGGGGTTAGAACCGCTCCTGCCAGTTAACCTTATTCTTCTTCAATCTCTCCGAAAGTATAGGCAGGCTCATTGAGGTCTTTGACCTGCTTTCCGTTGTTTCCGCCGGTATAGTCAATAGCGCGGATTTTCCAGTCCTTACCGTCCTTTTCAAGTGCGGAGATCAGATCTCCGCGTTGATTACCCCAGTTGTACGCGCCCCGTAAGACGGCTTCTTTGCCTCTACCATCAATGGCGATGTAGGTGATGTCAACCGTCACCGCTCCTGCGCGGAGTCGGAAAATGCCTTCCCACGCTGCCGTTACTGCCTTCCATCCGTTATTCCTTTCAAAAGTGCCAGCCCAGAAGGTCCAGGCAGTGAAAACGTCGTCTGATTCGCTTTTGAACCAAACGTCTGCGAGGGTATCCACATCTTTGCCGCCGTGAGCGGTGGCGTACACGCCGTAAAGATCGCGAATTGCCTGTTCTTCAGCCGCAAAGTCAATGTTTCTTTCAACAGTTACCGTCGGCTCCGCGGGTTGCGAAGTTGTCGTCGTCGGTGTTTTCGTTTCTGCGGGTTCAGTGTCATCATCGTCTGCGCCACAAGCCATCATGCCGGCGATGAGCAGCATGATCATCAGATAATAAATCGCTTTCGGTCTCATAATTTACCTCCTGCGTTCCATCCAAAATATGGTGAATGCCATTCACACGTTTTTTTATTTTAGCAGAATTGAGGATAAAAATCAACTCAAATTTTAGTTTTTAGTTATCGGTTGTCGGTTTTCAGTTTTCAGAATAACAGATTTTGTGTTATACTTTTAGGGTAGTTAGGATACTGTTAACCCCTAAAATTCTGTTGAAAAGGAAATCTTATGAACGTCACAGTTAAATACTTTGCCGTATGCCATGAAATGTTAGATAGATCGGAAGAAGAGATGGATCTTCCGGAAGGCGCTACCGTTGAAACGATTTTAAAACGGCTTGAAGAAGAATGGCCCGAAATTGCTGAGTTCTATGAAGTGATGCAAATGTCTGTCAATTGGGAATACGCCACAGAAAACACCGAACTCGCGGAGGGAGATGAGGTCGCTCTGATTCCACCTGTAACGGGGGGTTCCGATGTTTAAAATAACCACCGAAGTCATCACAGGTGCAGAAGTGCGTGAAGCAGTGGAGGGGCCGGATGCTGGTGCGGTGGTACTTTTCTTCGGTACTGTTCGGAACAACACCGCTGGCAGAGCGGTCCGATGCCTTGAATATGAAGCGTATCCGCCGATGGCAGAGAAGAAGATGGCGGAAATTGCGGCGGAGATCTCGGAGAAATGGGGCATTGATCGCGTTGGGATGGTGCACCGCGTTGGGCGGTTAGAGATCGGTGAGGTGAGTGTGGCAGTAGCCGTCGCGTCTCCGCATCGCAAAGACGGATTTGAAGCGTGTAAATATGCGATGGATCGGCTCAAGCAGATTGTGCCTATCTGGAAGCGCGAGGTGTGGGCAGATGGCGAAACGGAATGGGTGAAACCGGATGCTGTCTTTTTCGATGCCCCTAAGCCACACAAAACCGCTCCACAAACTGACTAAAGATTGAGACCCCTTGTGGGAACTGATCCAACGCCATCCACTCGTCGACGGTATGTGCCTGTAGAATGCTTCCCGGTCCGATGATGACGGTTTCCATGTGTTGTGCGAAGACAGCTGCATCAGTGCCATAGGCGACGGTTTGAGGTTCAGTTTCGCCGGTTATTTCGAGTGCTGCTTGGATAATCTCCGCATCGGGTGGCGTGCGTACCGGAGGCGCATCAATATACAGATTGAATATTAACCCATGTTTTTCAGCCGAGTCCCGCGCGCGGTCTATCCATTCTTGCGAATTGTCGCCCGGCATTGGACGGTAGTTGATACAACACACGCTTAAGGGCGAAGTAATATTCCCTGGACACTCGCCATCACTGATAGTGATATTCCAATCCGTAAAAGGCGGCGTGAATTCATCGTTGAAATACCGAGTAGTGGTTGTCAATTCGTGATAAATATCCCGCATTTCTGCGAGAAACGGAATTAACTTTAGATTCGCGTTGTCCCCTTCGCCTGTACTGCTGTGCGCTGCACGCCCGTGGGCTGTGGCAGTAAAGCGGACAGTCCCTTTGTGGGCATATACTGCATGGAGTTCTGTCGGTTCACCGACGACCCCATACTTCGGAAAGCCGTGCTTTTTGAACATCTGCGACTTTTCGGCAACCGCTATTGCCCCGAGGTAGCCCACCTCTTCATCAGCGGTGATTACGACATAGAGCGGTGCCTTTAGATCCGATGCTGCATAGTGTGATGCAACCTCAATCATACAAGCGACGCTGCCCTTCATATCGCAACTGCCTCTGCCGTACATTTTTCCATCGGCAATCCGTGCCTCAAACGGATCCATCGACCAACCGATAGCAGGGACGGTATCTATATGCCCAAGCAGTGCAAGCCCGCGTTCACCGTTCTCCGGTCCTTTGCGTCCGATCAGATTTACCTTCAGAACACCCGCTGGGTCCTTGTATTCAACCCGCTCCACCTCACAACCAATGGATTCCAACGTTTCGGTAAGAAAATCCATGACTTCAACGTTGCTGAGGGGACTTACTGTATTATACCCGATGAGGGTTTTGGTCAATTCTTTTGCATCCATAGTTCGGAATTCTATAAAAAACGTCAAACTTTGTCAATGATTTTTTTAGCGTAGCGCGTTATGATTTGGGAATCACGCCTACAGTTGGTATTCATAGGTGGTAACAGCGATGGCTGCAATCGCAGCGGTTTCCGTCCGCAAAGTGTTTGTGCCGAGCGTCACACGGACGCATCCGCTATCAACCAAAGCGGCAATTTCCTGCTCGGAAAAGCCGCCTTCTGGTCCAACAAAGAGCGCGATGGTGGTAGCGTCGGGAACCCTTCGCAAAACTGTCTTGATATGCTGTGTCTGTGATCCTCCACTATGATTCGGACCGATAAGTAACAGGCGAAGTGAAAACTTTTCGAGTCGTGTGAGAGATGCCTCGAACGTCTGCGGGCTGCATAACTCAGGCAACCACGCGCGTTTACACTGCTTTGTGGCAGAGACAACAATACGATGCCACCTTTCATATCGGTTCTGACTCGGTTTTTGTAGAGCATGCTCTGAGTGCATCGGCACAACTTGTGTGATTCCGAGTTCCGTCGTTTTTTGGAGAATCAGTTCCATCTTATCGTTTTTAGGAAGACTTTGAAATAGCGTGAGCGAAAGTGGTGGCTTTGCGTGAAATTCGTGGGTGAGGATTCGGGCTTCATTTAAAGATCGATTTGTGTCCGTCCCAAGCACTTCTGCGGTATAGACATTACCTTGCCCATCAATAATTCGGATAGTCTCACCTGGCGTTGTGCGGAGAACATTACGGAGATGGTGATGTTCCGAACCAGTAATCGTAGCAATATCAGTTTGGATCTGAGACGGAGGAACATAGAAAGTGTGCATCTTGTGAGCAATGCCTTAGATTGCACCCATGCGAAGCTGTTCAATAACTGTTTCCGGCTGCTGACTGCGGAAGATAGCCGTTCCCGCGACAAGAATTGTTACACCTCGATCAATAGCGAGAGGGGCAATTTCTGTCGTTACACCACCGTCAACGGAGATGTCAAGTTGTAGGTCCGACTCCTGGATGATTTGCTGCAATTCCGCTATCTTTTCGAGGGTACTCGGCTGAAAGGCTTGCCCCCCAAATCCGGGTTCAACACTCATCGGTAGAATTAAGTCAATGTCTGAAAGATACGGCGTGACTGCAGAGATCGGCGTTTTCGGTGAGAGTGCCAAACCGGGTTTAACGCCCTGCGCCTTGATCGCCGAAATCACTTCATCTGGGGCATCATCACTTTCGATGTGAAACGTGATGAGATCCGCACCTGCGGTGACAAGTGCACTGATATAACGGAGCGGATGCCTCACCATGATGTGGACATCAAATGGGACTTGGGTTATTTGACGAACAGCAGCAATAAACGGTGGACTGATACCAAAGTTAGGGACAAATTCACCGTCCATCACATCGAAGTGAAGCATATCCGCCCCAGCATCAACGATCCGACGAACCTCTTGACCAAGGCGACTAAAATCTGCAGCGAGCAATGAGGGCGCAATTTTAGGGGTAAGAATTGGTATACTCCTTCGATTGAGTCCTATCTATAAAGCATTTCAGGCAGCTTTTCGCCATCTTCATAGACAAGGACCCGTGTTTTGCCGAAAACGCGGAACCCTTTCTGTTCCAAATCAATGACTGTGCCGGGGGCATAGCGTTGATTGACGGCAGTGCGTTCACCGTAGTCATCAATCACAACAATTCTAACCTGACGTGAGATCTCTCCGCCTTCACCAACCGAGTGCTTGAAAGGTAGTAATCTTCCGATATCGCCAGCCGATCCTTGCACACCGCTAATTTCAAGAAGGATTAAGTCCCCGGTTTTTATCATCACGTCCCCTGGCGGTTCGTGAGCAATAATTGCGCCTTCAGGGATTTTGGGGTGAGAACTGTATTTGGTTTCAACGTTTAGTCCAACCGATTCGAGTTCGACGAGGACATCGGCAGCGGGTTGACCTTGAAAGTTCGGGAGTTCAATGAATTGTGGTGTGGGTCCGCGGCTTATCAAAAGATTAACCGGACTTCCGCGCCGTTGACCACCCCCTTCTGGCGGCGTTTGCGCGATGACGGTATCTTGCTGATAATTTTCGGAATGCACAAAAGCAATCCGATTTGGACGAAAACCTGCAGTTGTTAGGGTATCAAGTGCATCATCCCTCAATTTGCCAATGACAGACGGGACAGGTGCTAATTCCGATCCGATACTGACTGTAATCTTAACCGGCTGATACGATTTTATTCTAAAGTTCGCTTGTGGATTTTGTGAGACGATTTCACCCTTAGGTGCGTCACTACTCGCTTCCTGAATCGTCTTATCCGGTCGAAGACCTACATCATCAAGTCTCCGCACGGCTTCATAGTAGGTTTTGCCGGTAATGTTTGGGACAAGCACCTCCTCAGTCCTAATCCAAGTCGGAATAATAACAAAAATGGCTAACACGGCAATTATACCGAAGAGAATTAGGAAGTATAACGAAACCTTGAATATCGCAAATAGGGTATCATTAAGGCTATTCATAATTATGATGTCAAAAATTGCTCGCCCGTTTGCAATTGATAACCGTTGATAAAATCGGATGCTTCCATAACTTTTTTCGTCGCAGGTTGAATTTCTAATAACTGGAGCGTTCCTTCCCCTGTAGCAACGATGAGTTTCTGTCTGTCGACTATTTCAAGCGTCCCCGGTTGTGTAGCAAATGTCCGCGGGAGGGGTTGACAGCGGATAACCTTGAGTCGAAGTTCCTCGCGAAAGAAAGTATAAGCACCGGGCCAGATTGCTGTGCCTCTGACAAGATTGTGAATTGTCGTCGCTGGTTGATTCCAATCAATGTGTCCAGTCTCCTTTGTCAGACGCGGGGCGTGGGTTGCTTCGGCGTGGTTCTGCGGAATCGCCGATGGTGGTCCTTCATTTGGCATATCGGAGAGACATCGGACGAGTTGATCTGCGCCGAGTTGTGCTAACTGTTCCGTCAATGTAAAAGCGGTATCCTCATCTCGGATCGGGACTCGGCCTGCTGAAATAATATCACCGGTATCCTCGCCTGCATCTAATAACATAAGTGTCACACCGGTTTCGGCTTCACCATTCATCAATGCCCACTGAATCGGGGCGGCACCGCGATACTTCGGAAGAAGAGAGGGATGCAAATTGATAGTCCCACACGGTGGAATATCCAGAACGGTCTGGGGCAACAGTTGACCGAAGGCAGCGACGACAATTACATCTGGTGTGAGGCGTTTAAGGATTTTTACAAAATCTGGCTTTCTTACCTTTCCAGGTTGATAAATCGGTATATTGTGTTCTGCAGCGATTACTTTGACAGGTGGCGGACTAAGGCGTTTCCCACGTCCGCTCGGTCGGTCGGGTTGTGTAACAAGACCTATGAGTTCAAATTTGTGGGAGATAAGTGCTTTGAGTGCTGGAACAGCAAACTCACTGGTGCCCATAAAGAGAATCTGCATTTTTTTAGTGGTTATCAGTGGTCAGTTATCAGCAGTCAGTTAAGAGGCAGTTTGGTTAAATCAGATATTTCTTTAACCTTGACCAACAACTCGTCTACAGATACTTTTGGGAATGTGCAAGTTGTTGGTCAAAACCGATAACCGATAACTATTAAAAGCGAATTTGAATGAACGGTAGAGCGAAACCGACAGGACGTTCATTTGCCCAACCATTCAGTTCCTTATTTATCGAGTCTTCCAAAGACCTACCTCTATATCTCGCTGTATACGGACTGGTTTCAGACAGTCTCGCGAGCGTCCCCTCCACGGGTTCCTCATCTTCAACGGGTGGCGGTGTTTGTGGTTCTGGTACACGTGGTGCCGACCGATCAACATTGCGGGTATGCAACCAATCCCATACACCAATAAACAAAGATAACGAGACAGCACCGATGCCAATAATACGGTAGTCCACCGGTGTCAACTCAGGAGCGAATTGATTCTCACGAAACATTTTCACACCACGCATTATCACGTAACTGTGAATAGCAGTAAAAGATAGGGAACTCAACGTGACGATCTCAAACCGACGTAAAGCACTTTCACTGTATACTTCTGGTTCTTCTTGTTCTGTTCCGTCCGCCGAAGGTTCTGTCTGAATTTGCGCTGTCGCCTGTGGAACCGCTACCATAGAAAGAAGGGCTATACTAAATAGGAACAATTGCACACTCAATTTATACACGAATTACCCTCCTATATAAAAAGTTGTATTATATCTCATGGCGTTAAGTTTACTGGGCTTGATCACGGTTTTTGAAAAGGTAAACAATTAGCATTCCCGCACCAATACACACAGAAATATCAGCGACGTTGAAGGTTGGCCAAAAGAGGCCTTTGCTGGCTATACCGAACTGGAGAAAATCGACGACCTCACCCAAATAGAGCCGATCAATAAAGTTTCCGATGGCACCTCCGAGTAAAAACCCGAGGGCGACTTGCATCGAACGGCTC
>CAZQIP010000356.1:0-19651 GCA_964593655.1 uncultured bacterium | reverse complement strand
TTGCTATCTAAATTCTGTGTATGGTATAATAACTGAGGTTTCGTGGTCCCTGTATGCTCAACGTGTAGCAGTGAAAACCATGTTTCGGTGCCATTGATGGATTGCAAAAGCGAACGAATTGAGATCTATACGGAGGAATTTGATATGGGTGCTCCTACTAAAAAGTTGAAGAAAGAGGAAGTTGAAGCAAAACAGCCCCTTGAAGAGCGCGCGTCTGCACGTGGTTTGGAAGGTGCTTATGATGATGACGAACCCGAATATACACTCGATATGCTCATCGCAGTAAACCCTGACTATAAAGGTGCTCCCGAGAAGTGTAACGCCACATTACACCTCCCTGCGCGCGGTTTGGAAGGTGCTTATGATGATGACGAACCCGAGTATACGCTGGAAGCGAATGATGGATAGCTTGGTAGGCTTGGATTATGACCTTATTTTTAAACGTGCTGATTGAAACATAGGAGACAAACATGCCAAAAGAATTAGTAGCTATCGGCCCTCGGCAACCCGTCTTAAGAGAGTACGAAGACGGACCCGTCCCCGCAGATAGTATCCGCGTCCAAGTCGAATTCGGCGCGCCCAAACGTGGCACCGAACTGACAGCGTACTACGGATACAACAGCGCAAATTTTCCGATGGGACTTGGGAATATGTGCGTCGGAAAAATTATTGAAATCGGGGACGAGGTTGAAGGTTTTGAGATTGGGGAACGCATCACCAGCCACGGGCACCTCAAAGAGACGCACACGTGGCGTGCAGGTAGCGTCCTCAAGATGCCTGAGAGTATGACGTGGAAAGAGGCGGTCTGTTATGATCCATTGCACTTCGCAATGTCCGCTATTCGTGATGGAAAGGTCCGCGTTGGCGAGCGGGTCGCTGTCTTTGGGTTGGGTGCTATTGGGTTGATGACGGTGCAGATGGCACGGATCGCAGGGGCTGATTTCGTCGCTGCCGTGGACCCGCTTGAAAGACGGCGGAAAGTCGCTGAAAAGACAGGCGCGGAGCTTGTTATTGATCCCACTGCCTCCAATACCGGCGAAGTGCTCAAAGAAGCGACCGATGGGCTTGGCGTTGATGTGGCTGTAGAAACGAGTGCAATCTACGAAGCCCTTGATGACGCGCTTCGCAGCGTCACGTTTGAAGGAACAATCGTCTACGCTGGACGCGCGAAAGCGTGTACGGGTGGACTTGACCTTGGTGCTGTCGCGCATGTCAACATTCCGAACATCATCTTTGCGCGTGCTAACAGCGATCCGAACCGGGATCATCCGCGCTGGAATTTCAGACGAATCGTTGATACTTGCTGGAAATGGCTTGAAGAAGGGCGATTTGACTGTGAAGATGTCGTTGACCCCGTGGTACCGTTTGAAGATGCCGTCGAGGCATACATAGAGATGGACAATCACCCCGAACGGAGTGTCAAATTGGGAGTGTCCTTTGGGTAGATATACAGAAGCAGCCTGTCCATTGATGAGCTACTAATATGCAATCAAAAAAATGCCGAGTACCATCACGATAGCTGCGATCAAGCGGCGTTTTGTATAGGTCTCTTTCAAGGCGTACCCGCCGAGCAAAACAACGAAAATGACAGAACACTGCCGAACCGCGGTTACGTAACTGACCTTTTCTGTCATCAAGACGTAGAGGATGAGTGAATAGGATGTCAACGAAAGTCCAACAACAGCAACGGCACGCTTCCATTCCATTCGTCCAACCTCGGTAATCTGTTGGTGTGGAAACCGGGCGAGGCAGGACAACCCATAAAGGACTTGCGAGATACTGTTCTCCATTAAATAGTAGGTCACGGCTCGCCACAAAGGAACATCCGTAGAATAGCGATGAAATTCAGACATCCCTTGCTTGTCTATCAGTGAATATCCAATGACACTCGCCAGAGTTGCATACGCCCAAACGGAATCCGGTTCGCGAAGGTAGCGAAGGAACGCCTTGAATTGGATACGTGCCTCGCGTTGTTGATAGAGGAGCATGGAAGCCATTACACATAGGATACCTATCAAGCCTTGTGCGGAAATTCGTTCGTTAAGAAAAAGAAAAGCAAAAAGTGGTAGGAAAGCCGGTGCAGCGCGCGCAATGGGATAAACAAATGAAATTTCACCAACCGTATAGGCGTGTGTCAAAAACAGACGGTAAAACAGATGAACCAGTGCCGAGCCAGCGATATAGATCCATACGGGTTTCGGAATTACCGGTTGCTTGATACCAAAGGCAATGAACGCTATAACTACGGTGTAGAATCCACACCAAAAAAAGAGGATACGTGTATCTCTGCTGGATTTGCTATAGAAATTCCATAAGGCGTGGCAAAATGCTGACAGCAGAATTAAGGCAATTGAAGTTGAGTGCATAAAAACGCTCTGTTTTTCTTATTCTGTTTGTAAGGCTCTCCGGCGATGTATTCCTACATCGGTGGGTGGAGGTGATTTGGTGTTCATCCATTCTTCAAATATAACCCAAGTTGCTACTAACAGATTTTACACACTTCAGAAAGGGTTTTTCGTCTTTTTTCCCCACCCCAGAGGGGTGACATATCTATAGAAAATGGTGTATTTGTGCGATTGCACTCCAGCGGAGTGCTATGTGGATAAAAAGGTGGCAACTTGCGTAAATATAGATAAAAATCGTCAATATCACAAAAAAGTGCTATAATACCCATAGCGAACGTCTTTGAGTATCGGTCTGCTTACCTCATTATACCATAGGAGTTCTCCCGCAGCCATTTCTTTATTTCTTGGACACAGTTTATGTTGATTTAAGTTAAATGTGGCATCAGAACCCGTGCAGCTTTCTTATACCTCCTACATAAGAAATACCCATCAATTTTCTATAACAGTGCCTATTTTTCGTCAAATTCTGAAAAAAATGAGAGCTACCCTTAACTTTTTCAGTTTCATGCCTATAATTAAGAGCACAAGTGGATATAATATCACTTCTGAAGTAAATGTTGCAGGCACAACTTTTCTGAAAGGGGCCACAGTGGAAACCCAAACTCACAGTTTTGCGGCGTACTCGCCCAGATGCGACGTGCATCATGCGACGGTTTCCCATTGTTCCCATCGAAAGGTATTCAATTAGAAATGGTATGATAATCTAAGGAACAATAGCCTGATCTCCGACACTTGTGTGTTGAATTCTTAAGTCAAATTCGCATAGAATAGGTACAGTTCGTTCTGTCCAATATCAAGGAGGGAAAAATGAAAGCGTTAATTTCCATCCTCGGTTTGATTCTCGTGATGGTATCCTGTGGTCCCACCGATCTGCCCTCTGAGAAAGTAGCGCGTAAACTCACTATTGACGTTGCCACAGAAATCGGTCATGATTTCGCTGAAGGGGGTCTCTATATCCATAAAACAGATGATTTTTTGGCCTTACGCTCTTTAAGTTTAAGCGCATCAAACGGATTCCCGGGGCGCGTCAAGGTTTTGTTCGAGAATGTTGCTGCCGAGTATGAAGGTAAGATGTTTCGATATCCACTCGCTATCGGAAAGACATGGGAAGACAACTGGAACTCAACGGATAAAACCACACTTGAAGGTTATGAAGCGGTAGAGATTGCGCTTGGGACTTTCCCCGCATGTCTCAAGCACAAAACGATTCTTACCGGCGCACACATCGGCAGCAAACTCGAAAAAGCACTTGTTAATGGAACTCGCTACCTATGGTTTGCTAAGGGTGTCGGGTTAGTGAAAGTACGGTACGAGCATGCCAACGGCATCGTCACCGAAGCCGAATTAGTTGACTACAAAATATCGGGTGAAAGCGAAGCGTATTTCCCTTTGAATATTGGTTCAACATGGACCTATAAGTGGAAAAACGACTATTACAACGAAGTTTTTATTGAAACGGCTCATATTGATATCAACCATAATACGAGAGAAAAATTTAAAGGAGACTTCCACCTTGCTGTCAAAGTTGCGAGTGAGAGCGGTGAAGCGTTGGGCGAAAGGAACTTCTATATCGCAAAAACTGACGCGTCCTTAGGAGTGAGGCAGGCGAGTTCAAGATCCGGCATTAAGTCCACTAAACCCTTACTATATCCTACAAGCATCTTTTCAGATAATATCAGCACCTCCTGGCCCGAATTGTTCCGATTCCCGTTGACTGTAGGAAAAACGTGGACGGAAGAAGGTTGGTCAAATTCATACCTACACACGACTATAGAAGATTACGAATCCGTCGAGTGTACCGCTGGTGTCTTCCAACGCTGCCTCAAGCATAAAACCGTTTTCACAGGGGCTGAGGCTGACACTGAATTGAAAAGCGCACTGATTAATGGGACCCGCTATCTCTGGTTTGCAAAAGGGGTCGGACTTGTGAAGATGCGATATGAACATTCTAACGGTGTTATCACTGAAGCTGAATTAATAGAATATAACGTACCGGGGAAAAGCAAAGACTATTTCCCACTAAGTGTTGATACGACGTGGACTTATAGGTGGCGTAACGATTACCAACCCAAACCGATTATTGAAAAACTGCACGTCAGGGACCCTAAAATTTTACCCGAAACACCGATTAAAAAGGCATCCTACGTCGTAACTATTGATGATCCTCAAGATCAAGGCGAAATGCGGGTTGATTATAAATTAACCCCTGAAGATCCAAATCTTGAGAAATCCCCTAAAGATCCAAATCTTAAGGAATTGCAGTTACGCCTCAACGGTGATAGTGATTACATTGTGCAGTATAATCAGTATACCCCCAAGAACAGTGAATCTAAACCAACGGATAATCCTTTCTCACGGAGTGTAAGGGTAGAAGAACCTCGACCCGTGGGTTTTCCGCATTTTCGGAATTACCCTTATCCTGTTTGGAAGATTAAGTTTTTTAAACATGGCAACAAAACACCTATTACCTTAAACTACGAGATATCGCGAAAATATGCTGAGGATTACAAGGCTTTTCAAGCTAAACGATACGGATATGGAACGTTTTCGCCAACGCGTCCCTATTTCCGGGATGGTGCCATGCTTTGGGCGAGTGGTGAACTGTTCATCGTCGGTGGAAAAACCGACAATATTGAGGTGGAGTTTAAACTTCCTGAAGGATGGCGGGTATTAACGCCTTGGAAACGCATCGGACGCACAGGACACCGGTTCTCTGTTGAAAATCAGGAGGAATTAACCAGGAACTATCTACTCATCGGCGAGCATACTGAAGTTGTTGCGAAATCCGGTAAGACAGAGGTTGTGATCGGTATGGGCGGTAGCCTGAAAGCATCAAAGGATGAGATGAAACGCACCGTTGAAAAATTTCTACGCGCGTATTCAAAACTCTTTAAAGATGGGCCGAATAATCGTGTGGTGTTTATCATAAATCCTTCTGAAGCTGATGGACTGAGAGGTGAAGGGCAAGGGAGAGGGCGAACTGTTAATATCCGGATGAATAGCAATTTGGATGAAGCAAGCGGACATCTATGGGCACCCTTTCTCGCACATGAGGTATTCCATATCTGGAACGGTCTTACTGCACTCAATCCTTTTACATCAAAGGAAAGATGGTTTCTTGAAGGTGTGACGAATTACTATTCCGACATCACGGCAAAGCGACTTGGCTATCTATCTGAAAGTGAATATTTGGAACGGCTTGAAAGTGCCTGCGAAAAGTATTTGTCTGTTTCTCACGAACATGTGATAGGCGATGATTTTAGAGACAGTCGATTACTTTACGAAGGCGGAAGTCTTGTCGCAGCATCATTAGACTTACAAATACGCCACCTCACGAAAAACAGAAAAAATTTCAATCACGTAATGCGAGAGATGTATCGAAAGTTTCCTGACAATTCCATAGAATATACACAGCGCGACATCATTAGAACTGTCAGTAAAGTCGCTGGTAAGGATTTTGAACCGTTCTTCAAAACCTATGTTACTGGAAAAGAGCGGCTACCGCTATCAGAATATTTTGATAAAGCCGGCCTCAATGTTCAGGTAACCTCCGAGGAATTGCCCACTGCCGATTATGTCGAAGAAGTGCTTAAGGCGAGTCTACAACGTGATACCGGTGTTGAAGTAACCAGTATCAACGGATCGCGGGTCGGCAGCCTTAAAGAACTCCAAAAAATTGCCAAGCACTGGAAATCTGAGGAAGTGGTAACGTTGAGTTTTGAAGAAAACGGGAAGCCAGTTACAGTAACTGCTACATTGAAAGGCGTTTCCGATAATCCACCGACGGAATCTGAAGTGGTTGTGCGTATCACTAAACAGGCAAAGACGACAAGGTTACAGCGCGCCATCTTGGCGGGCATTTTAGGTAAAACATAACCGATGATAAGGAGGCAACACAATGTTTAACAAATCAAAACGTTTCGTCCTATTCCCACTTACAATTGCGTTGATTGCACTCACAGCAACGTTCACCTTAACGCAAGAATCGTGGTTTCCTTCCGAATGGGGTGCTGATGATCGGCGGGGTGCCGTCAACCGATTAACGCCAGAAAAAGTATTGGAAGCCGCCAGTCTGATTAGAACCGGTGAAGTCTTTCAACTCGGCAGGGTCTATGAAAGTGGTATCCCTGTCTTTGGGACGCGGCACTATAGCCTACGAATTCCAGCGATGTCGGGGCCACTCGGTGAGAACAAAACCACGTGGTTTGAGGAGATCTTCAGCGGGGAGATCGGACAGATCGGTACCCAATTTGATGGACTCGGTCACATCGGTATCGGCGATCTCTACTACAACGGATTAGACCGGCACGATTTCGCTAAAGCCGAAGGCCTCACGGAGCTCGGCGTTGAGAACGTGGGACCCATCGTAACACGGGGCGTACTCATTGATGTCGCTGGCTATAAAGGTGTTGAACATCTCAGCGATAGTTATGAAATTACGCGCGCTGATCTGGAGGGCGCGCTGAAAAAACAGGGCGTTCAGATTACCCCCGGCGATGTCGTTATCATCCATACCGGTTGGGGTAAATTTTGGATGACGGACAACGATCGCTACGGCACCACGGAACCCGGCATTGGCTTGGAAGCGGGACAATACCTCGTTGATAAAAAAATTGTGATGCTGTGTTCAGATAACTGGGGCATCGAGGTCGTTCCGAATCCTGATGAGACCCTTGCATTTCCAGTGCATCAGCTGTTTATTGTCAAACACGGTATTTACAACCTTGAGAACATTATCACAGAGGAGTTAGCGGCGGCGAAAGTCTACGAATTCGCCTTCAGTTTCGCACCCCTGCGTCTCAAAGGCGCGACGGGTTCTCCCGGCAATCCGATTGCGATTCGATAATTTGTTTTGCAAGCCATTTCCGCAATAGCGGGTGAATTGAGGTTCACCCGCTATTATTTGACCACCTGAATTGTTCCACTTGATGCTACTGCTGATTTTGTGGGGTCGTACATCGCTTCAGCTGAAACGGGTGGTACTGTAAATGTTCCCTCCGTTACTGCCCGAAGCGGGTAGTAAAATTTTTGCGCCTGTTGGTACGGAAATGTACCAAAGAAGATAAGCCGATCATCGCGGATATCTATATAATCGGGGTTGAACGCTTGGGTGTACAACCAAGATATACTCTCACGAGATGCCAATCGCGAGTTTTCAATCTCAAGACCTGCAGGCAACATATCAACAATTACCACGTTCTCAAGATCGCTTGTCAGAGCCTCCACGGTTATCTCAGCTAATACCAACTCGCCCTGCTGAAAGACGTTTTTGACTCGAGAACCGTCTGGTGTAAGATAGCGACGGCTTATCCGCAATTCATGTCCATACTCTTCAATATAGGAGTCGCCGCTAACCCCAAAAGCTTCCCAATAATAGTAGCCTGTGCCCTCTCCTTTGACTGTGAGTTTCATGTGTGCACCATCCCAGTCTGATCCGACGTACTGCCTTCCAGTTGAATCAAAGTTGGGAAGTTTTGCACCGTTCCGTGTAATTGTTCCGGTAAATTTCTGATGTGGCTGGTGTTTCAGGAATTTACCGAGAGCCAGGAAAGCAAAAGCGTTCTCCTGTGTCGTCGACCATCGTTGCCCTTTTGATGCTGCATGGGTCAGACTTTCAACGAGTTTAGGGATTGCAGGGTGGTTTTCCTTGACTTCTATGAGCATGTCCAGCATGATGGCTTGCGCGCGAATAGACGAATCGAAATTGCGCCCTGTGTCGCGTCGTCCGGTCTTTTCAAGGTTTATTGAATCCGGCAGTATTGATAGTGCCGTTTTGACATCACCGCTCAACGCGAACGCCCCTGCAAGCTGAAATCGGCTGTAATCGTTAAGTCCGTTTAATCGATTGTTCCTGAGATAGTGCATAACAGGTTTTTCAGCTTGACCAGCTGCTGCCAGCACATAGCATGCGTAGGCTGCTTGCGTCAGGGCATATCTATCTGATTCTTCATTTGGCATGTTGAGTGTTCCGCCCTGTCGCGCTTGATGTCTTAACCCCTCCAACATCCTATTGTAAACAATTTCGGAGACCTTGTAACCCGCCTGCCGCGCTTCAACAAGGAAGTGTGAAGCATAGACACTACTCCAATTGTTGATGCGAGATCGTCCAGGCCAGTAAGCAAAATGATGATCTGGCAGGAGCATATCTTCCAATTGAGTGATACCAGTTTCAATGTACGTGTCAATTTTTCCTTGTTCCGCCAATGCCGGTTCAATAATCCTTGCGAGGTCGCTAAGATAAAGCAGCGGAAAAACCTTACTCGTTGTCTGTTCAAGACACCCATGCGGGTACTGGATTAGATAACGGAGCCCGTTTGCAAATCTGACGGTAGGGAGAGGAGATACAGAAACCATAAACTGAGAGGTGTCCGCTCTCAGATTTGAAGGAAAAATAAAATCTGTGGGTTCATTCTCTCTCACGATACCTTGTCCTGTTTTTGTGACAGGGGGTGCTGCGGATCGAAGCGGGAGACGAATAGGCGCGAATTGTATCTCCTCACCATTGCCTGATGCCGATAGATGAAACGTCGCAACACCAATGGCATCGTGCGCGATAATGTTAAAAAAGAGCTGTCCCTCCTTACCGGCTGCAATCTCCACCTGTTTTTCAAGGGAATCCCCTTGGGCGACGGCAGTGTGGTGAACACTACCGTTTGCTGTAAGGAGTTTCACGGGACCGTTTGCTTTCAATTTAACAGTGAAGCTGCCGTTGTTATCAGTCCCATTAAAAACGGAAACCGGGACGCGAATCCGATCGCCACCAGAGAGGAAGCGCGGGAACGTCGGCAGTAGCACTACCGGATCACGCACCCGAATCTTCTCGGTAGCCGCACCGTAATCTGCACCGGAAAATGCCACCCCTATCAACCGCAAGGTACCGTTGAATTGGGGGACCTTAAAACGGACGCTCCCTTCTCCATTCGCATCGGTTGTCATTAAACCTGACCAGAGCGACACCGATACCACCCGCACGACGGTATCCGTGTTAAGCCGGCTTAACATTTTATTACGGTTATACGCGGCACCAGCTCCTGGAGCAGCGGAAGACATGGCTAATACTGATGCGGACTGATCGTGCACACTTAAGGATTCCTGCACACTTAAGGACCTCCGTTTCCTTGGTTTCGGAGATTCAAAAATTTCTAAATTCATCAGATCAGCAAGTGATTCTATCGGCTTGATAGGAAATTGATTGTCTCTTGTGATTGCATTGTGGAACTCATAAGAGATAGTCTCAAGGCCTCTCTGCTGATAAAAATGAGCGTGGGGATCCGGTGTTTGCGCGCGTGTCAGTTGAAGAATACCCTCGTCAACGGCTGCAATACTCACTCGGTAAGGTTGTCCTTTACGTTTGCCGTGTACCCGAAACCTTATGTCTACTTCTCGGTTCGGTCGAATCTGTTCAGGCGCGTCAATTTCAACCGCCAATCGGTGTGGTTCTGTATCAAGTCTTAACGGGACGATACCAAACGCTCGCGCAGGGGCATCCCTCTCCAGCGATCTCGTGGCACGTATTAACATGGCAGAAATGTAAACGTTAGGAGCGTAAATGTCCTCAACGGGAAACGCTAATGTCGCAGCGTTTTCTTGCAGCATGACTGTCCGATAATGCAACACCTTTTCTCGCTCAATTGTTAGTAACAACTTACCAGGGAAGGGGACTTTAATATGTAATATCGCCTTTTCCCCAGGACGATAGCCAGCTTTATCAAGCGTCATATCAAGTGTGTCAGGATTTTCCATTGACCACGGCACACCGCCCCATTCCGAGACATAAAATTGCGTTGACACGCTTGCACCGCTCTGAACATCCTCAACTTCTAAGCGATGTACACCATACGTAGTAGGTGTGAAACTGAAGTCCACTACCGCCGCCGCTGATTTTAAAGTATGAGATTCCACCTGTTTCACTGTCGAAGCCGTCTGTCCCCTCCAACGCGGTGAATTGTTAAGTGCGGAGATGGTTACCTGCAAAGTACGTCCAGCCGCAACATTTCCTGCCGTATCAAGCACAATGTAATCGAACTTGACTTTCTCATTCCGCTTTACGGTTCCTAATTGCGGACGTTTGATTCCGACATAATGGGAGTACGGATGGATGGAAATCCTTTTTGAAGCAGAGACAGCGCGCCCCCCAAGTTCCTGAACTGTTGCTTGAATAGAACCACTGAGCGCAGAGGGCGGCTTCAAATCTTCAGGAAGCCTAAACTGATACCTAACTTTTCCATCTATATTGGTTACGGCTTCATCAAGGGTAATCCATTCAGCCTCAAAAGTCCGTGTTGAATCGGAAAAACTGAAGACATCCCACTTTTCAGGCGGTTGATAAGGCACCGATTCAAGGACATAAGAGGCGTTAACTTCATGCCCAACCGACGGTGTCCCGAAGAGATTTACCGCTTTTATTTTCAAATCGACTTCATCACCCAACATATAGGAGTCTCTATCTGATTCTATTGAGACTCTCATTCGGTCGGGCATAAACTCTTCAACTTGAAACCGGCTGGCTCCTATCTGTTTTTCATCTGACCATATCCTCGCGGTATACCAACCTGTTGGGGCGTATGCTGGCAGCGAAATTTGGATCTCGCATGCACCCTCTTTATCAGTTTTCTGTGGAAATTCTCTTAGCACCGCGTAGTGTGGGTCTATGATTTCAATCCGTGTTGGTAGTGAGGTTGGTATTTCATTGTTTTTACCGCGTACAATTCCGACAAGATTGACTGTTTCTCCGGGACGGTAAACGCCCCGCTCAGTGTAGAGAAACGCTTCGTATCCATCCAGTAAATAAGGGATACCGCCAATGTTGAAACCCTGCGTTGAAATTGCGTGTCGCTGTAATTGGAGTACGGAGAAATCATCATCCTTCGCCACAGTTAGCAGGAGTTGAAGATTCTTTTTCTCGACTTCAGTAGCTAAAGTGAATTTGACAAAACCTGCAGCGTCAGTTTCTCCAGTGTGCAGTATCTCCTTATCACGATAATTAATCAGTTGAACCTTCGCTTTCGGAATCGCCTCTAAAGAATCAAGTGAATTGACCCACACCCACAACTCCTCATCAATTTTTTTCGCGACGATGCCAAGGTCTGTAACAACAACCAATTGTTCTGCATAGCCCCTTCTACCACTATCAGCATGCACCACCACCTTGAAAATACCCGCGTGTTTGTCATTTAAATAATCCTTTAGCGGTAACGATGTGACGACCTCTGCGTTTATGCGTGAAACTATATCAAGTTCTCCTTGATGAATGAGCGTCGGCAGCTGCGAAAGATAAACCCGCGCAATCCCGAATTTAACCTGTTCTATATTGGTCGTAGCAACATTCAAGCTCACAGACCCTTTTCGGGGTAGGAAAAAAGTATCATCCGTAAAGCGGATCTGCGGGTATAAATCAGGGACAGTTAGCGTTTCAACATAAGTGTCTCTTAAAATTGACCCATCTGGTGAGGCAACCCCACGTTTAATGCTTACCGTATAATCGGAACGAAATTTGAAGTCTGCATGAATTTCTAATACGTAGTTGTTAACGACTAATTGATACTGCAGTGAAGGTTTAACACTCGAACGTTCTTGAAACATTTCGAGCGTAATCGGTGAAGTGAAACTGAGCTGGAGAACCGGTTTGCCATCTTTCTCCTCAAAGCGCGCTTGGTCAACCCGAAGGACTCTCATCTCGTTCAACTGTATCGGCGCGACGCTTGTCGCTTCAACCCCGATCTCTGTCCCCGCACACTTAAACCCCTTCCCAATTTTTACCTGTAAGTACCGTCCTTCAAGAAGCGGTAGAATATTTTCAATCTCTATGAGGACAGTTTTTGCAACAGGGTTTTGGGGCTGGAACGTATAAGGAATTGCAGCACCTTTTTCGGATAGAATCGAAAGATATGCATCTAAACCTGTAATGCTGACAGGATAGTTAAAGGTTACGGTCCCGACCGCTTTCGCTTTTTTTAAGGTTTGATCGTATTGAAACCCGATTGCCGCGTGTTCTATCTTAAAAGGTGGGGTTGAATAGGTAAACTTCCGTTTCCCTGTGATAGCAAAATTTGTAACTGAAAGCTCAAAGGTGTAATCAACGGACGGTGCCAAAGTGCTCTCTAAAAAGAAGCCAATTTGATTACGTGCCATCCATCTGACTTTCCCTTGGATTGCCGGTGTGACCCGAATCGCTTGATCCGGTAATTCAGTAAAAACCTGTGTTTCGTCAATCACTGACTCAGAAAACGTTATCAGAAAATCCGCGATACCGTTGTTCTCTGCCAGTGGTGTGAACGACTTTACACTGTATTCCGTTTCCTCCGCCGCATTTGCATCTACGCTCCACATTGAGAGACCAAACGGAACGCACATAATAAACGCGATAATACCGATTATGAATTGTTGGGGGATGTTGGATTTCATGAGGACTCCTCTGTTACCCGAAAGAATCTGACTTATGAAATTCTAATCTATTTCATTGTGGTGTGTCAAGAGACATTTGTTGTAAGATTTTGAGCAAGTTTTGTGCCAAAGTTGAAAAGAATTTTAAACCACCGTAAAATACTATAGTGAATCACACGGCTTGGGAGAAATTCACTACTTTCTGCACAAATCCGTGCAGTCATCTCCCGCTTGCCCCATTTCGTGCAGTCAGCACACACGCAAAACCCACTAAATCCATGATATTTCCCGTTCTTTTTCGTATTTTAGATTGGCACAAAAATTGCTACTTATCTGTCTGACAACATAACTTTAGGGGGGATTTTCCATGAAACTACTATGTGTTTTCTGTTTGTATAGCTTAAGTTTAGGATTACTGTGTTCTGTTTCTGCGAAACCACTCACAACCGAAAAAATTATCTTTTCATCACATCGGAATGGCAACTTTGAAATTTATATGATGAATCCCGATGGCAGTGAACAGGTTAGATTAACCAATCACCGAGCAGACGATTTCAGTCCGGTCTGCTCGCCAACAGGGGAAGGAATCCTCTTCGTTTCTGATCGAGGTGGAGAGCGTGATCTCTATATTATGCGCGCTGATGGACACGGAGAGCGACCCGTGTTTCGCACAGCACCCGCATATAGAGACGATCCTGCTTGGTCCCCTGATGGAAAAAAAATTACTTATATTCAACTTGACCGTGAGACTAAACGGAAAACCGTCTATACCGCCAAGGCAGACGGAACGTCGGTAAACCGCGTTGTTGAAATCGAAAAAGCGGATGGTGAAGAGCCCGTTTGGTCCCCGGATGGAACAGAAATTGCGTATGTTGTGAGGGGCGAGATTCATTGGGCGAGCCGTCAGATCCGATTTATCAACCTAAAAACCGACAAGCAAGAGACGCTCCAACTGGATGGTCACCAGCGAATGTGGCAACCGGCGTGGTCATTTGCTAACAACAAAATCGCTTTTGTCTGGCGCAGACCGGAGCTTGCACAACAGTCCATATTCATCGTTAATCGCGATGGTAGTGGACTTCAACAAATTGTTGACGCGATTGTTGTCTTGATAGGGACAAAAGCGCTCACTTGGTCGCCGTCTGGTGATGAACTCGTCTATTCCCAAGTGATTGACGGTAAATTTCAGATTTTCAAAATCAATCTGGTGACGCGTGAAATCACGCAACTTACGCATGACGGAAGCAATTATGTAGGCAATTGGTTTGATCCGTTGGCTTTATCTGTTTCACCACAGCCACAATTGAGCACAACCACATGGGGTGAAATCAAAAGTCGGGATTGACTCTGGATGATTAATAATGCCAATAAATGCTAAACATTCCTATTCTATCAATATTGCGTAAGTCCTATTAGCATGGAATTGCTATTATTCATATAAGGTTAACAAGGAGGTGTTCATTGTGCGGATACGAATTTTCCAGCAAACCTTTTTGAAAATGAACAGATTTGCATTTACTTTACATTTCGCGTTTATCGCAAGCATATTGCTGGCAGGGTGCACGGCACCGGCGCATTTGGTACAAGAATCGGCACCGACGCAAGATGAGAAGATGCAGCAAACTATAGCCAGATGGAAAGGCACACACATCTCAAAGGTTGTTCAGAAATACGGATCACCCAACGAAGTTAACGACAACGGGACAGATTGGCACCTCTACATTTGGCAAGTGCCCGTGCAGACATTCCTTGCCCCACAGCGTCACCGAATCCTTTCCCAGCGACACCGGAACGGTTTAAGCGGAGTATCAGGAACAATTTTACAGACAGATTACTCCTACGAACTCACATTTTATACGCGTCCAGACGGTATAATTTACAAAACTGACATCAAAAAAAATTATGAACCTACAAGTGAACTCAATTGGAAGTAGAGGTATTTAGGACTGTTTACTCATGAAACGGAGGTGAGAACCCATGGCGAGTAGAACCTATTCTTTACGCGTATGTGTGGCAATCGGAGTGTGTCTACTCACTGTAGGTTGCGCACCGCTTCCAAAACGAATAGCGGCTACACACCTATCCTGTGAGACATATCCATCACTTGTTGATGGCGACCTTGCCACAAATAGTTTCCTGAAGGTAAAAGGCTTTGTTGAAAAGGATAACACGGCTTATAAACACAGTCTCCGATATGGCGACTGGGTGGAAGGCAAACATAAGACTGAGGCATTGATCCAACTCGACACGCTTACGCCTGTCGCTTACATTGAGGTGCATCCAATTTCAAACATTTATCGTCTCTCGGTAGAAACATCGACCGCAGAGATAGCGCATGGAAAAGCCCCTCTCTTTGAGCCAGTGAGAAGTCATAAGATTGCCAGATCCGAGAATGGTGGCGTGATACGCATCGACATCGACAGACCCGTGCGAATGCTAAGAGTTGCTATCTATGTCAATCGTGATTCAGAACGTACCACACGAGAATCGTTGACGCGTAAAACTAAAGTGTCCTTCGAGGATGTTGTGATTCGGGAAATTCGGGTGTATCAGTGACGGAATAACAACATTTATTTTCTGATGCCGTTAGCGTTTTATTCCGTATTTCTGGATGACATACATGGAGAGTATGAAAATGAAAGAAAAACTTGACTATATTGTTGTGTTGGGAACGACACTACTATTCGGGCATTTCTTGCTCGCGGTGAACCATTATGTATACGCGTCCGATGTTCCATCGATTGCGTTTAGTTCCAAGCGAAATGGAAATTATGACATCTACATGATGGATATAAACGGCAAGAATCTCCAGCAGTTGACAGACGATTTAGCCAATGAGACTTATCCCACGTTTTCACCAAACGGACAGCGAATGGCTTATGTTTCCTCTCAAAACGGCAATTCGGACATTTATGTGATGAACCTCAAGACAAAGGAATCCGAACGCTTGACGAACCATCTGGCACGTGACTTTAATCCCGCATGGTCTCCAGATGGACGATGGATTGCGTTTGTCTCCGACAGAGGAGGGACGTTGGACATCTACAAAATCGAACCCAGTGGGGCGAATCTCCAACAGTTGACGGACGCGGATGAGAAGAATAACACTCCGGTTTGGTCCCCTGATAGCCAATTCATCGCTTTTCGTTCTTTCAAGAACCCCGCTGGCATCTATATCATGGATGCGGATGGCAGAAATCCGAGCAGGCTCAAAAACCAACCCAACCAGGCATATACGCCCGCGTGGTCTCCGGATGGGAAACAGATCGCTTTTAGCGCAGTTTTTTTGGCAGGCTATGACATCGGCATCCTAAACGTTGATGGGACAGATCTCAGACGGATCACCCGCCATCTGAACGGTGAGGCATCGCCGGTCTGGGCCCCTGATGGACACACGATTGTTTTCATGTCCTGGTGGGAGAAAACTTCTGACATCTATCGAACAAACATCAATGGCATCATAGGGAATCGCCGTAGATTGACTCGCCATCCGGAGATAGACATGGGGCCGACGTGGGTACCAACAGGGGCTCTTTCTGTCTCTCCGACGATCAACACACACACGACCTTGTGGGGTAGACTGAAGCAGTCTGTCCACGACTAAATGAGGCGCATTTGTCTATACGGTGTACAGCACCTGCACATTTAATGCGGACCTCAGAACGTTCATAAGATGAGAGAATGCAACCACATCGCAAGGAGTTTTAAAAATGAACAGATTCACATTCACTTTATATTTTCTGTTTATCGCAAGCCTCTTGGCTGCGGGATGTACGGCACCATCATTTTTGATGAACCCATCCGAACCCCTTCAGCCATCACCAGAAGAACAAATACAGCAAACTACGGAATCTCTGGAATCATGGAACGGACAGCCTATTTCAAAGGTTATTCGGGAATGGGGGACACCACACGGAATAAGCAACGACGACGAAGGTTCAACAATTTACATTTGGCAGACGCAGATGCTTGTGCAGACACCTCCACAAGGACAAGAATACCGAGTGCTTTCTCGCCGACACGCCAGCAATCTACAACGCGGAACAGAGGCGTATTTGCCAACCGATCACGTCTACGAGTTTATGTTTTATACAGACGCAAACGGTGTAATTTACAAAACCTTCGTACAAAAAGACGAGAACCCGAGCGTCGGTTCCCAGAGCTTTAGCGTCTCTCATGAAAAACCGGGGACCACGAGATAACACGATGAAACTACCGACTATTTCTATCGCATCACATCGCGTCACGCGACTCATCATCGGTGGTAATCCCTATAGTGGCATTTCGCACCGTTCTGACGCGGCATCGAAAGCGATGATAGACTACTATACGACGCACCAAATTATCGCAGACCTTCGGCAAGCGGAAGAGAACGGGATTAACACTGTCCTCGCTCGCGCCGATCGACATATCATGCGCGTCCTCAACGAATACTGGAACACGGGCGGCACCATCCAGTGGATAGCACAGACACCCAAAGATACAGAATACGCCGATCTCGACGAATACTTACAGATTATCGCGCGCTATAAACCGATTGCTATCTACCATCACGGCGGCACGACCGATAAATTGTACGCAGAAGGACAACTCGGTTCATTACGCGAGAGCCTCAAATACATTCAGGATCTCGGATGTGCTGTCGGACTTGGCACACACGATCCGCTGATCCTCAAGTATTGCTACGCTGAAGGATATGATGTTGACTTTTATGTCTGTGCGTTGTATAATCATACAAGACATAGAGAACTCTATCTGCCAGACGATCGGGACGCAGCGTTTGCTTCTATAAAAGCGATACCGATGCCGATAATCGCTATAAAGGTATTAGCGGCTGGTAGAAACGAACCGCGTGAGGCACTTCAACTTGCACTCGAAAACATCAAACCGACAGACGCGATGGCGGTTGGAATGTATACGCAATTTCAGCCAGACCAGATCCATCAGAATGCAATAACTGTTGCTGAACTCATCAGAAAGTCAGAGAATGAACCGAATTGTAGAACCAGAAGTTATGGACACAGCGGAAGCCGCGGAAGCCTACGATGCGATGGGACACGGTGAGGTTGATCAGGCTTTCGTAGACCGTGTTGTCGCACTCGGTGCCAGCACCGGACATTTCCTTGATGTCGGCACCGGTCCCGCCCAAATTCCTATCCTACTCGCACAACGCTGTCCCAATATCCACATCACCGCCATCGACCTATCCGAAGAGATGCTAAAGATAGCGAAACGCCACGTCTCAGATGCTGGTCTCACAGATCGGATAACCCTCGAACGCGTTGATGCCAAAACCCTCCCTTACCCCGACAACACCTTTGACGGACTTATCTCCAACAGCATTGTGCATCATATCCACGACGCGATGAAAGCACTCCAAGAGATGGGCAGGATCGCGCGTCCCAAAGGCACTGTTCTTATTCGCGACCTCATCCGTCCAGAAACACCCGCAGATGCGCAGGCTTTTGTCGATCGCTACGCCGCGAACGACACACCACATCAACAGAAATTATACTACGACTCCTTCCTCGCCGCATTCACCATCGCCGAAGTCAACGAGATGTTAACACAGATGGATATGCCAGATGCCACCGTCGTCCAAAGCACCGACCGGCACTGGTCTATTGAGCGTGCAAGGTGATTGTCTGAATCAGGATTTACAAGATGATAGGATTTACAAGATAAGGAAAGTTCGCGCTGTTGAGTACTTCCTATGTAATAATAGGTTCGTACGCAATTACTGTCGCGATTGCTGTAACAATTAACCGCATGATGGGCGGTGAGACCTCTCCGATTTTTCTAACAAACCGCAAGGTATCAATACCTCGTAGTTGTAACGTATCAACTACCGAGGGTTTTGTGAGGCCATTTATGATATTTGGTTCTAACCTCACATGCCAAACATTACCTACAAAGGAGTTTTTCCATTCCGTTATCGGGGCGATAAGCCGAATGGGTAACACACCGATCTCATCAGAATTCACTACAACAACAGGACGCGTTTTTTGGATTTCCGTTCCAAGGGTCGGATTCAGATCCGCTAACCAAATATGTCCGCGCCTAATATTCATCAATGAAATCTCCTGATTGCCATTCGGTGCGTTCGTCTGCAGTTTCTTCATAATGAGTTTTCATTTGTTCCGCTTGTTGTGCCAGAACTTGGCGACGCTCATCTACGGAAAGACGCATAAATGCCGCCTGAGGTGACTGCGGTTCCCCCGCCACCAATTCAGCTAACAAGCAGTACGCTAACGGTAACTCTGTTTCTGGAATTTTTGTGACTAACTGCTGGACCTCAGCGTATGTAATTGTTTTCATCTTTCTCTCCAGTTATAATTGTCATAAAGCACACAACACCTTACAACGCAACATTTTCAACTTTAGGTGGTTCAATAGAATTATACAACGATTTTTTGTAAAGTGTCAAGAAAAAACAAAGGTCAGTGAAAAGTTAAGTTTGATAGATCGCTAAAAATGTGGATAATACCTTTACCGATGGAAGTTATATTACGACTCCTTCCTCGCCGCGTTCACTATTGCCGAAGTCAATGAGATGCTGACACAGATCGACATGCCGGGGGCCGTTGTCGTCCAAAGCACGGATCGGCATTGGTCCATTGAATGTGCTGTTTAATATCCCACTATTTCTTGTGTTTGCGTAAAATTGTTATGTTTACAGTGATGCTCTTTAACCCCAGCGGGGCGACATGTGTCTTGCAAAATGTCACTTGCCCCCATTTTTTTCTGAAGGTTTGTGGTGAAAGGTTTTTGTTGTTAAAAGTGTGAGAAACTTAGTAGGTTTATGATAAAATACCTCCTTACAGCAACGGTTTGTGAACCGATTTCACAAAACATGTAAGGAG
>CAZQIP010000355.1:0-40174 GCA_964593655.1 uncultured bacterium | reverse complement strand
GCGTTTCTATAAACATACCGCCCCTACGGGGCTGCGCATCGGTGCATTTAGGTTTATTTTTCTGCGAGTTGCATTTGTCTAAGGAACTTTGAGAAAAATCAAAAGTGCTTGAAAAGCGGACATAAACCTGATCGAAGTTGTCCAAACTATAGTAATTTATAGCATAACATATCCGACAGGTATTATCAATCGTTTAAATATGTTTAGGAGTTGGCATGCTTTTTGAGCGTGCCAACCCCCAATACATGATTAGGTAAAACCGGTCATTACTTCCTTATCAGCATTTTTCGGGTGGCGTTAAAATCGCTTGCTGTAACGGAGTCGCGTGTGGACTCCGTGGACAATGTATAAAAGTAGACACCACTTGCGACGGGTTCACCGAGATCGTTTTTGCCGTCCCAATACGCGGCACGGGTGCGGGTTTGGTAGATGCCAGCGGGTTGATGCCCTAATGCCAACCTTCGGACCACAGTCCCATTCACGGCATAAATGGTCAAGGTAACTTCTGCTGGTTCCGCGAGTTGATACGGTATCCATGTCTCTGGATTGAACGGGTTTGGATAGTTGTGAAGTAAGGCGGTTTCGTCTGGGATGAACAGTGTTAGAAGTTGTTCAAGGTTGGCGATGGCTTGTTGGAAGGCAATGGAGCCATCATCTTCAATCTGTGCTTGTGTGATCCATGTTTGTATCGTTGCTGAATCTAATAAATCTAAGTCGTTTATAGTAATAGCGGAAGGTGCTGCAGCGTCGGTTGATTCACCGAGGTGTTGTGCGACAAGGAGGAGGTCTTGGATGTTTATCACGCCATCGAGATTAACGTCTGCCAGCGGGTTCGCAGACGCGTCTTCACCGAGGTGCCGAGAGACAAGGATCAGATCCAGGACGCTCACTTGTCCGTCTCGGTTTACGTCTCCGGTCGCGAGTTGTCCTTCTATAGTGATGACGACTTCATGCGGACCCGCGGGGATAACATCGCCGGTGATAGATCCCAACTCAAAGTTGTGTAGTGCCAATCGGGTTTCGCCACCCGCCTTCGCTGTAAAAGTCACCGATAGCAGTGTTCCTGTCCCGGTGACACCGTCTTCGTTGAGCCTCGCCGAACTGAGTTTGGTAATCTTGCCTGTAGCGTTATCAATTGTGCCTTTTTGGAAGAAGGTCGTTCCGCCGCCTTCCTTGAGAAAATCGCCTTCGTTGACCTCAACCGCTTCAAGCACATCCGGATCAAACGTAATATCAAACTGCCATCCCGATAAATCGTAGACATTTTCTGCTCTGATGTCAAGGGTAAATGTATCACCGACATGGATTTTAGAATCAGAGAAGGCGTATCCGATAGTTGGGATGGATACGGTGTATTCTGTCCCAAGTGCGAAACCGAAGTAGCCACTCCAGGGACCACCGCGGCGGTTATCAATAGCCACAAGCAAAACATTTTTGCCTTGTTTCAGCGTGACAGGGAAGAGATCCTGATAGCCATGAAGGTTATAGAATCCTTGTTTTTCGTGAATCAGCTTACCATTCATCCAGATTTTAGCATAATCATTGCCCCCGAAGAACATTGTTGTATCTTGTTTCCTGGGGGAGTAGAGTGTGGTAGAACCATAGATAACATAGGATGGATATTCCGGTGGATTTAGACCGTGTGCACGTAACAACGTATTAATATTATCGCGATCTTCCGCGTCAAGTTCGCCTGTTGTCCAGACCTTGTTTCCGGTTACTTTTCCCTCAGTCGCGCCATCGGTGGCTATCTGGTGTTCTGTCAGGAGATTGTTGGTCACAGCTGCTAACAGATCGCTATCGCTAAGGCGTGCTCGCCCCTGATGGTCAAGTTCACCAGGCACAGTGAGCCAAAGCCAAGGAGACTCTATTTTTGGACCGCCTTTAGGAAAGCCTGGATTGTCGTGCCATGAAATTTCTGTATTTTTGCGAAGCCCATCTATAGGTGAGAAATCGGATATCGAGTTTTGATGGAGTGCTAACCATTTCAAATTGTGCAAAGAGGCTAAGGCGGAAATGTCTGTTAAGGTGTTGTTGTTAAGGTGCAGCGTTTCTAATGCAACTAATCCTGATAGTGAGGATATGTCCGAGATTTTGTTACTCGCAAGATGCAAAAACCATAACCTTGTTAAATTAGCAAGGGGCGATATATCTAATACTGAGTGAGTGGCTTCTACAAACAACATTTCCAACTGGACTAAGTTTTTCAATGGCGAAAGGTCAGTTGCAGCATTATCGTAAAGTCTCAGAACATTTAACTTTGTCAGGTTTGCAAGGGGCGATATGTCTTTTATTTTTTTGCTGCCACTTATATCTAAATGTATTAGGTTGTTTAAGTTTGCGAGTGGTGAGAGGTCAGAAACAGTGTTGTCTTTACTCCATGCTTCAAGGTGCTGCAGGTTGATTAAGCCAGGGAGGGGCGAGAGGTCGGATAACTGTGTCCAACTAATATTGAGTTCTTTAAGTGTTATTAGTCCTGCGAGAGGTGATAGGTCGGATATAGGATTACCGTTAATTTTTAAAACTTCCAGACGGGTCGCATACTGAAGTCCAGTTAAATCTTGAATCTCAACTTTTACTGCCTCAAATTGTGTCAGCGTTGCCATGTCCTCCACTGTAATTGCGGCACCGGGGGTTTTGCCGAGTGCTTCTGCAATTGCTGCACGAAGGTTTGGATCCGGAATGTCAACAGACTCTCCAGGGATGAGTTCCGGACGTTGCACAACTGGTGGCAGGGTGCTATCAGGTGTATTCAGGGCAGAAATCATATCGTCAAAGTTGGATGTCCAAGCATCCCGTTTTACCGTGCCGTTCACATCTGTGAGCGTTTGGAGTCCTAAGTTTTTTAGGCTCTGTTTCTCACGAATCTGTGTGAGGAATTCTGCTGTTTCTAATCCCACGGCGGCTGCAGCATGGTGGGCATTTAGTGGTGCTTGAAACAACTCATGAAACCGTTGGATCGGTTCATTTTCATGTTGCTTGAAGAAGCGTTGTCTGGACGCGTCGTCAGCGAACGGCCCCCCAATCTTTTCCAGTACCTGCTGGAACTTAAGGGTATCTTTTGCCACCAGAGCATCAAGCACTGACTGCTCCGGATAGAGGCGTAGTGCTTGTGCTTTGTTATACGGTGGGTTGTCATCCTGTTCAATCGCAGCGCGCACGCTATCTTTAAACTTTTTCATACCTTGCGTATGGCACCCAATACACGAAAGACCGTTCCGAACCGTAGGATCACTCGCTGCGGGGTTAGAAACAATGTCAATCGGTGCGTCTTCGAGTCGGTTACCGTTGGCATCAACCAGCAAGTACGCCTGCAACCCGTTGGGTAGATTAAAGATAATTTCACCACCATCGTATGTGAAATCAAGTGGATGTGTAAAGATATTCTTTGAACCCGCGCTCCCAGCAAAATCGTAACTTTTCCAATACGCACCATACCGAGATGTGTGGCGTTCGACAACGCGGTTGTTTGCGGAGACACCTGAATCGTTGAAACCTGCACGCCAGACATCTATTCCCGGGGCGTTCCTGATATTACTCGCGACATTCACCCCCAGTTGTGCCTCTAACACACGGTCTGTTTCTGGCAACCCTAAAATATCGTGATAGAGCGGGGGAAGCGAGGCGTGCGCAAGGAACCAATCGACATGGACAAACGGCACTGTGCTGCCCGTTTCAGTCTGCAGTCGTGTCAGTTTTTCGAGTAGTCCAGCTTGTGTTCCCGGATCAAACGCAATGTTGTACGGATATGCCTGCTCAATTTGTGTCCAGACATCGGTTGTGGTATTCCATTCATAACGCCGCAGGTCAATATAGAAGATTGTTTGTGCCTCATCAATGCGTATTGGGTTGGTAATCTCAAGCTTCCACGAGAGACTATTTACGAGTTTAGAGAGCGCGATCTGATAGTCGTTAAGGGTTTCTGGCGTTTCACCGGCATTATAGAGATGCGTCATTGTAAAATATCGTGCAGAGGGACGGTCAAAGGGATCCAGGGATTCCAAGTGGTTTCGGATGGTATCGAGTATTGTATCCGTGGTGATGAAATTGATGTCGTGCTGGACATTCCAATCTGGTGCGCCTGCGGCAATCCACCGCGCAATGGTTTCGACGGCTTCTGGTGAGAGTGGCGGTAGATTGAGTGGCATTTGGGGTCCATTCTCAGTCGGTCCAAGGAGTCGTTTATAGAACTCTGAGTTTCCTGGGTCTCCTGGAATGACAGACTCGGTATCAATAAGTGCTGTGCGATCAATCAAGAGTTCTTCTTTAAAGGCACCGGATGCGCCATGGCAATTTGAGCAGTTTTGTTGAAAAATAGCGGACACCTGTTGCGCGAGGTTTTCTTGGGCATCTGCTGTTGTAAACGCGAATCCGATGCATGTTAGGATGACTATAGAGAGGTATCTGCCGATTTTCACGATCAATCTCCTATTTGGCTGTTTCCATACGTTCAAGTGCTGCGCGCAGCTTTTCGAGTTCGGCTTCGGCGTGTTGGGCACGAGATTCTGCCTCCTGTCGTGCCAGGGATTCTTGTGCTACGCGGGTTTCCGCCTGTGCTACGCGGGCATCTGCATCGCCTACGCGTTCTTGAGAAGTAAATAACCACGCAGACTTAACAGGATCATATAAACGCAGCATATCCTCATGTTCACCCAATTCTAAACCCAACACTTCAAAAGGGATCCGTCCGTTCGCAAACGGTATCTCCTCATAAGCTTCACCCACAAGTTGGAACCCAACGAAATACGGATCAATCTCGTGGTACGGGTCATAGATGCAATACGCTTTGACATGCAGAATTTTCGCGTAAATCTCCATCTTCTCGTTGAAGTCTCTCGTGTATGTGCTCGGACTCGCAACTTCCAATACAAAATCAAGGGTCGGTGGTTGTTCCCAGGTTTTATAGGTTCGGAGCTCTTTTCTCGATAGCCCGCGCACCATGAACACATCCGGGGAGACGCTCTTCCGAGGATTCCCCTCCTCGTAATACAGCAGCATATTCCCAGCGATATACACATCTGGGCTCCCGCGGAAATGGCTTCGCAGGACATCCATACAATCTATCATCACTTGCTGATGTTTCGGCGTTTCTGCCATCGGTTCTCCGTCTGATTCGGGATAGACGAGTGTCGGGGCAGAGCCTATTCTCTTTTCCATCGTGCTATCTCCTAAATAGTTGTCAGTACGATTTTTTTCTACGAAAAAAATCTTTCAGTTTTCAGTTAAGAGGACTCTTGTAACTGACAACTGTTAACCATTAACTAATTCAACCGGCAACCGATAGTGCATAAAAATTTTCTTATCTTAACGCAAGTTGCCACTGGTTTATTCTCACTGCGAAGCAATAGCACTCCTACGGAGTGCGGTCGCTTAAATACACCGTTTCTATAGACATAGCACCCCTACGGGGTGAAGAAAGTGTGTGAAAAATCTCCTTGAACCTTCAAAACTCGTTAGTAGCAACTTGGGTTATCTTAATCGTCTACATCAACGCGGATAGAGAGTTCTTCTAACTGATCATCCGATACAACAGAGGGCGCGTGCGTCAGTGGGCAGAGTCCTTGTTGCGATTTCGGGAATGCGATGACTTCTCGAATGTTCTCCTCGTTCCGCATCAGCATTACCATCCGATCCAATCCGGGTGCGATGCCAGCATGGGGAGGTGTGCCATACGCCAACGCGTCTATGAAATAGCCGAACCGGTTTTCGACATCTTCCGGTGTAATGTTCAGAATATCGAAGACCTTCTGTTGGATGTCCCATTGGTGGATCCTGACACTTCCACTACAGATTTCATACCCGTTGCACACGAGATCGTAGTGCTGACTCTGAACTTTCCCAGGGTCGGTATCTAACAGCGGTAATGTCTCTTCTGTTCCACCAGTGAACAGGTGATGAAACGGTTCGTAGCGATTCTCTTCCTCGTTCCACTCAAAGAGTGGGTAATCAACAATCCACAGAAAGTTGTATTGCGTTTCGTCGATAAGGTTGAGTTTTTTTCCGAGATGAAGGCGAAGATAGCCGAGCGCGTCAGCGACGACCTTCGGCTTGTCAGCGACGAAGAACATGATGTCTCCGGGTTGCGCGCCTGTTCGCTCTTGTGCCGTTTCGAGTTGCTCCGTTGTGAAGAACTTGACGATCCCGGATGAGAAACCCTCTGTTGTGACTTTGACCCATGCCAACCCTTTCGCGCGGTAGGTGGCGACGAACGCGGTTAGGTCGTCAATGTCTTTGCGTGAGAAATCTTCACCGCCCGGTACAGCGATGGCTTTGACCTGTCCACCACTGGCTAATGTTCGTGCGAATACTTGGAAGTCGCAATCCGCCATGACATCGGAGAGGTCTGTGAGTTCCATACCGAACCGTGTATCAGGCTTGTCGTTTCCGAAGCGTGCCATCGATTCGTGATAGGGGAGTCTTAGAAACGGGGTTTGGACAGGAATATCGCCTGCATCCTCAAATATGCGTTTCATCAGCCCTTCGGTTACCGCAAGCACATCGTCTGTGTCTGCGAAGGACATCTCAATATCCAGCTGCGTGAACTCCAGCTGCCTATCAGAACGGGTATCCTCATCACGGAAACATCGGGCGATCTGGAAATACCGATCAACACCGCTCATCATGAGAATCTGCTTGAACTGCTGTGGTGATTGCGGGAGTGCGTAAAACCGACCGGGATAGTGGCGGCTCGGCACAAGCACGTCGCGTGCGCCTTCAGGCGTGCTGTTCATCAAGATAGGTGTCTCAATTTCAAGGAAGCCCTGCTCGTTCATGTAGTTGCGTGCCGCGAGGGCTGCTTTGTGCCGCATTGCGAGTGTCTTCTGCATCTCAGGTCTACGCAGATCAATGAACCGATAGCGCATCCGAATGTCTTCGGCGACATCAATATCATCTTCAACAGGGAACGGCGGCGTTTTGGCAGTATTCAAAATGTGCAGAGAATCTACAGCGACCTCAATTTCGCCTGTATCAAGTTCGGGGTTGACGGTGCCTTGATAAACGATAAGCCCAGCTTCTTGGTTCTCAATGTGATATGTCCGATTGTTTTCGACATCAGTAACCAACCACCGCTCGCCTTGGACTCGGGTTGCTACTTCAATTTCTTCGGAGAGCGTGTATTTCGGGTCTGTATCTGAGAATAGGGATCGGAACGCTGGAGACAGCGTGCCTTCGGCGAGGTCTGTTTGATAAGCCGCGTCGACGTGGAAAAGCGGATCGCCGGGTTCGCGTTCGCGGACAGTGCCACTGACGTTCAGTACGAATTCGCTTCTGACGGCGTCCGCAACGGCGTGTGCTTTTTCGTCAATCTGTGGGTCAAAGACGACTTGTGTGATGCCTGTTCTATCGCGTAAATCGACAAAGATGACACCGCCGTGGTCGCGACGCCGTTTGACCCAACCGTTGAGTTGCGCGGTGGTCCCCGCGTCAGTTAAACGCAGGTCACCACAATAGTGGGTCCGTTTTAAGGAAGATTCTTGAGACATGATGTGTTCTGTGTTCTCCTTTTATTTTTTCAACTTATCAAGTTCATTTTCAATATCTTCTTTTGCACTCTGTAAATCACTCGGATCCGAAGCGGTTCGGATGTGTTCATTGAGTGCTTTCAAAACGCTTTCGTAGTGTTCTATCTGTTTTTCGGTTTGGTTCATTTCACCGTAAATATTTGCGAGGATATAGTGGGCACGAAACGAATTTGGATCGACAGCGATAGCTCTTTGCCCGTATTTTTCGGCTTCCTTTAGGTTTTCTAACTCAAAGTGGGCTTGTGCTGTCACCTCAAAAAGAAGCACAGGCAACGGCTGATCCTGCCCTTGGCGTTCAAGCCGTTGATATGTACGGAGTGCGTCTTTATAGCGTCCTTGGCGTTCATAAAGCGCGCCTAAGAGGAAGTAGACTTCCGACCTATTCGGATCGCGTCTGAGGAATTCCTCAAGTTCCCTTGCCGCCTTTCCAAGTTCCTGTGTCGCCTTATCAAGTTCGCCTTTTCTCTCATATTCCGCTGCCGATTGTTCATACACTGTCGCCAAATACAAGTGTCCCTGAATGTCCTCAGGATTCTGTGCCATTGTCTGCTGCACCTGTTGTTCAATCTGTCGGAGTTCTTCCTGCGTCCCTTCGTGAATTAAGCCTGAGACGACCCCGAAGTTGTAGCGGATTGTTTCGTCTGCAGGATTGAGTCCCACCGCTTCGTTCATGAGGGTAGCGGCATTTTGGTATTTTCTACTTGCATAAGCGATCTGTCCAAGGATTAATCTCTCGGTGGCTCTAAAGTAGGTATCCAATTTCTCACGGGTTGCCCTTTGCTCCGCGAATGTTGCTCCATAGTTTGTGAGATACGGCAGTACCCGTTCTCGGTATTTAGCCATGCCTTTGACGTTTTGTGTTGTTGTGCCTACAAGGTCTGCGCCATGGAAGAATTCCAACCGCGGACGATTATCTGTATGGATAGGTCCGGCACCGACGTATTTGTGCACTGTTTCCGGTCCCATCATAAATGAATCAATGAGTGACATACCGTCCAAATCATCTGCGGCGAGCCCTTCGCGGATACTCGCTATCTGGGCACGGTCAATGAAGTTTTTGTAATTGATTCGGAGCGGTTCACGGGTGCCGATGAGAATCACGAAATCGGGTGTATACTTATACCAGAGCGTTGTCTCCGGGAACACCTCAATGAAGGTGCGGACAATCATTTTGTAGTGTGCTTCTGGCAGCCGATGCAACGGTACCCATTGGCACATGATACCGTCTTCTGTGAGAATTCTGCGGCACAAACGGTAGAAATCTGCAGTGTAGATATTAGAACTCCCAGCACTGACAAGCGGGTGGATGATACCTGTCGAGATCATGTCGTATTTCGTCTTCGTCATTAGGATGTGGTTGCGTCCATCGTTGAGTTTGTAGTTAAACAATGGGTTTTCAAACACATTTTCGTTGACGTGCGTAAAATATTTTTGTGCTGCGGAGAGCACACCGCTGGACAATTCTATGGCATCCACTTTTACACCGTGTTGTGTTATCGAATGTGAGGTGAGTCCCATGCCAAATCCGACGACGAGCGCGCGTTTCGGACGCGGGTGCAATAATAACGGCAGATGCGCGAGGACGCGATGCGATGGCGAATCCCAACGCGAGGCATCCGCAGCCTGATTTGTATCGACATAGAGGCGATAGACCCCTTCATCATCTTTTAAGGTTGTTACCGTGGCATCCACCTCTTCATTGTAATCCACAAGTGTATCACCGGGACGCTGCGTTTTGAAAATCGCGCTCTTTAGGAAAAGCGGTTGGTTCACCGTGAGCAGTAGGATCACAGCTAACCCGGCGTTGAGGATCGGCATCCCGATGCCTATCCCTTGTAGGAGTGATTTTCCGGTCTCGGTCTGCCACCTACTTTTCAAGATAAGCAAGCATCCGATACCTGAGTTCAAGGCTACCGTTAAGACAATACTGGGCCGGATACCCAAGAGCGGGATAAGAATAAACCCTGCACAGAACGATCCTAAAATGCTTCCGACTGTGTTAACGGCGTAGACGTTTCCGATGCTTTTACCGAGTTGACGTGCGCTGCCGGTGTAGATTTTTGTTACCAGCGGGAAACTTGCACCCATCAGAAATGTCGGTAGAGACATCACGAGGAAACAGGAGAAAAAAGTCCAGAACCTGCTCAATCCGAAGGTGGATTGGAAGGCGCGACTCAGCCCATACAACTCCTCAAACGCTGGCATCAGGATAAGCGCGAACAGCCCGATCCCGAGTTGGATGATTCCGAAAATTGCGACAGGCTGTTTGATCCGGTCAACCCAGCGTGCAAGCACCATGCTTCCCAGAGCGATGCCGAATAAGAACGCCGCAAGCATCGTTGCGAACGCGTAAGTCGTGCTACCGAGGAAAAAGACCATGATACGGGTCCATAACACCTCATAAGCCAAAGCACAGAAACCTGAGATGCCTATTGCCCACAGTACGAGAAGTCTCTCAGGTTGATGCGTGACATCTTCAGATGCCAGTTGTTGTGTTTCTTCTTGAGGTTCGTCTGCTTCTGTTGCTAACGCCTTCCGTGCTAACACGATCGCAATCGCTGCTACTGCGAAATTGATAGCGATGCCAACGCCGAGCGTCCATCGGATACCTAAGGCTTCAATTAGGAAAAAGCCTGCTGCCACAGTGCCGATGACTGCACCGAATGTGTTCAGTGCGTATAGAATCCCGATGTTTGTGCCGAGTTGTTCAAGCCTTTTCACGAAGAAGCGGGTCAGCACTGGCAACGTGCCGCCCATCAACGTGGACGGGATCAACAAGACCCCAAAAGTTAGCACGAACCGGATGAGTGAGAGCGTATAGAATTCTGATGTGATATTGCGATGGATCAGGACATAGAGTGCGCCCAGTACGGTTAAGATGAGTGGCCAGACAAGGCAGAATGCACCGATACCGGCTTCCAAGAGTGCGTAAATCCGCAACGGTGATTGCGTGCTTTCGTCAATCTTCTTCCCGAAGTAGTAGCTGCCGAGCGCGAGTCCACCCATAAACGCTGTGAGGACGGTGCTTGTCGCGAAGACGGTGCTACCGAAGATGAGCGTCAGTTGCCGCATCCAGATGACTTGATAGATAAGTCCACTGGCACCGGAAAAGATAAAGATGAGCCAAATGATGGGTTTAATGTATCGCATTTTTTTTACAAATAAATTAGGACAGTTTATGGTTACTTTATCCCCCACATCATTTTGAACGGCTCCGCCCAATTATCCAGACGTTCGATCACGTCAGTAGCACCATCAGCTTCGCACTTCTCACGGAATTCAACGTAAGCATCTCTTAGAAATTCCATTGCCGCTGGATTCAATACAACGCCAACTGATCCTTGCCCACTTCCGGTCCTATGGACATAGGATAGTGCCTCAGCCCGCAAAACGGCGTGTTCATCAGCTATTTTCCGACGAATTTCCGCCTCAATCTCTGCAGGAGTGACATCGTCTATAAACATATTATTGTAAGCGAACTCAAATATAGGAAAGAGTTCATCCACTGATGTGGATAGCGGATAAATAGCATGGCGATGTGGATCGGAATAACGCTCAAATTGACAATGGTTGCTCAGACTTTCTGCTTCTTCTTTCGGTATCCAAACCGCAAATCGGGGTGATCCATCAAAGTTAACACCAAATATAGGTTTGCTGTCTACGTAAAGAGCGCAGTAAGATTTCTGGAATTTAGGACTTAAGTCCCAACCTTTTTTTTCAACCAAATTCAGAAGTTCAGCAACTTGAGCGTAAATAACTCCGACTTTATTTTTATGCTGCGTTTCGTAGTGCTCTTTACGTTCTTGAGGGACTAGATATTTAACTCGATCAATTGTCCACGCTTTGTCCAGAGTTCCCGTTCCTTGCCGCAGGTCACTATCAAAATCAACTGCTATTTCCGGTTCCTCACCGTGAGGTATTCTTAATCTCTCTGGGTTCCATATCCGCTTGGCGAGTTGTTGATAGAGTTTTTGCCGGTTCTTAAGATCTTCTTTCTTGAAGTTGGGACATGGATGGAACTCCAATCGACTCCTTTGAATAAAATTTTGGAAATTAGTGTCCCGCTCATAGGTTCGCTCATGAAGGCTTTGTGCGAGCAAATTTTCATTGAGATAACCGTCTAATTTCTCTTCATAAGATTGATCGTTGAAATCCTTATTGCGTTTTGAGGGTAGAAGTAATAATCCACCAATACGGTCCCGATATTCCTGAAAATCATATTCATGATCGAATTCTTTATCGTGGAGTTCTGGATGATTTGCCCAAATATGTTCAATCTCGTATTTTATGTACTCCTGATAACGCGAGTCTTGTCCCGATTGGGTTTCCACATAGTCGGTTATCCGCGCAAGTATAAGGCGAATTTTGGCATGGTTATTCCCTTGCAACCCATACCAACTGTTATGCGCGAAGGTTACATTATCTTCCCTGAGTTTCTCATATAACAATTCAACTAATTCGCTGGTGTTTTTGCCTCGAATATCACGTATGAGTGAAAACATGGGTTTATCCATGCTGTTCCGCTGAATATATCGATAGTTCCAGAGGTACCGATGGATAAAGATGTCAAGATATCTAGCAACGATCTGTATCTTCTGAATACTTTCTTCTTCCAGCTCGCCTATACACAATGGGGCTAACAGAACTGGGTACTGAAGCGTGAAATTGTGCTGTGCGTTATAATAGACACATTCAAGTTCAGATGTAAGGGATTGCGCAGCTTGTTGCAAGCGGCAATACCAATGGCTATAAAATTCAAAATCTCTTTCGATGAAGTCTGCGAAGTCATCACTTGATATGAGCCCCAATTCGCTTGCCTGATTACGAAACCAGCGGTGGAATTTATTACCGATTAAGTTAAAATCGTTCTGTCTCTTGGCGTATTGACCACGCAGCCACGCTTTGATGGCGTTTTCAGCCTCGTCCTTGCCGAGATTGTGCAGATCTTGGATTCGGTTACGCCATCTATCGTTTGCCCAGTCTCTTTGGAAACTGGTCATTTGGGTTAGCAAGTATCCTTTGAGCATATCAGTGGGATTCAGTGGTAACCCTCGGTCATTCATTGTCTCAAATATAGTGTAGGCATCGTCGTCATCAGGGGCCGTGATTTCTACCAAATAAACCTTATCAAGTAACCAATCAAGGAAATATGGAAGTGGCTGTCCTCGTAATTCCTCAGGAAATTTGCCTTTAATATAGTCAGAACATGCGACGATGTTGCGGATCGACTCTGGCTCATTGCTGTCATCAAAACTCTTACTTTCATAAAGTGATCTCAGGCAGTGGGTCCGATCTGGAACATCCAGATTGAAAGAAATTTTTCCGGATTCTTCGGAGAAGACGAGGTCAACTATATCAGATTTATCCGCGCTATCATCAGAAATATGGTATAGATTGATAAGGAGCAGCGTCAATGTTGTGAGCCTCTGTTGGCCGTCAACAATCGACCGTTCGTTAGTCTTCTCCTTTTTGCTGATGACAATCGACCCGAGAAAATAATGGCTGTAGTTGTCTACGGCTTCATAGTCGTGATTCTCCTTGTAGTTCTCCAAAAATTTGTTGGTTAAGTCATCAAGGAGTTCTTCTACCTGCTCCTTTTGCCAATTGTATTCACGCTGGTAGTAATCAAGGGTGTATCTATTGGTAAGTAGTTCCCTGACTGTTTTGGTTTCACTGTTAATAATCTTTTCTGAGGTTTCAAGTACACCTGATTTCATCCGCCGTAATTCGGAAATAAATCTGCTAACTTCAATTGGATCAAGTTCTTTTTCAAGGGCATCTACACCCCGATGCATCACATCTTCAATGGGGGTCTCACCTGCTGCTTTGGCGATTGCTTCGATTTTTTCAAGTATTTTATCTGTCATAATCCTTTTCCTATTCAAATTGATTCTCCAAAAAATCAACAGGATTTTGGAGAACGACTCGTAAGGGCAAAACTCTTTGCACTTTTAAGCGATTGAACTGTCTCAAGAGGCGATCATCGCCTGTAAGCAGGTAATCACAGCCAGCGCGTTCTGCACATGCGATATGTTCTGCATCGTACTTGCTAATTGATGAGAGTGTCTGAATCTGATCAGCTGAGCGGCGAATATCATCCGCTGGAATAATTGAACAGAAACAGGAAGAAATAGACTGCCTTATTACAATTTGACGTTCAACCAGATTTTGATTAAAATTGTTTTCCGTCTGAAGGACGTAAGACCAATAGATTTTATACTGCTGTCTGCTAGCCAGGTTCAAGATAGTGTCTACTGCTCTTGCTTCACTATACATCCGAAGTTGTGTTTGATCATTGAAAGTCCGACAATAAAGGTTGAGATCAAGATACAGCGCAAGTGGTTCCATCACATCCTTCTAATTTTCCATGAATAGTACGAAAATTCTCAGCGGGTGTTAAATAGTTTTTTTTGGGTATTTATTTACATGATTAATAGGGTATCTCAAATTGCCCAGATTGTCAAGTGGAATTGCGCGGATATTCAGTTTCTAAATCGTGCTAAATTGCGTAAGCCCTATACTTGTTGCGAGGGTGCTTCTTGGACAATGGAGATGACATAGCTCCGAATTGTTAAACCGTCTATTGTTTCTGTTTCTACGCGGGGTTCTGGCTCGGCACGATGATCGAAGACGACGTAGTATCTTTCGCTCGCTCCCTCGAGTTTGAGATATGCTGCGAGTTGTTTTTTGCCAGATTGATAGGACCGAGGTCCCTCCCATATCTTGGTCTCAACGATGTATTTTTTGGCGTTGTGGAAAATTGCGAGATCAATTTTGCCGCGCCCAGTTTGCCCTTCAAGGTAGATATGTCCCCGTATTAATTGGACGAATTGATCCAGATACGCATAGAGAAGATGCTGACCGACAAACTCTTTTGGTGTATCCGGTACTAATAGAATCCGAAAGCCTGCACGCGCAATAAAATCTCGGAAGTTGTCAAGGAGCGAATCCATCTTAATCTGACCTGCAGAGGTTAGGTAATCAGCCAAGCCGTGATGGATATCGTCGGAAAAATATTCGTGCTCCAACCCATTGACAAGCGGTTTGAACGCCTGCATGATACGCTGTTGATATATGGGGTTGAGGATCTCACACATCCTGTCGTTCCCTTTTGTGATGACACCGTAAGTGGCGAGTTCACTAATGATTTCGTCGTCTGGATTAAAGCGAATACCGCTTTCGTAAGAAGCTATTCGCATCAGGACGCTCTCAAAACGCGGGTTTCTGCGGATATTGGTTATCAGGTGGTTGATATTGACGTTTGTTTCTTCAAGGAGTTGCGTATGTGCTTCTGCGAAGTGCACCATCTGGATCGTTTCATTTTTCGAGATAGCCATCTCCTCTGTCAGGATCTGTGCGAATCGGTTGACGAGGAAGGGTTGTCCGGCAGTTTGTCTGTGGATACTCTCGACAACTTCAGGGGCGAAAGCTTGACCGACTTCATCCGTGTACTGTGCAAGCAGCTCGTGGACCTGTTCAAGCATGAAGTTGGGCAAAGTGAACTCGTCTTGGATATTGAACGGCGAAATAGAACGGTCCAGATTGAGTTGCGTAACGTTCTTAACGCCTACAATACCGACACTGTAAGGGCATTTACGCATAGAACGCTGCACATAGATACTGCGGAGTGACCGAAGGAAACCACGCAAAGCATCTTGAGGAATACCATCAAACTCGTCAATAATGAGGACAAGTTTCTCATCTCCGAGAAAATTTGCGAACTCTTGAAAGAATTCAAGCATCGCAATGTGATCCGTTAACTTTGTGCTCTCCAAGAATTGACTTAAGGCTTCAGAAGGGGCGATGCTGCGCTTCTGGAAGACGCACTTAATCTCCTCATAAATTCGTTTATAGAGCGAGGCGTAAAACTCGGACGCAGCATAGTCTTCATATACTTCAAAATTAACTTCAATCGGGAAATAGGTTTCTGTTGTATCGGCGGCGAGTGCATCAAGAGCCCATTGGAAGAATGTGGTTTTGCCCGTTTGCCGCGGCGCGAAGATAACGATATATCGTCCCAGTTTGACACGTTTGATGAAATCAGCGAGCTCTTCAGCACGTGAGACGACATAATGTTCTTCAGGATTCACGGGACCAAAGGTATTAAATGTTTTCATTTTTTTATGACCACTGTTCAAAAGTTATAACGTTTCTGAAAGTCAGCAGTCCTCGTCTAACTTTTTTTCAAGACGCTCAATGTAACGAAACGTTGTAGAGAAAATCATGTCCAGTGTGGCGATGTCCCTTGATTCTAATGGGGCACGGGAGAAAACGCGCCGTAACGATTTCAGATACGTTTCCCATTCGCGATTATACGGCGACATGCCGATCTTATCTAACAAGCGTGTAACGCGCCCGTAGAACTCTTCCAAGGCGTTTACTTCGGCGTAGTCAATCTCGGATGGCGGGTACTCGTCGAGACTCGCTACGAAGACTTCATACGCGAAGATTTGGACAGCTTGTGCAAGATTTAGGGACGGGTTTTTGGTCGCCATCGGTACGCTTGCTGTCAATTGGCAGAGGCTCATCTGATCAGTAGACAAACCGAAATCTTCACGTCCGAATAGCAGTGCGACCTGCTTATCTTGTGAAATTGTGGCGATGGTCTGCGCGGCATCCCTTGCAGGTACAGGCTGCGGCAGACGGACATCTCGGCGACGGTGTGTTGTCCCTACGAGATATTGGATACCGTTGAGTGCGTCTTTCAGTTCTGGGACGACGTGGCAGTTTTCGAGAATATCCTTCGCTCCGTGTGCCATATACCATGCTGCATCAACATCTTGGAACGGTACAGGATTTACGAGATAGAGCTGCGATAGTCCCATCCCCTTCACAACTCTGGCAACAGAGCCGATGTTTCCCGGTTCACGCGGTTCAAAGAGAATGACTCGGATGTTGGTGAGGTTCTCCGGTACTTCAACAGGAATGGCGCGAAAATTTCCAGTCGGTTGAATCGTTTTTTTCTGGGTGGTTGTTGACATATCAATAGGGTATCCGAAATCTCTCTAATTGTCAACCGAAATGTCGTACAGTTTATACTATGGCGTCTCCGTGCTATGTCCATCTTCGAGGGTGTGTATTGTGCCGTGCAGATAGCAATCCAGGGGGATGCCGTCTGCGAAGCTGCCCGTGATATTGACGTGGAACTGCATTGTCGGTGTCAGGCTTGGGATTTTGAGAAAAACGGTTTTGCCATCCGCAGAGAGCGTTGCAGATTGGACAGGGTGGATGTCCCTACCCTCCTCGCCGGAACGCTTAAGCTGTGGTGAACCGTAGTTTTCAGTCCAGCGGTACTCCCAACTTTGCACTCGCCAGTTCTCTGGATTTTGGGCGGACTCCGGTGCAAGCGGTGCGTAGAAATTGATGATTAATCCACCGCTGACAGCACGGAACGATTTAGGGGTTCGGAGAGGGGTACCGGTCCTGCGAATCCGGTAGAAACCGGTATCTTCTTGTTTGTCGGACGACCAACCAAATAGACCTACGAGATAGAAGTCCCCACTAATCTGATGGAATCGTCCACGCATCACTCCAGTAGGCAGTTCTACACCGAGCTCGGTAAGCGCACCTTGTACAGTTGCCTCTGTTTGGTGCTGAAGGACAGCGTATACTTTTCCAGTGCCGTAACTAAGCGAGAGTAGAGAATCGCCCATTTTCCCCCAAGTACCGGCGGGGATCCAAATCGGTGCCGCTGGGGATCGGTCAACGAAGGGCGCGATCCAGCAGAGGGGCGGTTCATAGCTGTCTGGCGGTTCACTGGGTGGGTACCAGCCCCAGCGGTTCCCGTAGAATCTACCCGGAACAGTGATACGGTTAAGACGATTGGCCGGCATCCAGTAACCTTCCTGATCTGTACCGTAGAATGTAGGACCGGGACTAATCCCAAGCCCATTTGATGCGCGAAATCCGTAAGCGATCACAGTAGACTGTTCGCCATCGGGGGACACTCGGATGAGTGTCCCGTGGTGCGGGTGTTGCGCAGGCAGTGCATGTCGGGCAGATTTCATGTAGTAAAAGTTTCCCGCTGCATCGGTCTGCAGGCCCATAACCTGCTCGTGGAAGTGTTCACTGTTGTAGGTGTCATTGTTAAAATTCTCGTAGAAATCGGTTTCACCGTCTGCGTTGAGATCAACGAGTCGGGTGATCTGGTCGCGTCCGACGACGTAAATCTGCTGTCCGACAATTTTAAGTCCGAGCGGTTGGTTCAGCCCAGTAGCAATACGTTGCCAGACGAGCGTGTCCAAGGGCCCATTGAGTCCAGTAACTGTCCAGACATCACCGTTCCAGGTGGAGAGGGCGGCCCGATTGCTGTCTGGAAAGAAGTCGAACCCGCCGAAACGTAGCCACGAAGCCCACGGATTTTGCGCGGGCCAATTTATCCTGTCGATTGCGAAGGGTTGACCAGGATCAAGTCCACCATTTGCCGCTAACCGAGCGAAATCTGAGAGTTTGGATTCGCTGCCCTCCCATATCAGCACCGATGCCGTTGTATCTGCAGACCGGTCGAGGGAAACACGCTCGGTGTCGACGCGCCATTTTGCACCTGTAACCGGTTCTACCAAGGCTGCGGCAATCAGAGGCGGCTCTTGGAAGCTTTGATAGAGCGTGTACATCTCATCGGGTGAGAGGGCACGATTGTATAGATGCAGGTCATCAAGCTGCCCTTCAAACCAGGGAGATTCTTCTGGAAAATCTGGTGCGGTGAACCCGAGCCTCCAAACGTCATCCTCTAATGGTGCTTCTGGCTTAAGGATACCTTTGGCAGCAACCTCGCCGTCCAAAAACAGCGTCACTGCACCACTCTGATGTCGCCACGTTAATCCGACATGATGCCAAACGCCATCATTGACGGATTGCCCACCGCCTGCAGTACTCCAAATGACACCGACCCAACCGACATCAAACGTCAAATGCCCATCCCGGATAAAAAAGGTTTTGCCGTTGGGCACCCACTCCGACGCCTCGAGCGATTCAGCGAAGATTGTCCCGTCATTCTCGGTGGCAATCCACGCAGCGAAAGTTAGGTCAGTAGTGTCGAAATCGAGGGCGATGTTTTCGTCAAAACGGGCTTTCGCTCCGCCATCGAATGCAAGGCTATCGCCTGACTGCCCGGCTTTCCAGCGAACCCCATCAAGCACAATTGCCGCCTCCCCGGGTGAGACACTTACGGCATGCGAACCGCTTCCCTCGTCGAAACGCCAGTGTCCAATCAGAGCAGCGTCCGTGTTCTGTTCATCTGCTGCGGACTGTGTGGTTTCGGTTGGCGGGCGCAGGACAGCTATATGCTGATCTGCGCTGCCGGCACCGCCAAGAACCGGCGACAGATTATCTATTGAAAGCACTGTCGGAAGGTATCCATCTCTCTCCAAGTGCCAAGTCGCTGTCTCGGCGTTGATTTTCAAAGTTTCCACCTTGAGCTGCTGCTGTATATCAATGTCTCCAGCTGTGAGGAGTTTTTCCGACCAACGTTGCGGACCGCCTCGGATTAACTTTGCCAGATCCGCCACAGGCGGCGAGGTTTCAACGAATTGTGTCCACACATCCACCTCAAGTGTATCTTGGATCGCTGGAGCGATCAGAATTTTGGCGGAGATTGGTTGCTCAGATGGTGGGAACCGGACACGGAGCTCGTCCTTCACTATCTCCCACTGTGTGTCTTCCGGTGCATCAACCAAAGCAGCGAGCAGACTACCGGGTGCGCCGGGGTCTGTCCCTGGCGGACCTAGGGCAACCCTGGTACTACCTGGAAACGCGTGTAAAGTGGATGCCTCCGCGTCAGGGATTGTTGCAATACGGACAAGCGCGCTTGATGCAGATGGGCCGAGATGAAAAGTACGGGCAAAAGCGAACCCTGTTTCTTGGCTTTCAAGCGACGGGGTTTCCAGTACCGAGCGAGTCCCAACTGTATACGACAAAACAACCTGGTTACCGTGAAGATATAATCCTTTCCAATGCGCCCAATCTCTGGGTAAGGGACCAAAAGGAACAGCGCGTGTATCCTCAAAACTTCCATCCTTCGCCCAACCGGGTCCCACCGGGTTTTCCCACAGCAGTTTGCCCTCAATGGATGGAAAACTCTGATGCCAACCGTTAAAGGCAACATCAGCGTAGTCAATTAGCCCATCTATCCAACCTGCGGAATAGCGCAACAGGTCTGTGTCAAACACCACTGCACCACCTGCAAGGTCTGGCGTGAGCGGGATAACAAGACCTTTGTAAGTAAGGTTATTGGCATTCGCGGCGACAGCTGTAGAAAGGTAGGGTCCATACTCCATATCCCGCCACGGCTGTCCGGTTTTAACACGCCAACCGGGTGGATAGCGGCGCGGTGCTTCGCGGTTAAGGCACCAGTAGATGCCGTTAACGACAAGGCGACGAAAGTCGCTCACTCTGAAGTCTTCTGGGTGTCCCATTGTCGTTGTAAAGACACGCCCACCGCCGGAGTGCGTGTGCGTCCATGCGATTGGATTGACCGTCTCTGTCCCCCCACGTTCGCCTTCGGGAAATACAGGGCGACCCTGCACTAAGACCTGGGCATCTTTCGGCGGATAGTCGGGACGCACATGGTAAGTCCAGGAGCGGACGTGAAACGCTGGACTCACACCTGTAAGGATCGGATGACCGCCAACGATTGTAGCATCGGTGCTTGCGTCGTGTCCGTAATGGTAAATCCAGGGTGCACCGAGTTCACGCGCACCGAAATTATTCCACCACATCGCCTGCTGATCATCCTCTTCGTAAGCAAAGGCGTGGGTCGTTGTACGGAAAGCAACGATGGGACCGCCTCGGTCAATGTACTTCTGTAACAACGCAAGTTGGGCCTCAGGCAGTTGACGAAATCGCAGATACAAAACAAGGAGGTCTGCAGTCTCTAACGCATCAAGCCCGTCGATGTTGTTCCCCTCACCTCCGTGAAGTATGTCGTCTATGAGAAGTGTGGTGCGGAAGCCGTAATGGTCTGCTAACACCTGAGCCAATGCGGGCATCGTTACTTCAGAACGGTATTCATTTTCGCCGACAACGAAGACGAGGTGTGGTTGCGCGTGAGCAATGGATGTGAATATACAAAGCGCGAGCAGGAGGCAGAGTATATAAATTGAAATTCGCTTCGCCCATGGGACTGGGGCGTTGCGCGGGGCCCTTGAACTTAACATATTTTGTGTTTCGCAGATGGATTCAGAGCCATTCAATTCTCTGGAAAATGCTCCAAATTTCAAATCGGTTTGGGATAATTGAATACCGATACGTTTAAATGGCACTTGCAATTTACTTCATTTTAGGGTATAATTAAAGAGATTTTAAATCGTGAAACTTGGATAATGGCATATCAAGAGGTATCGCTTGCAAGCCGATATTTGTCAACTACCCAAGCCTAAAGACTTGGGCTTGTGATAAACCTAAGTCTCGTGCTTCGTTCGTGTTTCTCGCTTCACAGAGGGTGGTAACCCACCGCTCTCCGCGAAGCCCCGCAGCAGGGCTAAAAATTTATTTCTCGCTGGCGGTTAAGCCGATACAATGCGAGTGTATCTTCCTCAAGCGTTGTCTGTTTCTTTTCCGTATCGTGCCGTAGTTTTACACAAGTCGCACACGGGGATAGCGAACAGAAGCCTAACTTGCAACCTTGCACTACAGCAAGTATTATAGTATTTTTAACAACGTTTGTCAAGAAAAAAGGGAGCAGGCATGAGACATTCCCAAGCATAAATACTTGGGCTTCCTGCTCGCCCAAGCATAAATACTTGGGCTTCCTGCTCGAAGATAAGGTGAAAAGCCCGTATGTTTGTTTCTCAGAGTTCTGAGTGTTTTAGGCTTGCAGGTTTATGGCACTTGCTGTTGAGAGAAGCCGTGTAACGGCAAAATATTTATATTAGAGGGATCTATCTATCTTATGTCAACTAAAGTAGGTATAAATGGTTTTGGTCGGATTGGTCGGAACGCCTTTCGTGCGGCGTTGCAGAACCCAGCGTTAGATATAGAATTCGTGGCGATCAACGATTTGACGAACCCGGAGACACTTGCGCATCTTCTACAGTATGACTCTATCCACGGTATCCTATCGGATGACATCGCTGCGACAGATAACGGTTTGGTGGTCAACGGGAAAGAGATACAGGTGCTCGCGGAACGCGACCCTGGTAGCCTGCCGTGGGCTGAACTCGGTGCGGATGTCGTTATCGAGTCCACCGGTTTCTTTACAGCCCGGGAAGACGCTGAGAAACATATTACATCTGGCGGCGCAAAAAAGGTGGTTATCTCTGCACCTGCGAAAGGGGAGGACATCACGATTGTGATCGGTGTGAACGACGATACATACGATAAGTCAGAACATCATGTCATCTCTAACGCCTCATGTACGACGAACTGTCTCGCACCGGTCGCGAAGGTCTTGCACGAAACATTCGGGATTGAAAGTGGATTGATGACGACTGTGCATGCCTACACCGGCGACCAACGGGTTCATGATTTTCCACATTCCGATATGCGCCGTGCGCGTGCCGCGACCCTCTCTATGATTCCGACGACAACCGGTGCTGCTGTTGCCGTAGGGAAAGTCCTACCGGAATTGAACGGCAAACTTGATGGGTTCGCAATCCGTGTCCCGACACCGAACGTCTCCGTTGTTGACCTGACAGTTGATCTCAAGGAGAAGCCGAGTGCTGAAGCGGTTAACGCCGCGTTGAAAGAAGCCGCAGAAGGCAGCTTGGACGGCATCCTCGGTTATTCAGAACTCGACCTCGTTTCATCGGATTTCAATGGGAACAAACTTTCGTCCGTGCTTGATGGTCCTTTCACCAAAGTGATAGAAAATGGACTCATCAAAGTCCTTTCGTGGTATGATAACGAGTGGGGCTACTCGAACCGTCTCGTTGAACTTGTTGCACGGACACTTTAATGGAAAGGACTATGCGGACACCTATTATTGCAGGAAACTGGAAACTGAACAAAACGATTTCGGAAGCGGTCGCGCTCACAACGGCACTAAAGGCGTTGGTTGCCGAGGTTAGCGATGTTGAAATTATCGTTGCGCCACCTTTTACAGCACTCGCTGCGGTTCGTGATGCAATAGCCGACAGTAACATTCACCTCTCTGCGCAAGATGTCTACTCAGAGGATAGCGGTGCGTTTACCGGTGAAGTCTCTGCCCCGATGCTCAAGGATGTCGGATGTGATTACGTCATTATCGGCCATTCGGAACGGCGGCAATACTTCGGTGAGACGAATGAGAGCGTCAATCAGAAGGTGAAAGCGGCGTTAGCACACGGATTGAAACCGATTATCTGTGTCGGTGAACAACTTGAAGAACGGGAATCTGGACAGACAGAAGCGGTGATTGAAGACCACGTTACAGGTGGGACTGCAGGCTTATCTGCTGCGGAGTTGTTATCTTGTGTTATTGCGTATGAACCTGTTTGGGCGATCGGCACTGGCAAAACCGCCACGCCTGCCCAAGCGCAGGAGGTTCACAGCTTCATTCGGGGGTTGCTAACGAAGGCTTACTCGGCGGAAGTCGCAGCGCAGCTATGCCTTCAATACGGCGGCAGTGTTAAACCGGAAAATGCCTCGGAACTGATGGCACAACCGGATGTAGACGGTGCCCTTGTTGGCGGTGCGAGCCTTGAGGCGGAATCGTTTGCGCAAATCGTGAAGTTTGTATAGAAAGTTACGCCGAAATTTACCCAATAGGAGGGACTATTCGATGGGTATTATCATAGGTTTTGTATTATTCCTCTTTGTGCCTGTCTGCGTCGTTCTGACGCTGATTATTCTGTTACAGGACAGTAAAGGGGAAGGCCTTTCATCAAGCGCGTTTGGCGGTGCGGAGATGCAGTCTGTTCTGGGAGGACGCGGTGCAGCGACTTTCCTCGGTAAACTGACGACATGGCTCGCGATCGCTTTCATGGTTATTTCGCTTTTCCTGATGCGCTTCTATGGTGAAGGCGGCGGTGGTGAGCTCACACCGATTCAGCAGGAGGCGACGCAAGCAAGTACAACCGAACCTGCTGACACGACAGGTGAAGGGACTGTTGAAATACCATCAGATGGAGAGACAGCGGATGATGCCGCTGATGCGTCAAAGACAGAGATTGATGGTGGCACTACTGATGAAACAGAATAGTTTCGTAGGATAGGGTCCAAGTTTGAGCCTGTAGTCACGCGGGAGGATACTTCTACTGAAAAATCGCGACCGAGAGGCTCCTACAGAAGAAAGGTCTGAATATGTCGGACGCGCTTACAACGCTTTCATGGACGGTGCATCCGCTCGTTGAGAATTGGCGCAAGTCTGTGCTATTAGGGCTTTTTCTGGTACTCCTTTTGCTTATCATCTATCTGGGTTTCCAATTAATTTATGTCGCCGTCCTGTCTGCTATTTTTCTCATCGGATCGCTCTATAAGTATTTTCTGCCGTTTCACCACCAGTTTGAATCGGATAAGCTTATTATTACAAGTTGTTGCTTCTACAGACTGGAGCGACCTTGGGAAACATTTCGCAGTTTTTACACTGACGCGAATGGAGTGCTGCTCAGTCCGTTCGCCCGCCCAACACGCCTCGAAAACTTCCGCGGTGTTTATGTCCGATTTGGCAAACACCCCCCTGAAGAAATCATTAATTTTATTACCAGCAAAATTAAAGACTAAAATTTAGAAACCCTTATAATATTCCGTCAGATTTTTGAGGCGTGGCTCCGTTCACTGCTGAGGTTTGTAACCTTGTGATTCTGTAATTATCCTGCGTGGAGGTATCAATTGCCAACCCTTTATTTAACAGGTTTCATAAGAGATGCAACATATACACCGTATCTGAATCCAAGTCAATTTTCAAAATACAATATCTCGCAATTTGACGTGAACCAAGCACGAGCGTGTGGTCTAATTAATTTGGGTATGCCCGGAAACAATCTCGCCTTTTCAAAATGGGTGACACCGAAACGAACACGCTCCTATCCTTTTGCCAGGATTTATAACACGTTCCACCTCAATACAAAAAAGGTCACAATTATTCCGATCATTAAAGATGAAGGGGCAGGAACACAAAACAATGACCGAATTAACTACATTACCTTTTCATGGATGAACCTCTTAAATATTTACATTATCTTGGCGTGGTATGAGGATGCGGAAAGAAAACCTAACACAACCGACCGAATTACCAATCAGATTCTAAACACTGAAAGTGTGCGTGAAAAATTGCTTGAGGTGAGCCGTTATCAGATGACAGCACTACATTGGAACACAACGCACTTTGAAAAGGATTTTGAGTCAATTTATCTGAATGCGGTTGCTGGATACAAAAAAATATCGCAAGAGAAAAACGTCGCTGTTCACAGTCCGAAAAATCATCTGCAGACTCTCAAAAATTTTAAGGTGGATGATCGTTTCAGTCTAACATCTTTTAAAGAGGCAACTCTCCCTAGCTCGTACAAGGCTGCTCATAGAGAATCCTTGACAACACACATATTAGAATCTCTTGAGGAAAATACGAAGGGGGTTTTCCATATCTCAAACTATCTCGGTGGACAGTATCATTTAACCGCTGATGAGGTTTATTGGGAAAACGACCAATTAATCGTACAAGAATCGAAAAACAATAGCAAAGGGAAACTTCCATCAGAAAATGATATCAAGGATGGTTTGTTCAAGTTGATTCTTTTTGCGAATATGGAGCAAGTGAGCATTGATGAGCGAGCAAATATCCAGTTTGCAACCCGACTGAAGCTAACGGGTGATCTCGTTGGAAGTCTATTCTTACCATGTGAAACAGGTGATATATTTGGCTTCTGTGCGGAAAATCGCTTATCACAAGTGCACCAGAGAAGGATATTTCTACTCAATCAAGAAGCCAGGGAAAATAACAAATTACAGATATGGATAACAGGTCGTCATGGCTAAATTACCAAAAAGCCCATTGCGATATCCAGGTGGCAAATCAAGGGCACTCAAACAAATTCTGCCGCATGTTCCGCTGAATATATCAGAATTTCGTGAGCCTTTCGTTGGGGGTGGCTCTGTCTTTTTTGCGATCCGAAACCTCTTTCAAGGCCGTATCAATTCCTATTGGATTAATGATCTCAACTACGATCTGTACTGTTTCTGGAAAGAGGTAAGAGACAACGCGCCAGACTTGGTTGCCACACTCAGAGAAACACACACAACAACTACCGATGGCCGCGCGCTATTTGAGAAATTAACACAGGCGAAAGATGAACTGAACCAGAACCGAAATGCGCTCTGTGAATTTCAGCGTGCAGTGCGATTCTTCGTCCTCAATCGAATTACCTTCTCCGGTACCGTGGATTCCGGGGGATATTCACAATCCGCTTACGAGAAACGTTTCACAGATTCGTCTATTGAACGCGTCAAAAACATATCGCCTTATCTTGCTGGAACCAAAATCACAAACGGAGATTACACTGAGGCACTATTTCAAGAGGGAAACAATGTTTTCATCTTTCTTGACCCACCTTATTGGAAGGCAGCCGAGTCAAAGTTATACGGGGTGAGAGGTATTCTCCACACTGCATTTGATCATGCGCAATTCGCCGAAAACATGCGGAAGTGCCAACACAAATGGTTGATTACTTATGACGATTCGCCCGTTATTCGGGAACTTTTCGCTTTTGCTGAAATTCAGGAATGGACATTGCAATACGGGATGAACAATTATCGGAAAACAAGTGCCGCAAAAGGCAACGAGTTATTTATCAAGAATTACTGATCTCTGTTAAATCTGAATTTTCTCATGGAAAAAGGAAATCCGAATGTCGGGAAAAATAAGATGGGGTATACTCGGTCCTGGTGGTATTGCACATAAGTTCGCTGATGCGTTGAAAGCGATTCCTGATGCGGAGATTATCGCTGTCGGTTCGCGCGACCTCCAGAGAGCTGATGTATTCGCAAATACGTTTGATGTTCCACATAGACACGGTAATTACGTTGAACTGGCGAACGACCCTGAAGTGGACGTTATCTACGTTGCTACGCCGCATCCTTTCCATAAGGCGTGTGCGATGCTGTGTTTGGAAGCAGGGAAAGCGGTTTTATGCGAGAAACCGCTCACTGTGGATGCGAAGCAGGCTGAGGAGATGATCGCGTGCGCACGAAAACATAAACAATTCCTCATGGAAGCCATGTGGACGCGTTTTATTCCGGTAATGGTTCAGGTGCGAGAGTGGCTGGCAGCTGGTGTTATCGGTGAACCGCGCATGTTAACGGCAGATTTTGGGAATCGTGTTGTCCTGACGACTGAGAATATGAAGGGACGCTTGTTTGCGCTGGAACTTGGGGGTGGGGCAATGTTGGATATCGGGGTTTATACCGTCTCTTTAGCATCCATGGTGTTTGGTGCACCAACGAAGATAACGAGTCTGGCACACATCGGCGAAACCGGTGTCGATGAACAAGCCGCTGTCTTACTCAGTTATGATGCGGGTCAAATCGCGAGTTTGTCGTGTGCAATCACGACGCGGACCTCACAGGATGCCCGTATCTTCGGCACAAAAGGGTCAATATATATCCCGAACTTCTCACGAGCGACATCCGTAACACTTGAAGTCTTTGGGAAAGAACCCGTACAGATTGAAATCCCATTCACCGGCAACGGTTTTGAACACCAAGTTTTTGAGGTCATCAACTGTCTACGAGCGGGTAAACTCGAAAGCGATGTGATGCCGTTAGATGAATCTCTATCTATTATCAAAACGATGGATGTTGCCAGAGCAGAATGGGGATTGGAGTATCCTCCGTTCGGTTCTGTTTTATAATCCAACATTGTGGAAAATATAATATGTCTAAAATGCTGAAAGAAAAATTTTTGGATTTCTGAATCTGGAGGATTAAATGAACGCAAACCACACGCAGACAATTGCTACCACAGAAGCGTTGAAAACCGCCGTTTTAGACGCGGTTGACACCCAAAGCGTCACAGATATTCACACGCACCTCTTTAGTCCGCCCTTTGGTGAGTTGTTACTGTGGGGTATAGATGAATTGCTGACGTATCACTACCTCATCGCTGAAGTCTTCCGTAAATCGGATGTCTCTTACGATCAATTCTGGGCGATGACAAAGACGGAACAGGCAGATCTCATCTGGCAAACGCTCTTCATTGAGAACTCACCGGTGAGTGAAGCGTGCCGTGGCATTGTGACGACTTTAGACGCATTGGGATTGGATGTCGGTTCGCGCAATCTACAGGACTATCGCGATTACTTTGCGGGGACGACCGTTGAAGCTTTTATTGATACGGTCTTTGCGCGTGCGAAAGTCTCCAAAGTTGTGATGACGAACGACCCATTTGACTCGGCAGAGGGACCGGTGTGGGAATCCGGGGATACTGGAGATGCCCGTTTTGAAGCGGCACTTCGGATGGATGTCCTCATCAATACTTATCAGGAAACTGGGTATGAACACCTCCGGGGTCTCGGTTATGATGTCGATCCGAATCTATCAACAGAAAAAACTTACAAGGAAGTCCGCCGGTTTTTGGAGACGTGGATTCAACGGATGAACCCGAAGTATATGGCGGTTTCGCTCCCACCAGATTTTCAATATCCAGATGATGGTGTTTTGGGTAGATTGTTCGACAACTGTATATTACCGATCTCTCGTGAATTCAACGTCCCGTTTGCGCTCATGATCGGCGTGAAACGCGCCGTTAATCCGCAACTCCAGATGGCAGGCGACGGAACCGGAAAGGCGGATCTGACGAGTCTGGAAACGTTACTTCGTGAAAATCCTGACAATAAATTTCTCGTTACCCTATTGTCACGTGAAAACCAGCATGAGTTATGCGTCATCGGGCGGAAATTCAAGAACCTGATGATCTTCGGGTGTTGGTGGTTTATGAACAATCCGAGCGTGATTGAGGAGATCACGCGTGAACGGATCGAGTTGCTCGGCTTGAGTGTTATCCCGCAACATTCTGATGCCCGTATCTTGGATCAACTCCTCTACAAGTGGAAACACTCACGTCGGATTATCGCGGACGTTCTGGTGGAGAAATATCAGACGCTTCTTGATGTCGGGTGGACTCTTACCGCATCAGAGATTGAACGGGATGTCAATAACTTATTCGGCGGCAACTTTGAGAGATTTTTGAATCGGAATTAACACACTTGTGGTAGAATGTTTAAAGGTGTTCCTCACAGTTTAAAATATTGCGTACACGTATGGAATCCGCTGCATGGACATTGGGTTTGTATGGGATGCGGATAAGTATAAAGAGGTACAAAGGAAACACAACGTCCAGTTTTATGAGGTCGTTTCTGCTTTTGATGATCCGGATGGGTATGACGGTCCCGATCCACAAGGGCACCCAGATCGGTGGATGTTCATAGGAAGGAGCATTACTGATCGGATATTAGTAATTATCTACATCCCAGAAGATGAAGAAGTCTACCGTTTAATTACAGCGTATGAAGCTAGCAGGGAGGTTCGTAATGGATACTACAGAAGAAGTTGAATTTGATTATGAGGCTCACACACGAGATAATCCGCCAGATCTATCCAAGTTTCGCCCTGCGCCTGAAGTGCGGCGAGAACGTCGCGAAGCCTTCAAAGCGCGATTAATCAACCATATTAACATGGAAATTAAACACGCCAGAGATATGAAACATGTCTTTGTCTCCTATTGCCATGAAAACAAAGCAATCGTTGATCGCCTCTGCCAATCTCTTGCCTCACACGACATTCACATCTGGATGGACAGGGACAATATAGGACCCGGCACGCCGTGGAAGCAAGCGATTCAGCAAGCGATTCAGCATGGAGATTTCTTTATTGCATGTTTCTCAACAGAAGTCAATGCGCGTAGTCAAACGTATATGAGCGAAGAGTTAAAGGTTGCGATTGAAGAGTTACATCGGCACCCCGTTGACAAGGTATGGTTTATTCCAGTCAAATTGAACGAGTGTGAGATTCCAGATATTGACATCGGGGGAGGTGAAACCTTACGAAACCTCCAATATGTTGATCTCCATGAAAATTGGGAGACAGGCATTCAACGCCTCCTTGACACTATCTCTGTAACCTCTGTACACGACAAGAAACACAGTGCTAGTGCCACGACAGATGAAGGTAATGAATATGTTCTGTTCCGCTCCGTAGAAGGACAGTACTATTTCATTCCGTTTCAAAAAGTATGCTGGGATTCAATGGAGATTTCTCTGACACTTTGCCCGAACTCATCCACACAAGTGGCCTTCTTGAGGAGATTGCGCACACGCTTACGCGACGTACCTGCTGGGAGTTCCATTGACCAACTGGAGGCTATCGCTTTTGCACATCAGGAAGACGCCGCATGGGTAAAACTTCGAGAGGTTGCGCAAATTTCAACTGAGTGTGAGACTGTATGGGAGATTCATCTCAAGGAAGAAACAGTGACCAGTGCGTATAAAAATCGTACCGAACCTGTTATTTTCGAGCGGCTGACCTTAGATCAGGTTGCCGATATGCGTGCTAAGCGACTCCTTTTTGACGAAAAATTGGAAGATGCTAATCCAATTGTAATGCAAACCACTGTCTTTGATCAGATGTTATTAGAGGCTCAAATTCGTGGCGAACTCTCATCGCAATATGGAAATAGACTTCAAGCACTCTCATCCCCGATTCCAGAACTCTATCAACGTTTCAGAAACACGCCAGAGAGATTCAAGAAATTCGCCCGATTAATTTCAGTATTGTATTTGAAGTTGTCAAATACTGTTGACGATATACTTCAATTGGATATAGAGCTCCTTGATTCAGCAGCATTAAATATTAAATTTAAGGGACGACGCGCGTCCCTGGATATAAACAGAGAACCGACATTTCTCGAATTTGAGGGTAGCTGTCCGTTACCAGAATGATTCTGATCTGCGTTTTAACAGTTGCAAGGAGTTGCTTTACACTTAGGGCAGCCTTCGGCATAAATTTGTGCTGCGTCTTGTAAGGAAATACCGAGTAGGCTCGCTAATGTGGCGAGCCATGCAAAGACATCGGCGAATTCCTCGCGCAGCCGTTCTATGTCCTGCGGTTGTTTGCGGATCTCTTTTGCTAATTCGCCGACCTCCTCGACGAACCATGTAAAGGTTAGCGGTACGCCTCGTTCGGCATCACGCTCATAATAAATTGCTTCGATTTGCTTCTGAAACTCCTCAATTGTCATTAGAAATTCCTTTTTTATAGTAAAGTTTAGAATTATAGTAGAGCCCGTAATTATTTACACATGTTTTGAAGAGACGGGCAATAATGCACTTTGCATTTGGGTGAGTACACCGCAGAATTGCCCTACTACAAACACTGCTCTGGTAAGGAACAAGTGTATAATTAATTCCAAAATCTACTATAATAGGACGCTCCGTGCCGGTTCGGTTAGGAAACCGAACCTACCGGGGGATGAAAGTGTCTCTTTATTTTTAGGATTCACTATAAGTTATCAGTTGTCGGTTACTTGAATGAAGTTTAAGAGAATATTTCGGTAATTTGATTTGGAGAACTGTGGCGTTCCTTGTGTATACCCGGTGCGGTTGCCAACCGCATCTACCGGGCCAGGGGATTACCGATAACTGACAACTGACGACTGAACACTATTCTGGATCCCGTCTGCAATCCACTGAGACAGATAATTTATGTGTACCACTCCCAAAGACAACGCCTTTTAGCGGCGTTACGTCCGCATAGTCTCTTCCCCATGCGATTGTGATGTGCTGCTCTGCCGGTATCTGGTTATTGGTGGGATCGAAATCCACCCACCCCAGTTCTGGGAGATAGACAGAGAACCATGCGTGGGACGCATCAGTCCCCGATAAGGGTTCTTGGCCAGGGGGTGGCACTGTCTCAATATAACCGCTGACGTAACGGGCAGCGAATCCTAAAGCGCGTAGGCAGCCAATGCCGAGATGCGCAAAATCTTGACAGACCCCTCGTCGGTGCTTTATGACATCATCAAGTGGCGTTGCGACTGTTGTGAAATTTGGATCGTAGGTAAAATCGGTGTAGAGGCGGGTGCTTAAATCTTCAACGGCTTCGAGTACGGGGCGTCCGGTGGTAAACGATTTCTCAGCATAAGCGTGGAGTTCGGGCATCGCTGGAATCATTGGCGAATTGAGCACGTACTGCCGCATCTCTAGAATTTCTGGATTTGAATCCGTATGTAGCTGCTGGTGTGCCTCTTCCCATGATAAATGCTCAGCGGAGTTGAGGGTAAAAGGTAAATCTCTGCAACCTGAAGGTTGCAGAGATACCTTCCCCTCAACAAAATTGAGTTGCGGTTCCCTATCTTTGACCTCCACACGACTTGTAACTGTAACGGTGAGTTGATTGTGAGGCTGCTGGATCGTGAAGTAGTAGACAGTGTTTCCGAAAAAGTCTCGACGTTCTCGACAGTCCTTTGGTTCAGGTTGGACAACGAATTGGCTGTCATTGCACTGCTGGTATACATGATGGCGCGGTGTCAATCGCGCTTCGTTATAGCAGAGGCTTACTGGATAGGTATAACTGTATTCGGTCTTATGAATAATCTTATAGTTCATAAAATGGTTAAAGTTGATTAGTAACAACGGATGATTGACTATGGCTGAAATAGGTATGCGTCAAGACATCAGACATATCAACGAGTATCTGTGCGAGACGGACGAGAAGTTTTTCTAACCCATTGCGTTGTGTTGTGTGCTCCGAACGCTCGGCGAGATCTGTGGTATCGGAAAGTTGAAGCTGCGTGAGTGCCTCCAAAATCAGCTGTTCCTCTTCACTAAGTCGGTAACCGAGTTTTTCTCTTGGCAGCACGCGGATCTGCTCCTGAAGGCGTTTAAGTTGATAGAGGAGCGAACGCGGATTATCTTCATCAAGAAGTAGCAGCTCGAGTACTGTCGGAAAGTGCAGCGCTGCACGATAGCGGCTTCGGTAGGTGATGAGGCTTTCAGCGGCAGCGAGGACAGATTCAAGCAACAGATCTTCGATCCATTCGTCTTGCACAGCGACAAGGCTTGAACGACACAGCACGATGAGAAGGAGTGCGCGTTCGATACGTCGTCCCATATCCAAACTCATCCAACCGATTGTCTGGGTCATGCTTTCGGCGTTAAGTCCACTCAATGCCGAGAGAAAAATCATGAGTTGATCGAGTGAAGCCAATTCTGCTTCTTGCAAGACGAGATCTGTCAATATCTGTGCGCTTGTGTTAGCATCTTTAGGAACGCTATTTTCGAGCGTGGTACATAGATTTTCGATATTGTTCATCACACGCCAAGTGTCAGTAGACCAGCGGTCCCGAACTGCATACGCGGCACTTACAAGTGCCTGAAGCGTTGACACTAAACTCCCGCTGTTTTCTGTGTCGAGCATGATTGAGAGCAGTTCGTTTTCTAACGATTGCTCCCCGTTATTTGCGAAACCTGGGTGTGACGAGGTTAAACCGGTCAGGGAGCGGAGCATACTGCGAAGATAGGTGAGTTCGGAGACTTCCCTCGCCTCTCCGCCGAAGGTTTCTGTGAAGCGTGTAGAAGGTGCGACTTGCCCTAAGTGCGATGTCTCTAACCCCATCTTCCCCATTTTGGCTTTATCGAGCATAATTCGGAGTAGGCGCGCTTGTCCTTCCGCGCGTTCCGCATAGCGTCCGACCCAAAATAGATTTTCGGCGGCCCGGCTTGACAACCCCTCTGAAGCAGTGGTAGTTTGTATCCGTTCTGTTCGTTGTTGCCATAAACTGATATGCGGTTCCGGTTCGGGCGCGAGGATCCATGTGTCCTTACTAACGCCGCCCCCTTGGATTGAAACTGTCAATCCGCCTCTCTCGCCTTCACAACGGGTGAGCCCACCCGGCATCACGGCATATCCGTCTTTTTCTTCGGAAGTCAGGCGATCAGGATCATCGTGATGGCGCGCTTCCGCTGAAAATAAAAAAGTTCGCAGGATCGTGCGACGCGGTTCGAGTTTACCTTCAACGAGTGAAGGCGTTGTGGAGAAATGAATATATTCCTGTCCAACATAGAGATATGGTTCGGCCTTGATCTGCGTGCGGAGCGTGTCGATTTCAGTCCGACTCAGTTCACTGCCGAACAAGGGGCGTCCACCCGGTTGACGATAAATCGGTTTGATAACCAACTGCTTAAGATTTGCCAGTACATAGTCTCGCTGCTTCGGTTCCCCACACCACCACGTCGCGGCAGAAGGGAGGCGGAGCTCTTCGCCGATTAGAAGTTTTGCGATATTCGGTAGGAATGGCATCAGGCTTGGGTTTTCCAAAACCGCGCTGCCCGGTGGGTTTACGACAATTACGTTTCCTTGTCGAATGACTTCCAACAAGCCTGCAACGCCGAGTCGTGAGTCTTGTCGGAGTTCCAACGGATCACAGAAAATGTCGTCTACTCGACGGATAATAATGTCAACCGGACGTAAACCACCAAGCGATTTCAACCAGACCCGTCCGTCCCACACAGTTAAATCGTCGCCTTGCACCAAGGTGTAACCGAGGTAATTTGCGAGATAGGCGTGCTCGAAGTAGGTTTCGTTGAGCGGACCAGGTGTTAGTACGACGACGTGTGGATTGTCTTTTTGGCGTGAAGTGATACGGGACGCACTTTCGAGTTGCCCGAGTTGATATTGTAGGTCTAACACACTGTTCTGTAGTGAACGAAAGAAGAAGGAGAGTCGGTGAACACCGACTTCGCCAAAGAGGTTCGGCAGTGCGCGCGCAAGCGCGGTGCGATTTTCGAGCGCATAACCGGCCCCCGATGGTGCCTGTGTTCGGTCCCCGAGTACCCACATTCTGCCGTCCGATCCGCGCGCTAAATCTGCGGCATAGTTCAAGAGGAATGGGAATCCAGAGGGGATAAGTCCGACACACGGGCGTAGAAATCCAGCGTGTGCATAGACGACTTCGGGTGGTATCAACCCTTCCTTGATTAAACGCTGTTCACCATAGAGGTCTTCCAAGATTAGATTTAGCAGCTTCGCACGCTGGGTAAGCCCCCTGGAGATAGCGTCCCAATCTGTGTTTGAGATAATCAGCGGGATGGGATCCAATTCCCACGGACGATGTCCTTGCTGTTCTCCGTGTACGACGTAGGTGACCCCGTTCTCACGTAGGAGACGCTGGACCTCTTTGTGCCGAGATTCCATCTCTGTGAGTCCGAGTGTGTCAAGGGCTTGCATGAAGCCGCGCCAGTGTGGATTGATTTGCCTATCCCGACTTAGCATCTCATCGATCTGTTGATCAGCAGATTTAGCGTTGTGATAACTATCGCCTATTACTTTTTTAAAGTTCCTTGCGGTTCGGTCAGGTGAGTTAGTACTTTGGAGTCTCATTCCGTAGATCCGCCTTCCATTTCATTACAGGCTACGGTCGTTCGCTATTTTCATCAGAATTTGTTTTTCATCGGAAACCCAAAAATCAAAGAACAAACCCAATATTAAAAAAACGTTTGATATCGAGTTAAGTGGTTCTACGTAGATCCAATGTATACGGATACTCAGCATTTGTCTCTTCTGGCGGAACTCCTATAGGCCCCGGCGTTGTTCCTTCAGCGCGGAAAAGTCCAGTCGTGGGTCCCGCGGGCTGCGATTGGATCACACTCGGTGTATGCCCGTCTGTGCCGAAGCGACTTGTCCGGCGTGCCTCTGCTTCGTAAGCGTTGACTGGAAAGGTATCGTAATGTCTTCCCCCGGGATGAGAGACGTGATAGGTGCAACCGCCAATTGCGCGTCCGTTCCAGGTGTCAATGATGTCAAACACAAGTGGCGAGTGTATACCGATAGTCGGATGCAATGCAGACGGGGGTTGCCAGGCGCGGTAGCGTACGCCACCGACATATTCTCCGTGTGTGCCTGTATTGTGAAGAATTAATTGCCTTCCGTTGCATGTAACGACGTATCGGGAATCCGTCAATCCGTTCACCTTCACTTGTAGTCGTTCAACAGACGAATCGACGAAACGTGAGGTGCCAGTGCGCGTTACCTCCTCACCTAACACGTGCCAGGGTTCGATTGCCATCCGCAATTCGATTTCAATATTTTGTATATTTACAGTTCCCAATTTCGGGAAACGGAATTCAAAGAAAGGTTCAAGCCACGCCATCTCAAAGGGATAACCAGCCTCTTGAAGTTCGTTAGCGACTTCCTCTATGTCAGCCCGAACGTAGTGATGCAGCATAAATCGGTCATGTAATTCTGTGCCCCAGCGCACCAATCTACCTTTGTAAGGTGTCTTCCAAAATTTGGCGACTAATGTCCGAATTAGGAGCATTTGGACAATGCTCATCTGTGCATGGGGTGGCATCTCAAAAGCGCGCATCTCCAATAGCCCAAGCCTCCCGGTTGCCGAATCAGGGGAGTAGAGTTTGTCGATACAAAACTCTGCGCGGTGCGTATTGCCTGTGAGATCTACTAACAAGTGCCGCAGGAGCCGGTCAATTAGCCAAGGCGGTCCATCCTCTGCATCGCTATCAGGGATCTGGGCGAAAGCGACTTCAAGTTCATAGAGTTGTTCATCTCGCCCTTCGTCGAGGCGCGGTGCCTGACTCGTCGGACCGATGAAGGTCCCGGAAAAGAGATAGGATAAGCCGGGGTGGTGTTGCCAATAGGTAATGAGGCTGCGTAGGAGGTGAGGCTGCCGTAACAGCGGACTATCGGCAGGTGTGCGCCCGCCGATGATAACGTGATTGCCGCCTCCGGTACCGGTGTGCCGACCGTCTAACATGAATTTTTCGGCACTCAATCCGGCTAAGCGTGCTTGCGCATAGAGGGTTGTCGTATTGTGTACTAACTCATTCCAGTTTTCTGCGGGGTGAATGTTTACTTCGATGACACCGGGGTCGGGTGTCACGTTCAACGCTTGAATTCGCCAATCGTGGGGGACTTCATACCCCTCAAGGATCACTGGCATTTCTAAAGCTTCTGCAGTTGCTTCAACTGCCCCAAGAAGCGATAGGTAGTGCTCAAGATGCGTCAGGGGTGGTATAAAGATATACAAGCGTCCGTCACGCGGTTCAATGCAGAGTGCTGTCTGAAAGACCGTCTGTGTTTCATCGTTTACTGTATTCGGTGTACCGTTTTCCTGAGTAGAGGCGTTTTGTAAGTTCGTTTGTGCGGACGCGTTTAAGTGCTCCTGGCGCGGTTCGAGCGGGTCCCGTTCGTAACCTGTCTCTCGCTGTTCAGGTGGCACCCATTGTATAGACTCTAACGGTAGCCGGAGCCCTATCGGTGAATCGCCGGGGATTAGATACATGCGTCCATCCTTGAAACGCCATAGACAACTTTCCCAGACCTCGTCTACGCGATTCCAACGTAGCGGTAGCGCGTAGCCGATCGGCTCCCCGATGGAGTCTGTTTGTAGGAGCTGCGCGAGGCGTTTCCGTTCAGCTGCGTCCTTGAAGTTAAAATCGAGTGGATTGATGTTAACGGGCAGTCTATCTTCCGTCCAGAGAAAGTAAAGAGCGTCTTCGTAAGCCGGTATGATCTGATCTGGTGCGATATTGAGTTGTTGCGTGAGATGACGCATAAATCGTTCAGCATCTTCAGGAGTGAAACCGTAATCTTTATGAGGTTCGGCGAGAAGTTTATCGTTCTGCCAAACGGGTACCCCATCCTTACGCCAGAAACATCCAAACTTCCAGCGCGGTAAGGGTTCGCCGGGGTACCATTTTCCTTGTCCGTAATAGCGCGCCCCCCCGGGTCCGAAACTGTCCCGCAAACGCCGTAGAAGCCCTGCTGCTAACTCTCTTTTTCTTGGGCTGTCCGCTTCTGTATCCCATTCAGGACTATCTGTATCGTCAATTGATACGAAAGTCGGTTCGCCGCCCATTGTCAACCGAATGTCGCTCTGAATTATGTCTTGATCCACCTGCTGACCGAGCGCGTTAATATCTGTCCACTGTACGTCGGTGTAGGGTTTCGTGACGCGTGGGTCTTCGTGGATACGTTGGACAGTGTTGCTGTAGGTGAATACTGTTTCGCACTGGTCCATGTAGCCAGTGACGGGTGCTGCGCTCACCGGATCCGGGACGCAGGCTAACGGAATATGTCCCTCACCGGCAAACAGTCCGGATGTTGGATCGAGTCCTATCCACCCTGCGCCGGGGGCGTAGACTTCGCACCACGCGTGTAGATCGGTAAAGTCCTGAGATGGGCCAGCGGGCCCGTCTACAGGCTTCTGATCGGCGACAAGTTGTACAAGATAACCGGAAACGAACCGGGCGGCCACACCGAGATGTCGCATAATCTGAACGAGCAACCATCCGGTGTCCCGGCATGAGCCAATCTGGTTTTCTAACGTTTCCTCGCAGGACTGTACCCCGGGTTCCATCCGAATCGTGTATTTTACATTTTCCGACAGGGATTGATTGATGTCAACGAGAAAATCGATCATTTTTTTGTTTGTACGCGGGATCCCTGCTAACCACGCTGTCAGCAGTGGCCCGTTCTCTTTCACTTCAAGGAATGGGGCTAATTCTTCTTTGAGCTGGGCTTCATACAAAAATGGATAGTGTTCGGCACTCGTTTCAAGGAAAAAATCAAACGGATTGATGACGGTCATATCCGCGACAAGGTCTACTTCAATAGATAAGGTGCTTGTGGGTTCGAGAAAGATGACGCGGGCTTGATAGTTGCCGAAGGGGTCTTGCTGCCAATTAATGAAGTGATTCTCAGGTTCAATTTTAAACGAATACGCTTCAATCGGTGTCCGACAGTGGACTGCCGGTCTCAATCGAAAAATGTGTGGCGACAAGTTAACGAGCCGGTCATATTGGTAAAGGGATTTATGGTTGATTGCTACACGAATTGCCATATCTGTCGCCCTCCAGTTAGAGAGGTGTGGATCAAGTTACACCTGCGACTGCGTCTGTTCCTGTTCCTGAATAGGTTCTCCATTGACAGGTCGCAAAGCGAAAAATGTCTTGTGAATATCCGCGCCAACTAAGTTAAGTTTGGTCTGGAATGCGTCAAGAAACTCGTGTAAACCGCTTGAGAGAATCTGTCTGACTTGGGCATAAGCGAATTCCGAACGGAGTTGCCCCAAACGTTGTTCTGCTGTATTGGAGAACGTCTCCAGCGGTGTGCTGGATATGGCGTGCAGTGACTCCTCCGCTTTGGAGAGACAGTAGAGAACCGAGCGTGGAAACTCACGGTCTAACAGTAGAAAAGCGACAACATCGTCTGGCGAGATGAGACCGTAGGTGCGGCGGTACATCTCAAAACCACTGGCAGAATGTAAGAGTGCGCCCCACTGAATGTCGTCAAAAGGTGTGTCCACATCCCAGATAGAGGGCAGGAGAATAAAATATTTAACATCAACGATTCTCGAGGTTTTGTCTGCGCGTTCAATCAAACGTCCCAACTGACAGAAGTGCCACCCTTCGCTGTGGGACATGATATTATCTGTAAGTCCCATGAAGAGGTGTGATGCAAGTTTGATCTCTGTAAAGAATTCATGGGGTTCTGCCATCGCCCACTGTTCGGAAGTGTTTGCGACGAGTAAGTAGGCATCGTTTAGCTGCTCCCACATCTCTGATGAGATATTTTCGCGTATGGACCGGGCGTTTTCTCGCCCCGCCCGCAAGCAAGAGACAATTGAATTCGGGTTTTCAGTGTCAAACGCCAAAAATCGGATGACGGCTTCACGTGATGCTTCACCATAGCGTTCGGCAAACACTTCATCATCGCCTGTGGTTGCAACAAGCGGTTCCCACTGTGCCTGCATCCCGACGGGTGCATCAAGGATCAAACGCAGATTGACATCAACGAAGCGGGCGACATTCTCAGCACGTTCAATGTAGCGACTCATCCAATAAATTGATTCAGCAACGCGACTCAGCATGGCAACCTCCTACGTCCCCTTCGTAGTAACGGGCGGGGTCTCCGGCCCCGATAAGACCCACGTATCTTTGCTACCGCCACCTTGTGACGAGTTGACGACAAGCGAACCCTTTTTGAGTGCGACCCGTGTCAACCCCCCTGGGAGGACGTAAATTTCTTCACCATAAAGGATAAATGGACGCAAATCAACGTGCCGTCCCTCAAAATGGTCGTCAATAAGCACCGGTACCCGTGAAAGCGCGAGTGTCGGTTGTGCAATGTAATTGCGCGGATTGTCTTTGATTCGGCGGGCAAATTCTTCGTGTTCTGCTTTAGTTGCGTGGGGCCCGATCAGCATTCCATAACCCCCGGACTGGTTAGCTTCTTTCACGACGAGCTCGTCAAGATGTTCGAGAACATATTTCTGATCGCTCTCTTTCCAACACATGTAGGTCGGAACATTTGGGACGATAATGTCTTCGCCGAGATAATACTTGATGATCTCAGGGACGAAAGCACAGACGACTTTGTCGTCGGCGACACAGGTGCCGGGGGCATTCACCAAAGCGACCCGTCCGGCTTTGTAAACATCCATCAATCCGGGAACGCCGAGCATTGATTCGGGTTTGAAGGCTTTCGGGTCAAGGAAATCGTCGTTAATACGGCGGTAGATGACATCGACACGCTCAAAGCCTTTCGTCGTTCGCGCGTGCACAAACCCGTCTATTACGACGAGATCGCGTCCCTCAACCAATTCAACGCCCATCTGTTGCGCGAGAAAGGAGTGCTCAAAGTATGCGGAGTTATAAACGCCCGGTGTGAGTAGCGCGACTTCAGGCGATAAGATTTTGTCGGTTACGAGGTACCGGAGCATATTCAGCAGT
>CAZQIP010000354.1:0-11021 GCA_964593655.1 uncultured bacterium | reverse complement strand
ACATAGAATTACCCAAATATTTTATTAAACTTCATACGGAGGGCAATCGCGTAAATACGCCATTTTCTATAGACATAACACCCCTAATGAGGATTAAAAAATAAATTGGGTAATTGTGGCGACGCAACGTGCGATGAATCGCACTACTACGAACCGATCCACTTGTTATCACACGTCATAGAATTACCCGATTAAATTCTTAATCTTCATACGGGGTGAAGAAATTGTCCAAAAACTGTGTTACAATGCTTAAAATCCGTTAGTAGCAACTTGGGTTATTATACCTTAAATTTTGGGTTCTGCAAGAGAAAATATTTGACATCCTTTACAGAATGTAGTATCCTAATTAAGGAACACACGTTTTCAACAAGTCTGACAAAATTTTCGTAACATCACGCATCAGTCAAGTAAGATATGGACAAAAAATCGCTCATCACACTGACATCGCAATATACGGAGTCTGTGCGCTATAATACCCTATCCCAAGATAGCCTTTCTGCTGTCACGGGTTTGCGCGCCATATTCATTATGATTGCTATTCGTCGCACTGTGGTGGGCTAATCACGACCAGATAAGTAGTTTTTATTATAACGCCCATCACTGAAGCAGATGATTTCAGTGAGGGTGTTTTTTTTTGACTGATAACTGGTAACCGATAACTGAGTACTATTAAAACTGACAACCATTAAACGAGGAGTTTCCCGATGTTTGAAGAGGTATCACCCCAATTTACGTTTGCCGATAAAGAGAAACAGACCTTAGCGTTCTGGCGTGAACATGAGATCTTTGAGAAGAGTATGGAAATATACAAAGACGCGCCGCCTTTCATTTTCTTAGAGGGACCGCCGTTTGCAAATGCGCCGCCGGGTGTGCATCACGTCCTTGCGCGCATCATGAAAGATGCTGTCTGCCGGTATAAGACGATGACGGGACATTACGTCCTCCGTAAAGCCGGTTGGGACACCCACGGACTCCCTGTCGAATATCAGGTCGAAAAGCAACTCAATATCACAAATAAGGCGGAATTGGAGGCTTACGGCGTTCAGAACTTTATCGAAAAGTGTAAGGAGAACGTGTTCCAATACGAGCAGGACTGGCGACGGATGACAGAGCGCATCGGATTCTGGGTCAACCTCGATGATGCCTATATCACGTTGTCAAACGATTATATTGAAAGCGTCTGGTGGGTACTGCGACAAGCCTGGGATAAGGAATTGCTGTATCAGGGACATAAGGTACAACCGTATTGCTATCGGTGCGGCACTACCTTGGCAAGCCACGAAGTCGCGCTCGGTTACCAAGAGGTTGCCGATCCGTCTATCTTCGTTCGGTTTCCACTCAAGAACAGAGAAAATACGTACCTCCTCGTCTGGACAACGACACCGTGGACGCTACCCTCTAACGTCGCTGTTGCTGTCGGTGAGGATTACGATTACGTCGCTGTTGAAGAACAGAATGGGCAGCACCTCATCCTCGCCAAGGAATGTGTCTCCAGTTTATTCGGAGATGAACCGCCGCGGATCGTCGAAACCTATAAGGGTAGCGACCTCTGCGATTGGGAATATGAACCCCTGTTTGACGGAGGGGAACACCCGGAAAGAGCTCACTATGTGGTCACTGGCGATTTTGTAACAACGACAGAGGGTAGCGGCTTGGTCCACATTGCGCCAGCTTTCGGACAAGACGACTACGACATTGGGCAACAACATAACCTCCCGTTGGTGCAATTGGTAGGTCCCGATGGTAAATTTGTTTCAGCGGTAAAAGAACCGTGGTCGGGTGAATACGTTAAAGATGCCGACCCACAAATCATTGAGAACTTAGATGGTCGCGGCTTGTTGTTTAAAGCCACTGAATACACGCACCAATACCCCTTCTGTTGGCGCTGCGATAACCCGCTGCTCTACTATGCGCGCGAATCGTGGTTTATCCGAACGACGGCTATCCGTGACCAGATGCTCCAGCACAATCAGGAAATCAACTGGTACCCGGAACACATCAAAGATGGGCGGTTCGGGAATTGGCTGGAAAACAATATCGACTGGGGTTTGAGTCGTGAACGCTATTGGGGTACACCACTGCCGGTCTGGGTGTGTGATGATTGCGGACACCAACACTGCGTAGGCAGTATCGCTGAACTGAGGGACCTCGGTATAGACGTACCCGAGGATATTGAACTCCACCGTCCGTACGTAGATGACCTTGCACTCACCTGTGAGGAATGCAATGGCACGATGCACCGCGTGCAAGATGTCATTGATTGCTGGTTCGACTCCGGTTGCGCACACACGGCACAATGGCACTACCCGTTTGAAAACAAAGAGCTATTTGAGGAAGCCTATCCTGCGGATTTCATCTCCGAAGCGATCGACCAGACGCGCGGATGGTTCTATAGCCTTTTGGCAACTGGCACACTCCTCTACGATAAACCCGCCTACAAAAACTGCCTCTGTCTCGAGCTCGTCCTCGCCGCCGATGGACAAAAAATGAGTAAGAGTCGCGGGAACACGGTCGATCCGTGGACAATTTTAGACGAGCAGGGCGCGGATGCGATGCGGTGGTATATGTTCACAGGATCCGCACCGTGGGCACAACGGACTTTTAAAATTGATAGCATTGATGAAGCGTTGAAAAAGTTCATGGGAACGCTTCATAATGTCTATAGTTTTTTCGTGATGTATGCCAACCTCGAACAGGTTGATGTCTTGAGAGATACACCGCCAGTTACGGAGCGCGCCGTTGTAGATAGGTGGATCTTGTCCCGTCTTCATTCCCTCATTGACAATGTGCGCGATGAGATGGAAAATTACCAACTCACGAACGCGCCACGTGCGATTGAGGCGTTTGTGGACGACCTCAGCAATTGGTATGTCCGCCGCACCCGAGATCGTTTCTGGGGTGCGGAAGCGGGCCCCGACAAACAAGCCGCTTATGCAACACTCTATGAGGTGCTTGTTACTGTGGCGAAACTCTCCGCACCCTTCGTCCCGTTTTTGGCAGATGAGCTTTACCGAAATCTGGTATGTTCGGTTGATGCTGAGGCACCGCCGAGTGTCCATCTCGCCGAATACCCGGTAGCAGATACTTCGCTGAAAGACGCACAGTTAGAGACTGATATGGATTTCATTCGCGAAGTGATCAGCATGGGACATGCTGCGCGCAACCGTTCCGGTATCAAAACACGCCAGCCACTTGCAGAGATTACCATCGGTGGACTCTCCGACGCAGAAAAAGCGACCGTTAATCGTTTGGCAGAACTCGTCTACGATGAACTTAACGTCAAAACTATCGTCTTCACAGAAGCATTAGACGCGTTCGCGCAGGTCACACTCAAACCGAACTTCAGGGTGTTGGGACCTAAATATGGCAAAGGCGTTCAAGCCATCGCGAAGGCACTCGCCAGCGCAGATGCCATGCAGACGAAGGCGGAATTGGAAACCGCTGGCAGCCTACAAATTGAAGCCGCAGGCGAGAGATACACCCTCGATCCATCAGACATCGACGTGCAAACGCAGAATCGAGAGGGCTTCTTTGTAGAGGTAGACGCTCGGAAATTCGTCGCACTCTCAACAGAACTGACGCACGAATTGGTACTTGAAGGTTTAGCACGTGAGCTTGTCAACAAGATCCAAAATATGCGGAAGGAAGCCGATTTTAACGTCTCTGACCGGATTAAACTCAGCCTTACCGATGCATCACACCTCGTAGACGAAGCGTTTCAAGCGCATTCGGAATATATCCTCCGAGAGACGCTAACGACGGTAATTGTAGATGCGCCGAGCGAAAAGGCATTCACGCTTGCGCAAAAACTCAACGATGAACAGGCGACTTTGAGCGTCGAGCAAGTTTAGCTCGTCCTTTCTTGGAAGGACTTGAGGGGATGATGGCATATAGTGCTACTATTTGCAAACAGGTTGACATATAGTAGCAGCCCTATACACCAGTAGATATATCCAGAGTTAAATTTGTGAACGTGGAGACATTGATTGCTGAAATCTGCGCGCGTGAAAGATAAAAATCTTGCCATAAAACCGAATTTTTGCTATAGTACGGGATAAAAATAGATTCCCTAAAACCTGTCTGATAAATATAAACTTCCGTGGCGAGGTTTTTGCCTCAATCTTCACGAAGTAATTTACGAAATCCCATCTATAGTAACGAAAGGAGATTCCGGTTATGCGAGATTTTTCGTACATTGCCGCGAACACGATACCGGAAGCGGTTGCCCTACTCGACAAGAAGGGGGAAAGCGCACGTATTTTAGCCGGTGGTACCGACCTCATCGTTCAGGTTCGAGAGGCGCGCCGAGACGTTGATTGGATGATTGACATCAAATCGATCCCCGAGGTTAACGTTTTGGATTACAATGCCGCCACTGGCTTGACGCTCGGTGCTGCAGTTGAGTGTTATAAGATCTATGCCGATGATGCTATCTGCGATGCCTATCCGAGTTTGATTGATGCGACGAAAATTATTGGTGGTACAGCAATTCAGGGACGCGCCGGGGTCGGTGGAAACCTGTGTAACGCCTCACCCGCTGCAGATGGTATACCGCCCCTGATTGTGCTAAACGCTTCTTGTGTTATTGCCGGTCCAAACGGTGAACGCGAACTGCCTGTTGAACAGTTTTGTACAGCCCCCGGGCAGACCGCCTTAGAGAAAGGTGAAATGCTTATCTCTTTGAAAATACCGGCACCTGCAAACAATTCGAGCTCCTACTATCTCCGGTTTATCCCGCGCAATGAGATGGATATCGCCGTGGTTGGTGCTGGTGCCTCTGTGACGCTTGATGCTGCGAAAGAGACGATTGTCTCTGCCCGTATCGCACTTGCTGCTGTCGCCCCGACACCGCTCTTTGCGGAAGAAGCGAGCGCGCTACTTGCGGGTCGAGAGGTCTCTGATGAAGCAATCGACGCAGCTGCAGAAGCTGCACAAGCCATTGCACGCCCGATTAGCGATATGCGTGGCACCGCTGAACAACGCACACATCTCGTCGGGGTGCTGACGCGACGCGCCCTCAACGGTGCTATCCAGAGAGTCCGAGAAGCGACATAAATTTATATTAGAACAGACATATAACCGAGATATTCTTGATAGGAAAGGTGGAAGAACGGAAGGATGGAAGAATAGTCGGACTTCCCCACACTTCCAATCTTCTAATCTTCCTGTCTTCCAATTCTGTAAACAAAAGAACTCATCTTGCGTAAGTTCTGTTGTTAATAGAACGAAAGGAATTTATATTATGGCGAGAAGATCGCACGTTCAGACGACTCTTAATGGCGAAACAGTGGAATTTCTCTGCGAACCCCGGCAAAGTCTGCTCGAGGTCCTTAGAGATGAGCTTCACCTTACAGGTGCCAAAGAGGGCTGCAACAATGGGAATTGTGGGGCATGCAGTGTCATCCTCGACGGTCGGCTGGTTAATTCATGCCTTGTCCTCGGTGTAGAAACTGAAGGCAAATCGGTCGAAACCATCGAAGGCGTTGCTGACCCGGACAAGCTGCATCCGATCCAAGATGCTTTCCTCGAAAACGCCGCGCTCCAATGCGGTATTTGCACACCCGGTTTCATCATGAGTGCGAAAGCACTGCTTGATGAGAACCCAAATCCGACGGAACACGAAGTCCGATACTGGTTGGCTGGAAATTTGTGCCGCTGTACCGGTTATGATAAAATCGTCCGTGCTGTACTTGATGCAGCCGCAGCTAAGTGAAAGGAGCGTCCTTCGCATGGCTGAGCTTATAGAAATTGCGGTCGTCGTTAGCAAATTTTCTATGTCTCACATGGCGAATTGACGAAAATAGGAATGCTTGAAAATAAAGAATACAAAGTTATCGGAACGCGCCCGATCCGCCATGACGGTGTCGACAAAGTCACCGGCAGGGCACTTTACGGGGCAGATTTTCAGGCTGCGGGCCTCCTCCACGGCAGGGTACTACGGAGTCCGCACGCACATGCACACATTATCTCAATTGATACCAGTCGTGCTGAAGCACTCCCCGGGGTGAAAGGTGTTGTCACCGCAAAAGACCTGCCTAATCCAGGAGATAAAATTGCCGATCTTGGGGAAGGTGCTGTTAATCTTAAACACCTCTGTGATAACATCTTAGCGAGCGACAAGGTGCTCTATAAAGGTCACGCCGTCGCTGCAGTCGCTGCGACGAACCCGCATATCGCCGAAGAGGCTTGCACGCTTATTGATGTTGAATACGAGGTGCTACCGCCTGTCTTAGAGGTACGGCAAGCGATGGAGTCGGATGCGCCGCTCCTCCACGAACATTTAAAGACCGCCTCAATGGGTGAAACGGCTGACGAACCGAGCAACGTTGCAAGCCATATCCAGCACCAACTCGGTGATCCTGAGAAAGGGTTCGCTGAAGCAGATATTATCATTGAACGCGAGTTCGTTACAGGTACTGTCCACCAAGGCTATATTGAACCGCATAACGCTACAGCACACTACAATGCCGATGGGCAGCTCACTATTTGGTGTAGCACACAAGGTGCGTTTACCGTCCGTGAACAAGTCGCCGAAATCCTCCAATACCCCGTTTCAAAAATTAAGGTCGTTCCGATGGAAATTGGCGGTGGTTTTGGCGGCAAGATCAGCGTCTACATTAAACCTGTTGCGGCACTGCTGGCAAAGAAAACGGGTAAACCGGTCAAGGTGCTGATGAATCGTGCAGACGTGTTTGAAGGCACAGGACCGACACCTGCTTCTTTCATTCGTGTTAAGATGGGTGCCACCAAGGCAGGTAAGTTAACCGCCGCTCAGGCATATCTCGCCTTTGAAGCGGGTGCTTACCCTGGCTCTCCCGTTGGACCTGGTGCGATGTGTATCTTTGCGCCCTACAACATAGAAAACGTTATTATTGACGGCTACGATGTCGTTGTGAACAAACCGAAAACCGCGCCTTACCGCGCCCCTGGGGCACCCAACGCTGCTTTCGGTTCGGAGACAGTTGTTGACGAGATCGCGGAGAAACTCGGCATCGATCCACTTGAGATTCGGTTGCTCAACGCTGCGAAAGAGGGTGACCGACGTGCAGATGGTCCTGTTCACCCGCGCATCGGTTGCATTGAGACAGTCGAAGCAGCGAAAGCGCATCCGCACTATACCGCACCTAATGGGAAGAAGCACCACGGTCGTGGTGTCGCGTCCGGTTACTGGTTCAATATCGGCTTGGAGTCCAGCGTGACGATTAATGTCAACTCCGATGGTACAATTAACCTCATTGAAGGTTCCACAGACATCGGTGGCACGCGCGCTTCGATAGCTATGCAGGCGGCAGAAGTGCTCGGTATCCCTGCTGAATCGGTCAACCCAAGTGTTGTTGATACCAACTCTGTCGGGTACACTGCCGTAACAGGGGGGAGTCGTACAACCTACGCGACCGGCTACGCCGCTTATGAAGCCGCACAAGATGTTAAACAGCAGATGATCACTCGTGCAGCGAAGCTCTGGGAAGTTGACGCAGCGAACGTGCAGTTTGCGGATGGCGAATTCTCAAGCATCAATGGCAAAGAGGAACAGATCAGTTTTCGCGACCTCTGTGGCAGGCTCGGTGAAACCGGCGGTCCGATTGTTGGCAGTGGAACAGTGAATCCCGGTGGTGCCGGTGGTGCCTACGCGACGCACGTCGTAGATGTAGCAGTGGATGAGGAGACCGGCAAGGTCGATATCCTCCGCTATACCGCAGTCCAGGATGCCGGGAAAGCCATTCATCCGAGTTATGTTGAGGGACAAATACAGGGCGGTGCTGTCCAAGGTATCGGATGGGCATTGAATGAGGAATACATCTACAATGCCGAAGGTGAAATGACCAACGCCAGCTTCCTCGATTATCGGATGCCGACCTGCTTAGATTTACCGATGATTGACGCTGTCATCGTTGAAGTCCCGAATCCGGGACATCCGTATGGTGTGCGTGGGGTCGGTGAAGTGCCGATTGTGCCACCGATGGCTGCCATCGCCAATGCGATCTATGATGCAATCGGCATTCGGATGACGGAACTCCCGATGTCGCCCGATCGACTCCTGAAAGCGATGGGCAAAATTTAAGTGAGAGGAATTTGAAACCCCGATTTCGTAGGGGTAGGTCTTGTGCCTACCCCTATGATCTCCAAGTCGTGCCGGGTTTTCGTTGAAATACCCTGTATCGAATTGACAACCGATAACTGCAAACCGATAACCACTAAAAAATGCCAATCGTAGCCATTCCATCCCTCCTCCGTAATCTAACCAACGGCAAAGAAAGTATTACTGTTCCCGGTGCCACTATCCGAGAGGTCATCGATAATTTAGAGAGTCGCTACCCGGGTATGAAAGCGCGGTTGTGTGAGGACGATCGCATTAAGCCCGGTATCGCTGTATATGTCAACGGTCTCCTTACACGCGGCAGTATACTCGAAAAGGTTGACGCAGATGCAGAGATCCATTTCCTCCCTGCCATCGGTGGTGGTTTGGCTTTAGAAAAATAACCACCTCGACCCCGGACCCGGTAGGTTCGGTTTCCTAACCGAACCGGATACTCCGCGAAAACCTTGAATGCTTCAAAAACCTCTTCAGTCCCGTAGGGGACGGTATGTCTATAGCAGCATATCGTCAAAAAACCTAAGCCCCGTAGGGGCGGCATATCTATTCCGTAAAAAAATTGTCCAAACCTTAGTATAGATACGAGTCCCGATTTTTGATTGACAGTTTATCGAAAACCTGTTATCCTTTGCTCACTTGATTCTGTACGTTTAGAAGTCTGTCTCCATTCATTTTTTCAGAAAGGAGAAGTCACGATGAAATCAAGAGAATTGAAATTCAGCGTCTTTACATTTTTCTTATTAACACTCATCTCGGCATCCGTACCCTTTTGCGTTGGCGAAGTGCTGTTTGAGGATGACTTTGAGAAAAACGCAATTGATAAGGGTAAATGGGCTCCTACAGGTACCTGGTCCGCGGATGGCAAGGAACTGACGGTTAACGGTGGAGAAGTCGGGATTACTGTCAAGAATGACTTTACTGACTTTGAGTTCTATGTTGACTTTCACATGATAAGTCCACTATGGGCATCGAATTGGGTCGTGCGTGCGGAAGATCCTAACAACTGTACGTTGGTTCAAATTGTAGCAGATGGTCGTAATCAATTTTGGTGGTTCACGAGAGTTGGCGGTAATTATATCGTTAAGGACGAGGATAAGTTGGACAACGAATCCGGTGTACACGCTGAGCTTGGCAAATGGTACACGATAAAGATCGTTGCGGAAGGTGAGCGTTACGACCTCTACCTCGCTGAGCGTGGCAAGGAACTCGAGTTATCATGTACATGGAAAGATGATACCAATGATAAGGGCGGCATAGGTTTCAGAGCCGGTGGTGGCGAACATAGCCTCTATGACAATGTATTAGTTACAACTGTAGGCCATAGTTTCGCAGTGAATCCCGAAGATGCCCTGTCGGTTACATGGGGAAAACTTAAGACGATGCAATAAAGTTAAGAAGGAACAATTCTAATGCACGTCGAATCACCATTCATAGATTGCACAGACTGGATCAGAGACCGTGCTCGGCTTCTTGAGCACGCCCACCAGAATGGGTATCTCTTCTTTCCGGGACTCCTCCCTGTAGAGCCGGTGCTTGAACTACGTCGACAGGTGCTCCGTGTAGCAGAACAGCACGAGCTCCTTAAACCAGACACGGATCCCGAGGCTGGTATCCGTAGAGAAGGGGTCTTCATCTGCGAACAGGATGGATCCGAGACTTTCAGAAATTTTTACATTGATGTCCAGAAACTCCGACTTTTCCACGCGCTTCCGCATCACGAGCATATTGTAGGTATTCTGGAAATCCTGTTCGGTGCGTCTGTTTTCATCCATCCCCGTCACATCTGTCACGCTATCTTCCCAGGCGAACATCAGTATACCACACCTCCGCATCAAGACTTCAGTCCAGTTCGTGGTTCGCAGGAAACATGGACCGTGTGGACACCACTCGGAGACTGTGATGCGGAGTTGGGTGGCTTGGCGATTGCCCGTGGATCAAACCGTCATGGGTTGTTAGAGGATGGTGGTGTCCGTTCCTGGGAGTTGATTGACGATAGTACGGAATGGACATGGAACCCCTTCAAATGCGGAGATGTCGTCATGTTTCACAGCTTAACGATCCACCGAGGCCGTGACAATGTGACTGAGAATCGCATACGGCTCGCAACAAGTGCCCGCTACCAATCGGTCAATGAACCCGTTGACGAAGACGCTCTCACCGTTCATCTGGGCTGTGCGAAATGGGAAGAGGTCTATTCGGAGTGGGAAACGGACGATTCGCTGAAGTATTACTGGAACGCAATTGATATGGATGTCCAACCGGCTTACCATCGCCGCTGGAGAAAATCCGCAAATCGTTAGGTGTAAAAATGCAAAAAGAAAATCAAGAATTGTCTGAAACTGAAGCCTTACAACCCATCCCCGACGGATTGATTGTCCTCACCTTTGATGACGGTAACAAGTCAGACTATACTTATGTTGGACCCTTGTTGAAGCGATACGGTTTTGGGGCGACATTTTTCATCACGGAAGGTCTTAATTTCCTCAACAACAAGGCACACTATGTCACGTGGGAAGAGATCCGTCAATTGCACGACGAGGGTTTTGAGATAGGTAACCACACCCGTCATCATACGCATGCCAACACACAATCGAAAGAGGAATTGCTGGCAGACTTGATACACATCGATGAAAGGTGCAAGGCATACGGTATCCCTGTTCCTGAGACCTTTGGCTATCCGGCAGATTGTCGCGGCCCGGAAGCGATAGAAGCGTTGTCAGAAAAAGGGTATCGTTTCGCGCGGCGTGGCATTGGACCGGAGTTTCCATTTCATCCAGAGGGCGGACGCGGACCGGCTTACGATCCGGATGTCCATCACCCGTTGGTTGTTCCGTCAGCAGGTGTCCCCGGTCCGAACTACGGGTTTGAGGATTTGGTCTGGGCGGTTGAACAGGCGAAAGATGGGAAAATCGCTGTCTTAACGTTT